>JAYTUZ010000217.1:0-9433 GCA_043744295.1 Gammaproteobacteria bacterium | reverse complement strand
GCAAGGTCGGGCGCGGCGAAGCGGTGGGCGTCGATTATGCCGGCGAGACGCCCGAGTCGATGGTGGCCCAGATCGAGGCGGTTCGCCCTCACATTGATTCCAGCCTGACGCTTGAGTCCCTGCAGGTCCTGCTGCCGGCGGGCGGCGCACGCAATGCGCTCGACTGCGCGCTCTGGGACCTGAACGCGAAACGCTCGGGAATTCCCGCCTGGCGGGCGGCGGGGCTCACGAATTTCGAGCCGCGACCCACCTCGTTTACCTTTGGCATCATGGCTGAGCCGCTGCTGCGCTCAGCCGCCAGGAGTCACGCCCATTTTCCGCTGCTGAAGGTAAAGACCGATCGCGATCACGGGCTCGAGAGCGCGCGCATCGTGCACGAGGAGGCGCCCGATGCCCGCCTGATACTCGACCCCAACGCCTCGTGGGGCGAAGCCGAGCTGCGGCGCTACAGCCCTGAGTTCGCGAAACTCAATATTGTGCTGCTGGAGCAGCCGGTCGATCCGCGCAACGATGAGATTCTCAGGGCTGTTTCGCTGCCAGTCCCGGTGGCAGCCGATGAAGCCTTCAGCGACCGGCAATCGATCGCCGGGCTCAAGGGCAAATACCAGGTGCTCAATATCAAGCTGGACAAGACGGGTGGCCTGAGCGAAGCGCTGGCCTGTGCGCGCAGCGGACTGGAGCAGGGCTACCGCCTGATGGTCGGCTGCATGGTGGGCAGTTCCCTGTCGATGGCGCCGGGCGTGCTGATTGCCCAGCTGTGCGATTACGTCGACCTGGATGGGCCGTTGCTGCAGGCCAGCGATGTCCCGCACCCGATTGACTACCTGGATGGCAGGATTGGCACGCCCAGCCCGGCGCTCTGGGGATAGACCGGTGGTGGCCGGAGTGGCGGTCTGCCGCCAGCCGGCCTAAACTCCGCCCAGGATTACAAGAACAGGGTGAGGGTTATGAGCATCAAGAGTGCATTTTCCGCGACGCTGGTCGCGGTCACGGCCTGCTTTTGCGCAACAGCCATCGGCGCCGAGGTCAGTGACACGCTCGAGGAAATCATCGTCACGGCCACCAAGAGCGAACGGACGCTGCAGGACATCCCGGTCGCCGTTACGGTGACTACGGCCAAGACGCTCGAGCGGGCCAAGGTCCAGGACATCCTCGATCTGCAGTCGATCGTGCCCTCGCTGCGCGTGTCGCAGTTGCAGACCTCGACCCAGACCAACTTTCTGATCCGCGGCTTCGGCAACGGCGCCAACAACCCGGGCATCGAGTCATCGGTGGGCGTGTTCATCGATGGCGTCTACCGTTCGCGCTCCGCTTCGCAGATCGGCGACCTGGTCGACGTGCAGCGCGTCGAGGTGCTGCGTGGACCGCAAAGCACGTTGTTCGGCCAGAATGCCTCCGCCGGCGTCATCAGCGTCGTGACCCGCAAGCCCTCGTTCACTTTCGGTGGCTCGATCGAAGCGGGTTACGGCAATTTCAATGCCTCAAATATGAAGCTGCGGCTGACCGGTCCGGTCAGCGAGCGCGTCGCGTACAGCTTTTCCGCCGGCGTCAGCAACCGCGACGGCTACTTCACCAACCTGAGCAACGGTGACGGCATCAACAATCGGCACCGCCACGACCTGCGGGCGCAGTTGCTGTTCAACGTTACCGATGACCTGTCGATCCGCTTCATCGGCGATATCAGCCGGATCAACGAAGCCTGTTGCGGTGTAGTGACGCTGGTCAACGGCCCCACCGGCGCGTTGATCAACGCTATCGGCGGCAAGCTGTATAGCGGCAGCCGCTTCGATCGCAGCGCCTATCTGAACAAGGATCCGGCCAACTCAGTCGACAATGACGGCGTCTCGATGCACGTGGACTGGAAGCGTGGACCGATGACGCTGAGTTCGATCACGGCAGTGCGGCAACAGAAAGCGAAGTTCGACTACGACACCGACTTCACCAGCGCCGACCTGGTTCCGACCAATATCAACGACCAACGCATCCACACCTTCACTCAGGAGCTGCGCGCCAGCTTTGACAACGGTGGGGCCCTGAGCGGCTTGCTGGGCGCCTATTACTTCAAGGAGAAGGTGGACTACGACAACACCATCGCCTATGGCGCTGACATGCGTAACTATGTGACCGGGCTGGTGGCGGCAAAGACCGGCAGTTTCACGGTCCTCAACACGCTCGAAGGGGCGCTCGGGCTGCCAGCTGGCACCTTCTTCAAGGCCGGGCAGAGCAGTGCGGTCAACACGCAGCAGGACAACGACTCCTACACGCTGTTTGGCCAGGCGGACTGGAAAATGGTCGACAAGCTCACCCTGACCCTTGGTCTCGCCTACACCAAGAACAAGAAGGACGTGAGCTTCCTGCAGAGCAACAGCGACGTGTTCAGCAGTCTCAATCTGGTGGATATTGGCTTTGGTGGTGCGTTCTTTGCATTGACCGGCCTGCCGCCAACGCCGGCGAACATCGGGTTGATCCTCAGCAATCCGCTGACGGCGCCTGCCGCGTTTGCTGCCGATCGCATCAGCGTGACGCCCTGCTCGGCGACCAACCCGCCGCCGGCCTGCAACACGGCGCTGGGACTCTATCCCTTGCAGTTCCTCTCGCCCGTGGTGCCCTTTGGTGACGGCCACTCGGACGACGGCAAGGCCACCTACACGATCCGCCTCGCTTATGACATCCGCGACAACCTGAAGGTCTACGGCGGTGTGTCCACCGGCTTCAAGGCCACCTCGTGGAACCTCTCGCGGGACAGCAAGCGGCTCGCGCCATCATCGCCGGACCGCTCGCCGCTGGGCGGCTTTGTGAATCCCTACTACGGCCGCTATGGTACGCGTTTCGCGGGGCCCGAGGAGTCCACCGTCTATGAACTCGGCCTCAAGGGCCAGTGGCCGCACGCGGCGCTCAACCTCGCGGTGTTCGACCAGGAAATAAAGGGATTCCAGTCAAACATCTTCACCGGCACGGGCTTCAACCTTGCCAATGCCGGCAAGCAGTCGACCAAGGGCGTGGAGATCGAAGCCCAGTACACGCCGAATCGGCACTGGGAATTCTCGTTTGCCGGCACCTTCATGGATCCCAAGTACGACAGCTTCGTCGGCGCCGATGGGATCAACGGACCCACTGATCTCAGCGGCACGCGGCCGGCCGGCGTGCACCAGCAGAGCATCTCGACAGCCGCGACCTACGACTGGCAGGCCGGCGATTACGATGGCTTCCTGCGCGCTGACTACCAGTACGAGAACCGGGTGCCGGTGGTGGAGAACGTCAGCGCAGACATTGCCTCGCGACGGGTCAGCACCTTCAATGCCAGCATCGGCCTGGCGCGCAACGGCTGGAACTTCATGCTCTGGGGCCATAACCTCACCGACAACAACTACCTGCTCAGTGCCTTCCCGTCGGTTGCCCAGAGCGGCAGCTACTCCGGCTACGTCAATGCACCGCAGACGTACGGCGTGACGGTGGGCAAGACCTTCTGACGGCCGGCCACGGCGGCGGCAACGAAGCGCTCCGGGCGGTAGGGGGCCAGCGCTTCGAGCCGTGCCGCGGCCAGCACTTCCCGGGCAACGTAGCTGCCGAGAATCGGCGCCAGCGTAACGCCGCTGTGGGTGATGACGACATGGATGTCGGGAGCGCCCGGCAGCGCGCCGACGACCGGCAGCTCATCGAGCGGCATGGGGCGAAAGCCCAGCGTCAGTCGCTCGAGCGGCACGGCTCGTGCGGCGGGCAGATAGGCGCCAACCCTGGCAAGTATGCGGTTGCCGTGCATGGCGCGCAGCGTTTCATCCGGAAACGGCATGGCATGCGCGCGGATCTCCTGGTGGACGGCAAGGTCGGGTGGTTCCGGTGAGTCGAAACCCACGATGCTGCCGTCGGCCGTCTGCCTGAATGAGACGCCACCCGGCGCGTCATGGATGATCGGCGTCACCGGCGCCGTGGGTTGGCTGTGAGCCAGGATGCCCGGCGCGTGACGCAGCGTCAGGTTGAACCCGGCCATTGCGACAATGCCGGGCGTATCGACGCCGGCCGCCACCACCAGGCGGTCAAAGCGGAAGCGCCCGCGGCTGGTCACCACACCGCTGAGCGCATGGCCCTGCAGATCGAGCCCCAGCAGTTCACATTCGCTGAGTATCTTCGCGCCGTGCCGCCGTGCTGCGGCCAGGAACAGGCGGGTCACCTTGACCGGGTCCAGATGCCCGTCGACGCCTGAGAAAAAGGCAGCGGCGATGGGACCGGGCACGAGCGTCGGCGAGAGCGCTGCCAGTTCGGTCGCGCTGACCGATCTTACCGGTACGGGCGTGTGATCCAGTTGAGCGCCGTTGGCGCGCAGGGCCGCCACTTCCGCCTCGCTGCTCGCCCAGTTCAGGTAACCACCCCAGGTGATGCCCAGTTGCAGCCGCCGGTCCAGCTGGTGATAAGCCCGCAGGCTCTGCAGTCGCAGCTCGCGGTAGTGCGCATCCGCAACGAAGGCATTCAGCCAGGCGAAGGAGTTTTGCGTGGCGCCAGTGGCTGGCTGCGCTTTTTCCAGCAGCGTGACGCGGGCCCCGGCCTCGGCCAGATGCAGGGCGATCGAGGCGCCGACGATGCCGCCGCCAACTATGCCCACCCGCAGCGCCCTCTGGCGTGCGTGCATTGCGGGAGCGAACCCATAGGCGCTGGCTGCAGTGATCCGTGCCAGAAAATCTCTGCGCAACATGATCTGGTTACTCCGTGGTGGCCGGCTATTGTGCGCTCTGGCACGCAGACTTATGCTTCGCCGCTGCAACCGGGCCAGATACCAGCCCGGATATTGGGGAGAAACACATGAGAAAGCCATTCACCGGAGCCTTCGGGCTCCAGGCCTGCTTGTTGCTGGCGATTAGCGGTCTGGCGCAGGCCCAGGACAAACCGAAAGATTCGTACCTCTACGTGACCTATTTCAACTGCGACGTGACGCAGCAGGAACGGGCCGACCAGATTTTTGATCAGCTCCGATCGTACTATGACGCGGCCTTTGCCGAAGCCGCGATCACCAACTACGGCTGGCTCGCCCATCAGACCGGTGGCAAGTGGCGCCGCGCGCTCTATCACGGCGCACCAAGCGTCCAGGCACTACTGGATTCGCAAAAGAAGATCGGCGATCAGATTGATGCCAAGAACAAGAAGCTGAGTGACGAGTTGGGCAAGATCTGCAACTCGCACGACGACTATATCTGGAAGACGGTCGCCGGCAACGCCGTCACCGCGGCGCGCGGCAGCGCGGCCTTCTCCACCTACTACATCTGCGACAGCAGCCGTGAGAAGCAGGCAGACGCGCTGGTCAAGCAGGTGTTCGCGCCCATCTACGACAAACTGATAGCCGATGGCAAACTCAAGTCCTGGGGCTGGCTGGAGCACATGGTCGGCGGCGAGTACCGGCGGATCGCGACCATGAGTGGCGCTGACATGAAGACCGTGCTGGAGGCGCGCGCCAGCGTCAACCAGGCGCTGATGGACAATCCGCTGGGCGATACCTTTACCGACATATGCGGATCCCACACGGACTATATGTGGGAGATCAAGTTCACCAAGCCTTGAGTACCGGCCGGCTGGAAGGACGCACGATCGGGCCCGGCGCAAGCCGGGCCCTGTTGTTTCCGATGCTGCCTGCCGCCAGGCGCCATGTTGTATCCTTCGGGGCTCGAACCCGCGCGGTATTGCGCGGCCACCGTCATTCTCATGCAAGAACGCTACGATCCGGCGCTGGTTGAGCGCGCCGCACAGGAATACTGGGATTCACACGCCAGCTTTGCGGCGCGCGAGGATGGCGCGCGCCCCAAGTACTACTGCCTGTCGATGTTCCCTTATCCGTCGGGGCGCCTGCACATGGGTCATGTGCGCAACTACACCATTGGCGACGTGCTGGCGCGCTTCATGCGCATGCAGGGCTGCAATGTGCTGCAGCCGATGGGCTGGGATGCCTTTGGGTTGCCGGCCGAAAATGCCGCGATCGCCAACGGCGTGCCGCCGGCGCGCTGGACGCGCGACAACATCGCCTACATGAAGAAGCAGCTGCAGGCGCTGGGCCTGGCGATCGACTGGCGGCGTGAAGTGGCCACCTGTGATCCGGACTATTACCGCTGGAATCAGTGGCTGTTCCTGCGCATGCGCGAGCGTGGCATCGCCTACAAGAAGACCGGGGTGGTCAACTGGGATCCAATCGACAAGACCGTGCTCGCCAATGAACAGGTGATCGATGGGCGCGGCTGGCGCACCGGTGCGCTGGTGGAAAAGCGCGAGATCCCGATGTATTACCTGCGCATTACCGCTTATGCCGAGGAGTTGCTGGCGGGCCTTGATACCCTGAGCGCCTGGCCCGAGCGGGTGCGCACCATGCAAGCCAACTGGCTGGGACGCAGCGAGGGCTGCGATGTGGCCTTCCCCTACGCCGAGGACACGCTTGCGGCGCTCGACCAGGGCACGACGAGCGCAAGCGGCGCGGCGCCGGGGGTTGCCGCGGCGTTGAAGGTCTACACCACGCGCGTCGATACGCTGTTTGGCGTCACGTTCATGGCGATCTCGGCCGAGCATGCGCTGGCCAGCGCAGCGGCGGCGCGCAATCCGGCGCTGGCGGTCTTCGTGGCCGAGTGCAAGCGCGGCAGCACCATGGAAGCCGACATGGCAACCATGGAAAAACGTGGCATGGCCACGGGTCTGCATGTGCGCCATCCCCTCAGCGGCGAACTGATCGAAGTATGGGTCGCCAACTATGTGCTCATGGCCTACGGCGAAGGCGCGGTCATGGGTGTACCCGCGCACGACCAACGCGATTTCGAATTTGCGCAGCGCCATGGGCTGGCCATTCGCACCGTGGTGCGATCCGCAACCGGCGGCTATGAGCGCGTCGGTGCCAGCTGGCTGCCCGAGTATGCCGAGCCGGGCATTACCGTCGACTCTGGTGAGTTTTCCGGGCTCGCCTCGACGGCAGCGCTCAGCACTATTGCCGCCGCGCTGGCGCAGCGCGGGCTCGGCGCGCCGCGCGTGCAATGGCGACTGCGTGACTGGGGTATTTCGCGTCAGCGCTACTGGGGATGCCCGATTCCGCTCATCCACTGCGAGAAGTGCGGTGAAGTGGCGGTGCCCGATAGCGACTTGCCGGTGCGCCTGCCGGAAGATCTGGTGTCCGACGGGTCTGGCAATCCGCTGGCGAAACACGCGCCGTTCCTGCACTGCCACTGTCCGAAGTGTGGTGGCACGGCGCGGCGCGAGACCGATACCATGGATACCTTCGTCGATTCCTCCTGGTACTTCCTGCGCTTCGCCAGCAGTGACCAGACCAGCGCACCGGTCGATGCGCGCGCCCAGTACTGGCTGCCGGTCGATCAGTATATCGGCGGCATCGAACACGCGATCCTGCACCTGCTGTATTCGCGCTTCTGGACCCGCGTCATGCGCGATCTGCAGCTGCTGTCGCTCGATGAGCCCTTCAAGGCGCTGCTCGCGCAGGGCATGGTGCTCAATCACATTTATTATCGCCAGCCTGCGGCCGGGCGTCGCGTCTATCTGAATCCGTCGGAAGTCGAGGTGACGCTCGATGCAACCGGCCAACGAAGCGGTGCGAAAACTGCAGATGGGCAGAGCGTCGAGTATGGTGGCCTCGGTACCATGTCCAAGTCGAAGAACAACGGCGTCGATCCGCAGGGTCTGGTGGAACAGTACGGCGCCGATACGGCGCGCCTGTTCACGATGTTCGCGGCGCCACCGGAGCAGACGCTCGAGTGGTCGGAAGACGGCGTGCTGGGTCAGTCGCGCTTTCTGCGCCGACTGTGGAAGGCAGTCTACGAGCATGTCGCTGCGGGTGTGGTGTCCGGCCCGCCACCCAAGGCACTGCCCGCCGAGGCCGCCGCACTGCGACGGCTCGCACACCAGACGCTGGCGCGCGTCACCGGCGATATCGGCCGGCGGCGCGTCTTCAACACGGCGATCGCCGCGGTGATGGAACTGCTCAATGCGGTGGCACGTTTCCAGGCGACTGACGCTGCGGCGCGCGCCGTGCGCCAGGAAGCGCTGGAACTGGCGGTACTGTGTCTCTCGCCGATGGTGCCGCACATCTGTCATGCGCTCTGGCACGAGTTGGGTCACGGGCGCGCGCTGATCGATGAGCCGTGGCCGACAGCGGATGCCGCCGTGCTCGCGCAGGAGGTCGTCGAGCTGATCGTGCAGGTGAATGGCAAGCTGCGCGGCCGCGTGCAGGTGCCCAGCGGCGCCGATGAGGCTACGGCGCGGGCTGCCGCCCTGGGCGATGCCGATGTACAGCGCTTCGTCGGCGCCGGCACGCCGCGACGCGTGGTGTACGTGCCCGGCAAACTCGTCAATATCGTGCTCTGATGCGCTGGCTCGCGCGCTGCCTGACCGGAACCAGCCTGCTGCTGGCCGTTGGCAGTTGCGGCTTTCATCTGCAGGGCAGCGACACCATGCCACGCAGTCTTGCCAGTGTGCGCCTCGAGGCGGTCGATACGCACAGCGACTTCTATCATGGCTTGCGTGCCGCGCTGCTCGGTTCAGGCACGCGACTCGATGCCGGGGTTGCGGGCGCCGCTACCATACGCATACTCGAGGACACAACCGCCGAACGCGTGCTCACGGTATCGGCGCGCAATATTCCCAGCGCCTTCGAACTCACCTATCGGGTGCGGGTGGCAGTGGAATCGCAGGGGCGCGAACTGCTGGCGCCGGAAGAACATACCCTGACGCGCGAGTATAGTTTCGACGAGCGCACGCTGCTGGCCAAGGAGCGCGAGCGCGAGGTGCTGCTGCAGGCGCTCGCCGACGAACTGGTGGCCCTGCTGATGCGGCGCTTCGCGTCGCTCTAGGGCCGCGCCCATGCTGCGACTGGCAGAGTGCGATCGTTCAGGCGTCGCGCGGCTGCTCGCCGGCTTCGGGCTGGCCCTGCGCAGCGTCGCGCCGGATCAGGAAATTCCCGGTTCCTACTGGGGTGGGAGCGAAGCCGGGTTGCAGGGCAACACGCTGCTGGCGCGGCTCGATACGCCACTGCATTCCATCCTGCATGAGGCCGCGCACTACATCTGCATGAGTCCCGAGCGCCGCGTCGGCCTGGAGCGTGACGCGGGCGGTGACGAAGCCGAAGAGAATGCCGTGTGCTACCTGCAGGTGCTGCTCGCCGATTGCATCGATGGTTTCGGGCGCGCGGCCAGCTGGCGCGACATGGACGAGTGGGGCTACAGTTTCCGGCTCGGCAGCGCGCAGCGCTGGTTCGAGTGCGATGCCCTCGATGCGCGCGCCTGGCTACAGAAGGCCGGCATTATTGACGCCAGCTGCGCACTGAGCGGCGCGTTGCGCGAACGCTAGCTGCTGCCAGGCCAAGCCGGTAGACTGCGCAACGCTCACGCTGACCCAGGATCGTGCCATGACCGTGATTTCGAGTCTGTTCCGCAAGGCGGCCAGCCCGGCGGCAACCTCGGAC
>JAYTUZ010000216.1:0-36791 GCA_043744295.1 Gammaproteobacteria bacterium | reverse complement strand
GAACCTACGAAGGCGTAAGCCGGCAGATTTACAGTCTGCTCCCGTTGGCCGCTTGGGTACCCCTCCCAAGAAAAAACGAGCCGCGTATTCTGATTTCGCGACCGCAGTGTGTCAATGCAGATTCCGGGCCAAACCGGAGTTTATTTCATGGCGAGATGGGCATGGCGAGATGGGCACGGTCAAGCTCAGCGGCTTCAGCGCCCGTGGCCATTCAGGTAGCCATCGACCGAGGCGCGTACGGCTGGGGCCAACTCGGGCGCCGTGGCGAAATCAAGGTCAATCTGGCCCAGATCATCGAGCAGAGCCCGGATCTCCAGGGGCTGGGGTTTTCCCTGATACTGCACGGTGAACTGCCAGACCCGAGGCTGGTCTGCCTTCAGGCTGTCGATGTCGAGGGCCACGCGGTCGGCAGCCCCGCGATCAAAGCCGGCCGCGAAGAGATGAGCCACCTGGCGCAGTACCGCCGCGGCGTACTTGACATCAAAGCTGGTGGTCACCCGCACGGGGTCGGCTGCCCAGGCGGATATCGTCATGTTTAGCGATAATAGCCCCGCGATCACCACCAATAACGACCTGATAGGCGCTGATCGAGCTTTAGTGTACATTTTTCGAGTCTCCATACACCTTATTATAGCAGCTCCGCCTCGGCCCCAGGCAGCAGGCGCCAGCCTCCGGGACGCAGATCATCGGGCAGGCTTACCCGGCCATAACGCAGCCGCGCCAGCCGGCTGACCTCAAAGCCCAGCGCTTCCCACAGACGGCGCACCTCGCGATTGCGGCCCTCCTTCAGCGTCACCCTGAACCAGCTGTGACTTTCACTGTGGCCACCCGATTCAATGGTGTCAAAGCGCGCGAGACCGTCCTCGAGCACGACGCCGGCGCGCGCGCGCCTGAGTGTTTCGGGCCCCGGCAGCCCGTGCACCCGGACCAGGTACTCGCGCTCCACTTCGGACGAGGGATGCATCAACCGGTGCGCCAGAGCACCATCATTGCTAAACAGGAGCAGTCCCGTCGTATTCACATCCAGCCGACCAATGACCACCCAGCGCCCAGCCGCGGGGACCGGCAGGCGATCAAATACCGTAGGTCGTCCGGCCGGATCGCGGCGCGTGGTCACCTCGCCCATCGGCTTGTGATAGATCAGCACCTGACGTTTGCCCGGCGCACTCAGGGTCAGCGGCTGGTCGTCGAGCCTCAACTCATCGGCAGCCGTAGCCCGGTCACCCAGCTGGGCGATTCGTCCGCCGATCGTGATGCGGCCAGCGCGGATCCACTGTTCGATTTCGCGGCGCGAACCCAAACCGGCCGTGGCCAGCAGCTTCTGCAGGCGCTCGCTCATGGCGACGACATCAGCGTGCGGGCAGCGAAATCTTGCGAAACAGTTCGGTCTGCCCCTCGCCGTCACGCGCCTCGATGGCGCGATCGACGAGCCGCCGCGTGAGGTGAGGACCGAACAGCTGCATGAAGTCGTAGGCAAAATTGCGCAGCAGCGTGCCGCGCCTGAAACCCACCCAGGTGGTGTGGATCGGGAACAGATGCGAGGCATCGACGACCGTCAGGTCGGCGTCGTGGGCGGCCTCGATCGCCACGCTGGCGACGATGCCGACGCCGAGCCCCAGGCGCACGTAGGTCTTGATCACATCCGAATCGCGCGCGGTGAGCGCCACCTTGGGCACCAGGCCCTCGCGCGCAAACACCGTGTGCAGGGACGAGGCGCCGGAAAAACTGAATACGTAAGTGACCAGCGGATATTTCGCCAGCTCCTTGAGAGTCAGCTTTTCAACGCTGGCCAGCGGGTGCCTGCGCGGCACGATCACCTGGCGATGCCAGCGATACACCGGCAGCAGCACCAGGCCGGGAAACAGGCCATCGGAACCTGTGGCAATCGCCAGCTGCACCCGGTCGGTCGCGACCATTTCCGCGATCTGCTCGGAAGTGCCCTGGTGCAGGTGCAATTCGACCTCGGGGTAGCGTTCGCGAAACGCCTGGACCACGGGCGGCAACACGTAGCGCGCCTGGGTGTGCGTGGTAGCGATGGCCAGGGTACCGCGGCTGTCCTGGTTCAGATCGGCAGCGACCGCCTTGAGGCTGTCGATTTCGGCCAGGGCTCGCGTGGCGTATTCGAGCACCTTGGCCCCCTGCGGGGTGATACGCGAAAACGCCCGGCCCTCGCGCACGAACAGGTCAAAACCCAGCTCGCGCTCCAGCGCCTTGAGGGCACGGCTGATGGCCGGCTGCGAGGTGCCCAGGGCCGCCGCGGCCTGGGTGACCGAGAGGCCATGGCGCGCGATCGCCACGGCGTATTGCAGTTGGTGAAAGTTCATCCCGTCTTGCCGGTGACAACGTGGATTGCAGCATTGATGGGTTCATTATAACAAGGCGTTATCAGTGAATGGCCTTTTATTTATCGCTAGACGGAAACGCCGGTATTACAGTGCCACCATGATTTACGACAACATCCTTGGAACCATAGGCCGCACGCCGGTCGTGCGCATCAATCGTCTGGCGCCGCCAGGCACGACGATCTACGTCAAGTGCGAGTTCTTCAACCCGCTCTCTTCCGTAAAGGACCGCCTGGCCGTCGGCATCATCGAAGATGCCGAGCGGCGCGGCGAACTCAAACCCGGCCAGACGGTGGTCGAGGCGACCTCGGGCAACACCGGCATCGCCCTGGCCATGGTGTGCGCGGTCAAGGGTTATCCTTTCGTGGCCGTAATGGTCGAGACCTTTTCAGTCGAGCGCCGCAAGATCATGCGCATGCTCGGTGCCAAAGTCATCTTGACGCCGGCCGCCGAGCGTGGCTCGGGCATGGTGAGAAAGGCGGCCGAACTGGCGCAGAAAAACGCCTGGTTCCTGGCGCGTCAATTCGAAAACCTTGCGAACCCCGCCTATCACCGCAGCACCACGGGGCCGGAAATCGTCTCCGACTTCGTCGGCCGGCGGCTCGATTACTTCGTCACTGGCTGGGGTACGGGCGGCACGCTCACCGGCGCCGGTGAAGTCATCCGCCTGGCGCGACCCGATGTGCGCATAATTACCACCGAACCGGAAGGCGCGGCACTGCTATCGGGCAAGCCTTTTTCGCCGCACAAGATTCAGGGCTGGACGCCCGATTTCATACCGGCCGTGCTCAATCGCAATGTGGCTGATCGAATTGTGACGGTAACGGACGCGGAAGCGATCGACGCCGCGCGGGAACTGGCGCGACAGGAGGGGATTTTCTGCGGCATCTCCTCCGGTGGCAACTTTGCCGCCGCAGCCAAGCTGGCCCGCGAGTCAGAGCCAGGCACGGTATTGCTGACCATGCTGGCCGATACCGCCGAGCGCTACCTGTCCACACCGTTGTTCGAGGGCATTGCCGATGGCTCCGACGCGGAAATCTGAGGCACGCGCCATCGAGACGCCGCGGCCCACCAGCGTGTCTGCTGCGTTGAACGTGCCGCTGCCCGATCCGTTTCACATGCATCGCGGCGGCACGCTGCATGGCGCACGCATTGCCTATGAAAGCTGGGGCCAGTTGAACGCCGCGCGCGACAACGCCATCATCCTGTTTACGGGTCTCTCGCCCTCGGCGCATGCGGCCGCGACGGCGGCCGACCCGAGCCCGGGCTGGTGGCAGCGCATGATCGGGCCGACGCTGGCGATCGACACCCAGCGCTATTTTGTCATGTGCATCAATTCACTGGGCAGCTGCTTCGGTTCAACGGGCCCGGCTTCCATTGACCCTGCCACAGGCGAACGCTATCGCCTCGGTTTTCCGGAGCTGGCGGTTGAGGACGTCGCGCGTGGCGGCTATGAAGCCATGCGCGCCGTGGGCATCGAGCGCGCTGCGGTGGTGATGGGCGCTTCGCTCGGCGGCTCGGTGGTCACGGCCTTCGCCGCGCTGTATCCGCAGGGCGCGCGCCGCCTGGTGAGCATCTCGGGCTCCGCGGCGGCCTCGCCCTTTGCCATCGCGCTGCGCTCGGTGCAACGCGAAGCGATCCTGCGTGACCCGGATTGGCAGGGCGGCAACTATGCCCCCGATCACCCGCCGCGCAACGGCATGCGCCTGGCGCGCAAGCTCGGCACCATTACCTATCGCTCGGCCACCGAGTGGCGACAACGCTTCGGGCGCGAAACCATCGCCGGCAATGCGCTGCGCGCCAGCCCGTTTGCACCACGCTTCGCGGTGGAAGGCTATCTGGAGGCGCAGGCCGAACGCTTCACGCGCGTCTTTGACGCCAATTGCTACCTCTATCTGTCGCGCGCCATGGACCGCTTTGACCTCGCCGAGCATGGCGGCTCGAATCGCGCTGCGTTTACCGGCAGCGGGCTCGCGAGTGCACTGGTGGTCGGTGTGGAAAGCGACCTGTTGTATCCGATTCACGAGCAGGCCGGGATCGCCGAGGCGCTGGAACAGGCCGGCATCGCCACGCGTTTTGCGCGCCTGCCCTCGCTCGAGGGACATGACGCCTTTCTGGTGGACATCGCGCGCTTCGACGCGACGCTGCGCGCCTTTCTGGCCTGAGATGAATCCGCGCCAGACCGGCGCCTGGCAATACCCCTGTGACTCGGCGATTGTGATTTAGTTCACAGTGCCAACTATTTCATCGTACTGTCATGGCAACTCTCTTGCACTGCATACAGTTTGTAGTACTATATAGTTCGTAGAACAAACCATTTATTGTTCTGCCTGTATGCAACAGACTTAAGGAGCACGAGCATGAGCGAACTGAACTTCAAACCCGCCATCGGCGCGAGCCCGGCCGGTGACAAGACGGTTGCTGTGCCGGCACTCGATGCCGGCGCGTCGATCGCCGGTACATCCCGTTCAAACGGCCTGGGCCGCCTGCAGCGTCGGCGACCGAATGCCACGCGCCTGCAGTTTGAGGACAACGGTTTCCGGTTGTTTCGGGTTTACTGAACCGATTCAGAGGCCAGAAGCGGTGCGTGCGGAGCAGATTGGCGCCGCACGCCCTGCCTTGCTCAGCGCCAGCAGGTGCTGGCTGCCGGCGTACGCGTGGCGTTCTGATCGATCGACAGGGTCGGGCAGGCGGTGTCCTTGAGCTGCGCCCCGGTGGCGGCTGCCTGCACCGTGTAGGTCGTGGGTGTCGCAGCTGTAAAGCCGATGGTGTAGTTGCCGGCCGGGGTGACGCCTGCGGCCGTGAGTGCAATTCCCAGGCCCGCCGGCGGCGCGGCCACGAGCGTCGCGATATCCTGCGCGTACTGGTTGTTCTGCACGAACCACTTCTCCTGAGCCGTCTGGATGGCCAGCAGCGTCATGCGCGCCTCGGTGCGGTTGGCGCGCATGACGTAGTTGCGATAGGTGGTCATGGCAACACTGCCGAGAATTCCGACGATGACTATGACGATCAGCAGCTCGATCAGGGTCACACCCCGCGAGCGGGCTCTCGAAACGGCGTGGTGCGTGCATTGCATGTTTGGTTCCATTTTCTGATGCCTGCTGCAGGCGCTAGTTCGCCTGGCCCTCGCGCCAGTAGGTCTTGCGTCGCTGGTTGAAGTTGGTGCAGACGCCCAATACCTCAACACCAGACAGGCAGGTCACGTTACCACCAGGACCACCACCGCCGCCACCGCCGCCGCCACCGCCACCGCCGCCGCCGCTCGGGAACAGAAACGCGGTTTCCGGTGCGATGCCGCCCTGGCGCAGATCCTGACTGCGCTCATCGATCGTCAGCGCGCCGTCCTTGTTGCGATCGAGGGTCGGCGCGCCATTGAAGACGCTCACGACATAGACCCGATTGGTGCCGGTGCCAACCCCAACGCAGGGATCTACCGGCACGTTCGTGTTGGGCGTGTAGGTCGTGAAGATGACCTGATCGTTGAAAGTGCGTGACGGTACCAGCACCTTTTCACCGGCCGTCCAGTCCGGATGGCCGTTGAGCATCAGCTGCCAGCCTGGTCCGGCGTCGGGAATGACGGGGTTCACCGAGGCGGTAATGTCCAGCAGCTTCGGTGTGCCGGCGGCAGTGGCATCGACAATGATCGGCACCGTATTGAGCTGGGCCTGGGTCATGGGGCTGAAGCCGTTGTAATCGCGCACCGAGTAAAAGCGGTCGTTCGCGGTATTGTTGAGCGGATGGCCGCGATAGCCCGAGCCGATGGCGATGTTCAGGAATGGCTTGACCCCTGGCTTCTGCTCGGCCGAGACGTCCGTTGCACTGTAAAAGCGCCGGTTGTTGATCGCCAGGTGAGTCGTCTCCAGCGAACTGCCGAGCGAGGCAATCACACCGCCAGCCACCAGACTGCCGGCGCTCGCGCCGTTGGTGATATCGAAGCGCCAGATCCGGCCGGCCATGTCACCGGTGTACATCCGGTCGGCATAGCCATCGCCCTCCAGATCGAGCACGGTGATGGGGCTGGGGATCGCATGGTCCATGGCGCGCCCCGCCGTGGCAAGGTTCAGGTTGGCGCCACTGCTGCCCGCGGACCACAGCAGCGCGCCACTGATGACGTCAACCATGTAGACATGGTTGCCGACGCTGTCCGTGGCGTTATAGACGGCGTTGTCCTCGCTGGCGTCATAGCCGCCACCGATCACCGCCACCAGCTTCTGGCTGTTCTGTCCGGAGCCCGAAATATTTACCCGGGTGATTACCGGCGTCGACCAGGCCTGGCCGAGACCCGCTAGCGTACCAGCGTCAATGCTCCACATGAATTTCGGGTTGAGCTTGTCGGTCACATCGAGCGCGTAGTAATTGCTGGCGTCCGCATTGCGCCCGGTGCCGAAGATCAGGATCACCTTGTCGTTGCCGCTGATGATGCCGTCACCATTGACGTCGTATTTCAAAACCGCAATCGATCCGTCCAGACCGTAGTGCTTGGTCGAGGCGCTGGCGTTTGCGTACAGGTCCTTCAGGTGCGGGAGCATTTCCTTCGGAATGAAGGACCAGAGCTCCTGGCCACTGAGCACTGCGCCGCTGGTAATATCGGCACCGGCGGCACCAGGCTGCACGCTGGCATCAATGGCGTGAAAGTAGCCGTCATTGGTCGGCACGAAGATCACCGTGTCGTCGGTGCCATCACCATTCTTGCCGTAGATCATGGCGACCGGCTGGGTGTGGATCGGATCACCCATCTCATGACGCGAATCGGTGGCGCCAGCCGGCGGCACGACATCCTGGGTATCCAGTCCGTAGGCCCATTCGATCAGTTCGGTAATGTTCGGATCGGTGGCGCCACCGATGGCCAGGTCGGTAACCGTCACGCTGGTGTCAGTCAGCGGCGTAAGCGCCGCCGGCGACCCGGCGGCCGGATTGGCGCCCTTGTAGGTATAGACCGTACGCGTCGCGGCATCGGGTAATCTGTTGGCGGCGCCACCCTTGGTCACGTCGGGGCCATCCACGACGCTGCTCCAGTAGCTGGTGGCGGAGTCGGAAAAGAAGCCACTGCCGGCATTGACTGCCGGTGCGCCGGTGGCGTCCACCACCTCGCCGCCAGAGATCTTGTATTTCTTGACGTTGCCCGGCCAGTGAAAGCCACTCTTGGGGCTGAATACCGAGACGTACAGATCGTTCAGGGTCTGGGTACGATTGAAGGCGTTGACGGCTACCGCCGGCGCCGAGAAGGTGGTGTTGGCCTTGATGACATCATTGAGAATGTCATTGAAGGCACCGGTCAATTCCGTGAGGTTGGTGGCGGTATAGGCCTTGCCGCCACCGCGCGTGGCGGCGGTATTCAGATAGTTGAAGGCCGCCGTCGGCGCACCGCCACTGACGAAATCGGTACCGAAGCCGATATAATAGCTGGTGACGTTCTGCACCTTGCCAACGTCCGGACGCAGATCGGCGTTATACATGTACTGGGACAGGGCCCCCAGGCATTTGCCGCCGGTCGCGCCCGTGAATGTCGTGGCATCGCAGCTGCCGCCGAGCGTAGAAAAATTGGGCAGCGCGTTGATGGCCGGGTCGGCCGCGCTGGCCTCGTTGGGCAAGCCGTCAGTCAGATAGACCACGAAATTCTTGCGGCAGGACTGATCGGCCGGACTGTCGTAGTTGCTGCTGGCAATAGTGCCACCGGTACGCGAGCTGGCCACGCTGGGCTGCGAAAATGAGCTTGCCGAGGTGCACTGCCCGCTGGCATTCCAGGTATTGCAGCGTGTGGAAGTGGCACCATTGCCGAAGCGCACCGGGTTGCCCGCAAAATAGAGGTAAGACTCGTAGAGAGTCTCCGACAGGGGCGTGATGCCGGCAGCGGCCCAGCTGTTGACCATATTGATGCGGTCCTGGCGATTGGTGCCGGTGCCAATATCCTCCACCGGCGCCAGCACCATGCCGCCCGAACCGCCGTAGTTGTAGCGCATCAGGCCCACGTTCACGCCATTGATGCTGTTGAGCAGCGAGGCCGCGGCATCGTGCATGATGGAGATCTTCGCTCTGCTCGAACTCTGCGTGGAGTCAAAAAGATAGTTCATGTAATTGGCGCTATAGATTGTGTAGGTAGCGCCGCTATTGGTGCGGAAGAAGTTCTTGGTGGAACTCGCGTCCCAGACGCCAAGCTGCTGGCCCGAGGTCGGGCAAGTCGGTGCGCAGGTCACGGTTGTAGACCCGGGCGGCGTCATGACGACGGTCTGGATTGAATAGATATCCGTGGAAGGATAGAGCTTGCTCATATCAGAGCCATCGCCGTCGACGCCGACATCGCCCTTGCACTCGATATAGCCGGTGGTATTGGCAGTGCTGAGTGAACTCTTCCAGCCATAGGTCTGGGTGGTGGTGACAATGCGCGGCCTGGCCACTGTGCCCTTGCCGCTGGAGGTGGAAGTGGAACTCGCCCCCCATTGTACGAAGGCGTCGGTGTTGTAGCCCGCCGTGTTCAGGAACCGCAGCATGGCGGCGCACTTGAACAGATCAGTGCGAATCCTGTTGGCGCTGTTGCAGCCCGGTGTGTTGGTGGCGCTGTAGTAATAGTAGTTGTTGTCGAAATTCGCGCAGGTGTTGGCCGAATAGTCGTGGTCAGGATCGTAGGGCTTTTGGGTGATCACCAGGCTGTTCATACTGCCCGAGGTGTCGAGTATGAACATGATGTTGGCAGGAATGCTGCCATTGTTCTGGTTGAAAAAGATTTCGGTGTCATCGGCAAAGGCTGCCGTCGCGGCCGCCGTCGCCAGCAACGCACCCGAGATCACCGCCCAGACTCTTGCCATTGAGACTCGCATGGCTGATTCCTTGTAGCGCCGCAGCGCTGCTATTGCACGACAACCGAGATGAGGCTGACGATGTGATCGTTCAGCCGGTAATTGATGGTCAGCGACCCACCCGACACTTTATGCAGGTAGGCGGACATTTCACGCAGGCTGACCAGCCGGCCAGCGAGGTTGAGCTGCGTGTGCGCGTCCAGCTGCAGCGTCGATGACTCGCAACTTTCGCAGTTGCGCACCGTGACGCGTCCCTGCAGCGTCTCCGGGAGGATGACCGCGTCGGTGGTGGTTTCCACCGAGCCCTCGATCGGGGTGGCAGGCGGCAACTGCGCCTGTACGACGCCGGCCAGCGTGAGCGCCAGCGTGCTCAGAAATATCCTGCATGCCTGATTCATGTCACTGCTCCATTGATCAAGGGCCGGTCAGGGCGTCAGCGCCGTGCCGGGTAGATTCGGGTCGTTCTGCACAGTCGGATCCCAGGGCGAGATCACCGCCACGCCCTGCAGGTTGATCGCCTGCGCACCGCGCACCGCAGTGCCGGTGCTCTGCACTTCGAAGTGGTAGGTCGAGAAGCTGTTCCAGGAATTACCCCACATGGCCGGCAGCGGTGCGCCGCCGAGCTGCGGGGTAACGCTGGTGGACCAGACATTGACGTCGGCCGGCTGGCTGTTGATCACCTGTAGCGGAGCGCCGGGGTTGAACAATCCGAGCGCAATACTCTGTTCGATGCCGGCTTCGGCAGACTGAAAAGCGTTGGCCCGGTACTGCTCGTTGCCGGCCATGATGAATTCCAGGCTGGCGGAGTTCATGCCGGAAATCGCCAGCAGCGTGAGCACCATCAGCAGTATCAGGCCGATGACCAGCGCGGCGCCGTGCTGGGCGCGTCTAGGTGAGAATGACTGGCAGCTGCGCATGGTTTCAGGTTCCCAGGGCATTGCGTATCTGTATGGTGCGCGAGATAAGCAGGCGCCGGACGTGCTGCGGGCCCGTGAACGACGCATCCACATTGGCGGAGGGCTGGTAGGCCAGACCAGCGCCGGCCGCACTGGTCAGATCGCCGGTCACGCCATTGGCCACCAGGCGATCACCGTATTGATAGACGCGATTGTCGGTGAACCCGGTCTCGGCCACATCGGCGCGCACCAGCAGCCAGACCCGCACCGCAACGATCTGGGCGCCGGCCGGAACGCCATTGGGATTGACGTAGCGCGTGGCCACGCCCGTGTTGCCGGCCGGATCGATGCCGAACTGAATCTGCATGTCCTCGACACCCGGGATAATCTCCTGGTCGCGGAACACCGGTGTGCCGCCTGCCGACACCAGGACCTTGCGTCGCAAGGCGGGCAGATTGGCCGGCTGCGCCGAATTGCGATCGACGTAGTAGGTGTTGACGATCAGATTGTCGAGCTGCCCGGCCGGCGCTGCCGTGCAGGCACTGCCATCGCTGATCAGCCGGCCGGCTATGCGCGAGCTGCATACCTGCAGGAAGCCGGCGGCAGGCGGACTGGTGAAAACCGATGCCCGTCGCACGGTGAGCGTGTCGGCGGTTGCCATCGCGGCGGTGGGCCAGGCTGCACCCGAGACGACATCGATGAGGTTATCGCAGCCCGCGGCACGCGTGGCGCTCAGGACATAACTGTTGTTGTCACCCTGCAGATTGGTCGACAGATCAGTGGCGAAATTTCGCCCGCAGATATTGGCCGGTGCGCCGGCCGCCACCGGGGCGACCGGGTCGATGACCTGCCTGGCCTGATTGGCTATCACGGCAGCGCCCTTGAGCAGGCCCCAGAAGTTTGACATGCGGATGTCGGGCTCAATCACCGACATCGCATAGCGGGCGGTCTCCTGCAGGCGTGCCACGGATTCATTGACTCCATAGGACTTGCGGCTGTTGATGTAGACCTGCGTGGCGCCGAATATCAGCACCGCGCCAATGGTGAGCGCGACCATCAATTCGATCAGGCTCAGGCCACGCTCGCGGCGGCGCCGGGGCACCGAGATCCGGAACTTGTGTAGGCTGAGGCTCATATCTGCAAGGTCAGCGTGTAACTGGGAGTGTCGCCGCCGGCCTCCGCCCAGTTGATGGTGATCGTGTAGGTGAAGGGCGCCGCGGCGCCGGCAACTCCGACGACCCCGGCTCCAGCGGGCAGGATCGCCGCAACCTGCTGCTGCCAGACGGACAGATCGTTGGCGGCCATCAGCGCCGGTGCGCAGTCCACTGAGGCGGCGCCGTAGCAGTTGTTGTCGGCCGCGGCTCCGGCGTAACTTGCGCCCGCGCCGCGATTGGTGCGAATGCGGTCGGCCAGGTCGGCCGCCAGGTTCACGGCCTGCATGCGATAGATCGCGCTGCCGCCCGAGCGCAGCGTGGTCACGTAGAGGCCAGCAATACCGAGCATGCCCACGGCCAGCACGACCAGCGCGACCATGGCTTCGACCAGCGTAAAACCCCGTTCGCGCCTCATGGGCAGCTCCCGCCAACCGCACCCAACGCGGTGCCGGCCACGTCGGCATAGGTTGCCGAGGCGCGCGCACGACCGGTCGCGGTAATGAACAGTGCCCGTGCCGTAGAACCCGTACCTTGCGACTGTACGCTGCGAGCATCGCAGAGCACGATCGTGGCGGTCGGCACCCGGACGCCAGCAGGCATGGCGAAGCCGCTGGGGCCATAGCTGACAATGGCGTTATTGGCATCCAGCCTGACGGTTACCGATGCATCGAGCGCGGTGTGCGCTTCAATGACCGGCTCGCCGTTCTCGTGCTGCCAGTTGCCATTGGTGTCGGCGAACACGAACCAGCCGACAAAGGTATTGTAGTCACAGCGCTTGGCCGCATCGGCAACGTCCGGTGAAGCGGTGCCGCAGACCACAACGTTGCCCAACTGGCGCTTGATCGATTCGGTGCGCGCCACATTGAGCGAGTGCAGTATGTCGTTCACGCCGCCGCTCAGCCGGTTGTTGCGGATGAAGTCGCGCATGCCAGGAAGTGCGAGCCCCATGAGGATACCCACCAGGCTGACCGTCACCATCAGCTCGATGAGGTTGAAACCCCGTTGGCGAAAACTGTTCATGGAGCCGATAGTAAAGACCCGGCCGGCCCCCTGCAGGAACTGCCGATTAGCGGGCGTTTACGGCAGATGAACGGCAAGACGCGCGTACCAATTTACCTTAAGTTGCGCTCATGACCCGGCCTAAACCCAGTACCGACCCCAGTCACCGCAGCGCCCTGTCCGGCGCGGCAGCCGGCGCGGCGAGCTCATCGGGGCCGCTGTTATGTCGTCTGGGGCTGCTGCTTGCTGCCGCGCTGGTGGGCGCGGCGCCTGCCCGCTCGCCCGTCAACGCCCCGCGCGCCACGCTCAAGCTGGCCACGTGGAACCTGGAGTGGCTGTTGACGCCCACGGGCTTCAACGCACTCAAGAACCGCTGCACGCCGGCCCGCGATCGGCAGGGCCACGGGCAGCGCAGCCTGCCCTGCGACGTCGCCGCCAATCTGGAGCGCAGCGCCACGGATCTGGCCGCCATGGCGCGCTATGCGCGCCAGCTCGATGCCGACGTCATCGCAGTGCAGGAAGTGGATGGTGCCGAGGCTGCGCGCCAGGTTTTTCCAGGTTACGAATTCTGCTTCACCGGCGGGCCGGCGGTGCAAAACACCGGTTTCGCCATTCGCCGCGGCCTGCCGTTTCGCTGCGGTGCCGATCTCAGCGCGCTTTCGCTGGGCGATAGCGTGCGGCGTGGCGCCACGCTCGTGCTCTACCCTGGCACGCGGCGCGAGTTGCACCTGCTCGGCGTGCACCTGAAATCAGGCTGTGCACGTGCACGGCTCGACACACCGGAACACTCCTGCGAGCGACTGGCGCGCCAGGGCCCGGCGCTGCATGACTGGCTGGCGGGCGAAGCACGGGCCGGTGATCGCTACGTCGTGCTGGGAGATTTCAATCGTGATCTGCTCGCGGAGAGCGGCGCTTTGTCAAACCACGCGCTGCCCGGCGGCCTGTGGGGGCAACTGCAGGAGGGCGGATCAGACCTGGTCTTCAACACCGCCCTGGGCGAGGCCTTTCACAACTGTCATATCGGGCAACCGCATACCGGGTACATCGACTACATCCTGCCGGGCAATGCCCTCAAGGCCCGGCTGATCGCCGGTTCTTTCGAACGGCTGACTTATTCAGCGGGCGACGCCTGGCGCCGCAAGCTATCCGACCACTGCCCGGTAGCCATCAAACTTAGTATTGATTAAGTTGACTAGGGCTTGGCTTTCCTGGTGGTCTAGGCATAATCGGGGCTGACCGGCTGCGACCAGCGCCACGCGCGGCGAGCGAACGAGAGGCAGCCTGAGAGGACCATGGAACGTCGTCTGCACACACGCCATCGCGCCCGCACCACGGTATACATCATGATGCCGGCCGGAAAGCGGCGTCTGTGTCGCGCCATCAATCTCAGCGCCAACGGCGTATTCATCCGCACCGCCTCGCTCGGCCTGCACAAGGGCCAGCAGGTCGAACTCGCCTTCGCCATCGACCTGGGCCAGGTCACCAAGGTTCATCGCCGCACTGCCGTGGTCGCGCACATTTCCGGCGGCGGCACCGGCCTGATGATGGATGCCTACGCCGCTCGCTAAGCCTGGTGCCGGCAGAGAGATTTGAACTCCCGACCAACGGTTTACAAAACCGCTGCTCTACCACTGAGCTATGCCGGCAAATCCGTCCCTTATGGACACGCACTCCACAGCGGCGTGGTGTTGATGCTGAGCCCGGCGATAAGCGCCGCGACGGCCGGCAATGGTACGTCGCTGGCCAGATCGACGTCGAGCCAGTATTGATCCACAGCGTGCTGGCGTACCTCGATCGCAGGTTCAAAGCCCGCGGCGCGCACGGCTGCGGCGCGCTTGTCGGCGCCGGCCTTCTCGCTGAACAGACCCACTGAGACCTGGCCGGTCTCGGCCAGTGCGGCGGCATCGCGCACGCCAAAGCGATTGAGCCGAGCCAGGGCCCGGGCGCGGGCAGTGACATCGGCAAGCTGGTCGATGTACACCCAATAGCCTTCAATCTCCTGACTCACGGCCTGGCGTTCGCGGGCCGGCAGATTGCGGGCCTGCAGTGCGGTTGTGAGGGCCGCGGCATCGACCGCTGCGGCGAGTGGGCCAAGGGAGGCGCAGCGCATGGCGATTGGGTCATTGGGCGCAGTCACCGCCAGAGTTTGCATTGGCGAAGATCGGTGCAAACCGGGGCGTGGCGCATCGATCCAGTAGGACCAGGCAAAGAACAGCAGGTTCACAAGTATCAGCGTGTAGAGCAGCGCGCGCATGTGGCAATCTTAGCCGCAATGCCCGGCGGCGAGCACTGCCAGGCCCTTGAGCACCAGGGCTTGTTCGCGACGTACGGCCACGCCGAGACGCGCGGCGACGCGCGCGGCGCCACCGCCGGCCAGCAGCAGCAGCGGCTTGCGACCCAGCAGCGAGCGCGCCTCGCGCATGGCGCGCTCGATCAGTGCGGCGGCGGCCAGTTCGCTGCCCGCCTGCAGGCCACCGCGCGTACTGCGGGCAAACACATTGGCGGCACGACGCGCTGGCCGCTGCTGCGCGCGACGGCGTATACCCGCCGTCTGTCGCAACAGCGCCTCGACCATGAGGGTCGGGCCAGGCAGCAGCAGACCACCGCGATGACGCCCGCCGTCATCGAGCAGATCGAGGGTCAGGGCCGTGCCGATATCGACCACGCAGAGTGCGCGCTTGGGCACCAGCGCACGCGCCCCGATCAGGGCGACCCAGCGATCGGCACCCAGCCGCCATGGATCCACATAACCATTGCGCACGCCGGCGGCGCGTCGCGCAGTGCGAATGAACAGCGGTGCGGGCAAGTGGGCCGCGCGGGCGGCGCGGCGCAGCGCGCGCTCCAGGCGCGCGCCGGCGACGCTGCACACGAGTATGCGGGTCACGCCCGAGCCGCTGCTCATGACGCGCCGCGCCGCGCGCGCGGCGCGGGGCTCGCTCCATGCCAGGGCCTGCACGCGCGCCAGCTTCGTGCCGCGCAGCAGGCACCACTTCAGCCGCGTGTTACCCGCGTCGATCAGCATCTGCGTCATGGCGAACTCCATTTCACGAATGCGCCCGCACCGTGACTTCACCGGAATGGAAACGCTGCAATCCCTCGACCCCGTGCACACACAGGGCGCCATCGGCATCGATACCCCGGGCATGACCGATCACATTCCCGCCAGGCGCCTCGACCGCCACCACCAGGCCCGCGAGTGCATCGGCCGCACGCCACTCTTCAGCAAAGACCGTGAGTCCGTGACTCTCGAATGCCAGCAGGCCCTGCACCAGCTCAGTCACCAGCGCCGCGCACAGCCGATTGCGATCGCCAGCGCTGACGCCCAGCGCCGCGAGATCGATGGGCGTGGTGCCGGATTCCTGGACGCGCCGGCTGACGCCGGCGCCCAGCTCGCAGTTGATGCCGATACCGATAACCACAAATACCGGGCCGCCACTCTCCGCCTGCAATTCAATCAGGATACCGCCAAGCTTGCGGCCGTTGGCGTACAGATCATTCGGCCACTTGAGCTTTACGGCGACGCCGGTCAGCGACCTGAGCGCGCGCCTGGCACAGACCCCCACGGCGAGACTGAGCGAGGCCAGCTCCGGTGGCAGAGCCGCGAAACTCCAGGCCAGCGACAGGCACAACGCGCCTCCCGGCGGCACGAACCAGGGTCTGGCGCGGCGGCCGCGCCCGGCACTCTGGTGCTCCGCCAACTGCAGATCGAACTGCCCCGGTGGCGGTGCGCCGCGTGCCAACAGCGTGTCGTTGGTGGAAGCCAGCGACCAGGCCACCCCGCCGTAGCGACGCCGGGCGCGCCACTCGGGCGCCAGCTGCGCATCGATCGACACCAGCGCCAGGGGTATCAACGGCGCAGCCAATTGATAGCCGCGGTGCGGCGTCGCTGTGATCGTGACGCCCAGCTCCTGCAGCGCACCGACCGCCTTGCCGATGGCGCTGCGGCTGACGCCAGCGCTGGCCGCCAACTGCTCGCCGGAATGCGCGGCGCCATCCGCCAGTGCGTACAGTACCCGCTGCGGCAGCGGCGCGGCGCGCGTCACGCGGCGCACTCGGGCACTTCTGCCAACATGCAACGCACGCTCCCGCCACCGACGCGCTCGATGGTCGGCACCGGCACGGCCAGCACCGTGTCGACGCTGCCGGCGAGCCGCTGCAGGGCAGGACCCGTCAGTGCGCCATGCGCGCTCGCCGACATCACCAGCACTGCGTAATCCCCAAGCGCCTCATCCCAGCTGGCAAGCTCCAGCAGATTGCCGGCAAAGGCCGCCACGGCAGCGCGATCGATCTCGATGAGTTCGCGTCCGCTGGCGCGCAATTGCGCGCACACGCGCTCGCGATCGGCGCCGGACAGCGCTTCGCTGCACAGCAGTGCCGCCCGCGTGCCGATCCACAACAGCACATTGGTATGGTAGTACGGCCGGCCCTGCGCATCGCTGGCATCAAACAGCACCGGCTCATAGTCCATCAGGCGCGCCCATTCGCGCACCAGCGACTCATCGGTGCGTGGCGAGCGACAGGCATAGGCCAGGCGTGAGGGATGATCGAGCACCAGGCTGCCGGTGCCCTCGAGGAAGCGCCCGGCATCTTCGTGGGCGGTGAGATCAATACGCCGCCGCGGCGTGAAATTGAAGCTGGCGCAGATTCGATCGACCAGCGTCGCGCGCCGCTCCTGCCGCCGATTGGGCGCCAGCATCGGATAGAGCACCAGCGTGCCATCTTCGTGAAAGCTGACCCAGTTGTTGGGAAATAGCGCATCAGGCTTCGATGGCTCTGGCTCATCTTCCGCCAGCAACACGCGCACGCCTTCACTGCGCAGCGCCTGGCACAGCGTGGCAACTTCCCGGCGTGCCACCGCGCTGGTCGTCACCGCGCTGCCCGAGCCCTGGCGCTGCAGAGCGTTACTCGGGGCCGTTTCAGCATTGAATCCAAACGCGGCGGGGTTGACCATGAACACGTTGCCCGCACACTGGCGCAGCGCGGCGCGCGCGGGCGTGGCGCTGCCAGACTCCTCGCTCGGTGCCGCACTCATGGCAGGATCATAGGTGGGCCGCCCTGTCGATGCGTGGGTATGCAATGCGTTGGGAAAAACCCGGCACCCTGGCGAGCCGCACATTCAGGCAATGAGCTATTTAACATGTTGATTGATAATGTGAAAATACTTCGAATAACAAATGATTGCCAGCATTGTGAGGCAGCGATTTGTGCGGCGCATAGACCCTGGGGTAGCATGCGTGCGCAGTTTATTCACCTCCTCAAGGCCTTCCAGCCAAGTCAAGAGTAATGCATGACCGAGCCACGAGTCATACGTAAGTACGCCAATCGCCGCCTCTACGACGCCACGGCCAGCCGGCACGTCACCAATGATGATATCCGTCGGCTCATCGCCGGCGGCGAGCGTGTCAAAGTGATGGATGATCGCTCCGGCGAAGACCTGACCCGAACCGTGTTGCTGCAGATCATTGCCGAACAGGAGCAGTTCGGTGCTCCGGTGCTGAGCGTGCAGCTGCTGGAAGGCATCATCCGCTTTTACGGCAATCCGGTGCAGGACCTGCTCTCGCGTTATCTGGAACAGAGTCTCGGCACCGTCATGCAGCAGCAGCGCTCGCTTCAGGAGCAGATCGCCAGGACGATGGCGGGCCCACTTGCCCCGCTGGCGCCACTGGCCGAACTCACACGCCAGAACATGGACATGTGGAATCGCGTGCAGGATTCGATGCTGGCTGCAATCACGCCGAAATCCAAGCGCAGCGCGGACGCGCCCGCGAACGAGGACTTGGCAGCCACCGGCGCACCGCCCGATGAGGCAGCACCCACCGATAAGCCAGACCGCTAAAGGATCCGTGCATGCAGCTCAAGGCAAAGACCGTGGTCATCACCGGCGCCGCCCGTGGCATCGGCCGTGCGCTCGCTGAAGACTTCGCCGCGCAGGGCGCGAACCTGGCGCTCATCGATATCAACGCCGCTGACATTGCCGAGACGCAGGCGGCCTGTGCGGCGCACGGCGTTACGGCACGCAGCTATGGCGCAAGTGTCAGCAATGAAGAACAGGTGATCGCCACCTTCGATGGCATCGTCGCGGATTTCGGCCGCTTCGATGGCATCATCAACAACGCCGGCATACTGCGCGACGCCCTGCTCATCAAGGCCAAAGATGGCCTCATCACCGACAAGATGTCGCTGCAGCAATGGCAGGCAGTCATCGATGTGAACCTGACCGGCGTGTTCCTGTGCGGCCGTGAGGCGGCCGAGCGCATGATCAGGGTCGGTAACGGTGGAGTCATCGTCAATATCTCGAGCATTTCACGCGCCGGCAATCCGGGGCAGTCCAATTATTCCGCCGCCAAGGCCGGGGTCGCATCGCTGGCAGTGGTCTGGGCCCGCGAACTGGCGCGTTTCGGCATCCGCGCAGCGGCGATTGCACCGGGGTTCACGGAGACCTCGCTTCTTCACGCCATGAAGCCCGAGGTGATCGAGAAGCTGCTGGCCCCGGTGCCCGTGGGTCGAATGGGGCGGCCTGACGAGATCGCCTACGCGGCGCGTTTCATCTTCGAAAACGATTTCTTCAACGGCAGGGTGCTTGAGGTTGATGGCGGACTACGGCTCTGATCTGTACGCAATGCGTTACTTCAGACCTGTGAATTGACTGACATAGAAATTCTGGTATTCATAAAATACATTATAATCAATATCTTATAATCAATAAAGGTGCCGGGAAACAGGGTTCCATGATTTCTCTTGCACTGCATACAAGATTGCGATAGGATGCCCCCAGCGGTAACCCAATACCAGTCCTTTACACCCCGCGGAGCAATCAACATGACCGACCAGACTTTTGACCCGAGCGCGCTGCTTGAAACCTATCGCAATGCGCTCGCCCCGGCACTGCACGCCCAGCAGGAAGGCCTCAAGGCCCTCGACCGTCTGGCGCGTTACCAGTACGCCGTTGCCGGCGACTACCTGGAATGGAGCCTGTCGCAGGCGCAGGCCCTGCTCGGCGCCAAGTCGCCCGCGGAGATCGCCGCCAAGCAGTCCGAGCTGGGCACCAAGATCAGTGAGCAGCTGCGCGGCCGCGTGCAGGAACTCAACGCGATCGCGGGCGAAGCGCAGAGCACGCTGAGCAAACTGTTCAGCGAAGCTTCGGCCAAGGTGACGGAGCTGACGAAGAAGGCCGCTTGAAGCAAGCCCCCTTGTTTGAGTGAGCCGGACCCCGGGGGAGCAATTTCCCGGGGTCTTTTTCTTGAAGGCCAGAGGATTCACTGCATATGAATGCCGCGCTGCCATCTCGCCCTGCCCCGCTCACCGCGGCTGGCAGCCCTGCTGCCCGCGAAACATTGTCGCAACAGCTGGCGAGCAGCGCGCGCGCCCATATAGCCGGTGTCACTGGCGGGCTCGCTGGCGATGATTACCTGCGCGCCTGGTGGGACTGGTTCGCCAACTTCTCGGCACACCCGAATCAGCAGTGGATGATGTTGCAGGAGGGCCTGGAACGGGCTGCCGACACCTGGCAGTTTGCACTACGCGCAGCTGGCGGCCAGCCGCTTGCACATGAGCATGGCCATAGCCGTTTCAGGGACGATGCCTGGAATCAGTGGCCTTACAACCTGCTGGTGCGCGGCTACGGAAACCTGGAGCAGTGGAGCGAGCAGCTGCTCGGCTGCGCCCCAGGCGTCAGCGTCGCCAGCGCCGAACGACTGGAATTCATGCGCCGCCAGGCACTCGACCTGGCCTCCCCGGCCCATTACCTGCCCAGCAACCCCGAGTTGCTGGCACAGACCCGCACCGAATCCGGCGCCAACCTGCTGCGCGGTTGGCAACACTGGCTGGAAGACACGAGGCGCATGCTGGCGCGCGCCGCGCCGGCGGGCACCGATGGTTTTCGCGTCGGCGAACAGGTCGCGGTCACACCCGGCAAAGTGGTGATGCGCAACGAACTGGTTGAGCTGATCCAGTATTCGCCGCAAGGCGACAGCGTGCACGCCGAGCCGATCCTGATCACCCCAGCCTGGATAATGAAGTACTACGTACTCGATCTCTCGCCGCGCAACTCGCTGGTGAAATACCTGGTGGAACAGGGTCACACCGTGTTCATGATTTCCTGGCGTAACCCGGAAGCCCAGGATCACCATCTGGGCATGGATGACTACCTGCGGCTCGGCTTGCGCGCCGCACTCGATGCCGTGAACGCCATCGTCCCGAATCAGCGCGTGCACACGGTGGGCTATTGTATTGGCGGCACGCTGCTGTCGATCGGCGCCGCTGCCCTGGCGGGCGAAGGCGATCAGCGTCTCGCCTCCATTACATTGCTGGCGGCGCAGACCGACTTCAGTGAACCGGGCGAGTTGTCGGTCTTCATCTCCCCCAGCCAGCTGGCGACGCTCGACGCACTCATGCAACGCGACGGCGTACTGGGCAGTGAGCGCATGGGCGCCGCGTTCGCATTGCTGCGCGCCAGCGATCTGATCTGGGCGCCGGCCATCAATACCTACCTGCGCGGCGAGCGCGCCACGCCCAATGACCTGATGGCCTGGAACGCCGACGGCACCCGCATGCCCTGCCGCATGCACAGCGAGTACCTGCGCCGGCTCTACCTGCATAACGAACTGGCTGCCGGCCACTTCAGCGTCAATGGCCAGCGCATCGATCTCGGCCATATCACGGCGCCGATGTTTGTGGTTGGCACCGAGACCGATCATGTCGCGCCCTGGACCTCGGTGTTCAAGACCCGCGCGCTGACGCGTTCGGAGGACTACACGTTCGTGCTCACCAGTGGCGGCCACAATGCCGGCATCGTCAGTGGGCCCGTGCATCCCAGGCGTCGCCATCGCCAGTACCAATGGAGCGATGCCACCTCGATCATGGACAGTGCGGAATATCTGGAAGCGGCTGAGCTGCGCGCCGGATCATGGTGGCCCACCTGGCAACAGTGGCTCGCCCGGCAATCCGCAGCGGAGCAACAGGCGCCACCCACCATGGGCAACAGCGCAGCGGGCCTCACGCCGCTGGGCGATGCGCCCGGTGGTTACGTGCGCGGCTGAACCGGCCCTGGCACAGGCACACCGGCCGGTGCGCGCGGCCACCGCTGCTCAGCGCCGCTGCAGCCAGTAAGCGATGGCCTGCGGCAGTTCGCGCTGCGAGCGGCCGCTGACATACATGCCGATGTGTCCGACATCCATGCCGAGCGCCATGTAGTCACTGCTGCCGAGCAGATTCTCCATGGCCGTGGAAGCAGCCGGTGGTACCAGGTGATCCTGCTTGCCGTAAACATTGAGGACCGGCTGCGTGACCTTGCGCAGCTCGACTTTGCGGCCGCCAAGCTCCAGCGTTCCCTTGAGCAGGCGGTTTTCCTTGTAGAACCAGTTGCAAAACTCGCGAAACGCCGCACCCGCCTGGTCTGGGCTGTCAAAGATCCACTTTTCCATGCGCATGAAATTATCCATCTGCGCCTGATCGTCGCCGCCGCCGAGCAGATTCACATATTTCTGCTGCAGCAGCCGAAATGGCATCAATGACACGTAGGCGGCATTGAGCACATCGCCCGGAACTGTGCCATGCGCTGCCACCAGTGCGTCGACGTCGATGCTCTGTACCCAGCGCGACAGCAGATTGTCGGGGGTCTGAAAATCGACTGGCGTCACCATGGTGATGAGATTGCGCACCCGCTCGGGGTGCAGCGCTGCGTAACACAGGCTGAAGGTGCCGCCCTGGCAGACCCCAAGCAGCGTGGTCGCCGCCAGCTGGTGCTCGCGCAACACCACTGACAGGCAGCGATGCAGATAGCCATTGATGTAGTCATTCAGGTCGACGAAGCGATCGGCGCCGTCGGGATAACCCCAGTCGATAAGATAGATATCGAGGCCCAGCTCCAGCAGGCGCCGGATCAGCGAACGATCAGGCTGCAGATCCATCATGTAGGGGCGGTTGACCAGCGCATAGACAATGAGCACCGGCGGCAGCCTGGCGCTGGGCGCAATGGCGCGATAGTGATAGAGCGTCAGTTTGTCTTCGCGATAGACGGCATCCTTCTCTGAACAGCCAAAAGTGACACCGGCCGCCGCCTGCAGGGTCTGCAGGCTTTGCGCGAGCTTGCTGTACAGCTCGGTGATTTCCTGCAGCGGCACACTCATCGCTGCAGTGCAGCCTTCAGATCGCGCAATTGCTGGTGAATGCTGTTGAGCTCGGCGCGGGTCGGCAAATCGAACTGTCGGGCCCATTCCTCCAGCAGTTCGCGCTGCGCGCTGCGCAGCTGGCTCATGGAATTGGTGAGTTCGGCCTGAGCCTGCACGAAAGCCGCACCGCGGGCCGCCTGCGCGTAGACCGTCTCGGCCGAGTCGACCCACAGATCGTAGACTTCCTTCATCGACGCCGGGGCCGCACCACTGCTGAGTCTCGGGGCCAGCCGCTCGCCCAGCTCGCGCAGTGACTTGCCGATGATGTCGTTCCACTGTCCACTCACCTGCAACTGCGCCTGCGCATAGCGCGCGCCCAGCTGCGCAAGCCGTTGCATGGCTTCCTGGCTTTCGCGCGTTGGCCCGAGCGCCGGCATGCCCGGGATTGTTGCGCTAAAGCCTGGCATGGCCATGCCAGACATGCTCATGCCCGGCATGCTGCCGGCGCCGAAAGCAAAGGGGTTGGTGCCCATGGCGCCCGCACCACCGCCAGGCGCTCCGAAGGGCGTTGCCACCCACAGGCTCGCAAACTGTTGTTGCAGGCCCCCCAGGCCGTCGGTAAAAACGCGTGCGCGCTGCTCGGGGTCGCTGCTTGAGGACGCGCGCCCGACCAGATCCCAGAGCGATCGCGACACTCCCAGGTATTGCTCGCACTGGCCCAGGAAACGACGCGCGACATCATCGGCGGCCGCGGAAGCCGTGCCAGCCGTAGCCGCCGGCTGGGCGCCGGGCACGGCGGGCGAGCCCGCCGTCTTGGCCCAGGCCGAACCCATTTCGGTCCACTGCCGCAGCAGCTCGGCCTGCGCCTTGTGCATCGCTGCCGCCCAATCTCCTGTGTTCGTCGCTTCCGGTCCCATGTCGCCTCCCGGCAAATTTTGTCAATGCGCCCTAATGATGAAATCATACGCTGGCCACGGGGTCCCGTAACCTAAGTGACCGTGGCGGGTGAGCCAACAGGAGCGAATCATGAAATTCAAGGCAATCAGCGCACTTGCGGCCGTACTGATACTGGGTAGCGCGGCCGCCTGGCACTGGTGGCCGCGAATCGCGCCAGCACCGGCGCCACCGCCGGCGGTCGTCGCCCCACTGCCGCCGGGCACCGAGGCCGAGCCGCAAATCGCGAACCCCATGCCCGCTGACGACGCGAGTGGCGCGACCAGCCCGTCGCTGCCAGCCCTGGGCGAAAGCGATCAGCCCTTCGGCAGCGCCCTGAGCCAACTGCCCGGAGCGGAAGCGCTGGGCACGCTGCTGGTGCCGGAGAATCTGATTCGCCACCTGGTGGCGACGATCGATAACCTGCCACGCCATAAGCTGGCCATCGAACTGCGCCCGCTACGGGCAACCCCCGGCACGCTACTCGTAGCTGGCGATGATTTCCGCGCCAGCCTCGAGGCGCGCAATGCCGCTCGCTACGCCGCGCCCATGGCCATCGTGCGGCAGCTCGATCTGGCAGCGCTGGTGCGCCTGTACCAGCGCTACTACCCGCTGTTTCAGCGCGCCTATCAGGACCTGGGCTATCCGCGCGGCTATTTCAATGACCGGTTGGTGGCCGTGATCGATCACCTGCTGGCCACGCCGGTCACGCAGGGCCCGCTGGAACTGGTACGTCCGAAAGTGTTCTGGGAGTTTGCCGACCCGGAACTGGAAGCGCGCTCGGCGGGGCAGAAACTCATGCTGCGCGTCGGCGCCGACAATGCCACCCTGCTGCGCGCCAGGCTGCGCGAACTGCGCGCCCTGATCGCCGCGTCGCCAGCGGCCGCAACGCCGACGCCAGCCATCGTCACGGCGCCGCGTTGAGCAGATTTGCCGGGGCGTACTGATCGGTCAGCACACGCGCTTTGGTGTTCCAGTCCACGCGCTGTGAATAGAGCTCCAGCAGCTCTGCGGGCACCACTCCCAGTGGCTTGAACGCCGGCGCCAGGCGCGTAGCGTTGGCGCGCAACACCTCCGCCGCCGGCAGTGCACCCAGGCGCGCGAGTATCACGCGATTGCCGCGCCGCAGATTGAAAAACCCGCCAAATACCCTGGCATAAGTCACCGATTCGTTGTCATACAGGCGGCTGCTTGAAAAAGTGTTGGCGGCGAGCACCGCGCCGGGGCGCAGCAGCGAGCGCACTTCCATGAGGAATTCCTCGGTGAGCATGTGCTCGGGAATGTACTGGTGATCGTAGGCATCGAGCATGATCAGATCGTAACGGCGCGCGCCGCGAGCGGTACGCCGCACGAAACTGCGCCCGTCTTCGGTATAGACGTGCATGCGTTCCGTGGCGTGAAATGCAAAATAGTCCGCCGCCACGCGCACCACGGCCGGATCGATCTCGACCAGATCTATCTGCGCCTGCGGCAGCAGCTGCGCGAGCGCATGCGGCAGCGAAGCACCGCCCAGACCGATGATCAGCACCTCGTGCGGCTCGGGATTGAGCAACAGCGCGCCGAGCATCATGCGCGCATACATGAACACCAGCTGGTCCGGTTGCGCCAGGTTCATGCAGGACTGCCGGCCGATGGTGCATTGCCTGGTGAAACACAGGCAGCGCGAGCCGGCGTCTTCATAGACCAGGACCTGCCGGTAGAGCGAGCGCTCGGTATGCACCAGGCGCAGATTGCCAGCCGCCCGCGTAGCTTCGGCAGCGGCGTCCGGCGGTGCACACCAGCACAGCAGTGCCAGCAACGCCGCAACCGGCGCCGGCCGGCGCCACACGCCGAGGGCACCAATCAGCATCGACAGGGTGAGCATGGCCCAGAGAATCTGGTTCACCTCGAAATAGAGCACCAGATAGAAAGAAGTGAGCAGCGTGCCGGCCGCGCTGCCAAAAGTGGAAACAAAATAAAGTCGTCCGGCATCCAGGCCGGCGCTGCTGCGATCGGCCACCAGCAAACGCACGGCATAGGGTGAAACCATGCCGGAAATGACCGTTGGCAGCATGAACAGCAGTAAAGCCGCGCACAGTGAACCGGCGCGCGGATCATTGAGGTGCACCGACATCGCATCCAGCAGCGCATCGCCGACCAGCATGATGGGCGTGGAGGCCGCGGCAGCAGCCCACAACAGCAGGCTGAGTCGAGCCAGGCTGGGCTGATAGCGTGACCAATGGCCGCCCAGCAGATAGCCGAAGGACAGTGCCAGCATGAACACCGTGATGATGGCGCCCCAGACATAAATGCTGCTGCCAAAATACGGCGCCAGCAGCCGGCCGCCCAGGAGCTCGAGCGCCATGACAAAGAATCCCGACCAACCGGCTACCAGGTACAACAACAGGCGGTACATGGCGCCAGTTTACCCGCTGCGGCGCGCCGGTGATTGACAGCTGCGCCCGCCAACGCCTACGGTGCGCCGAACCTTTGCAATGCTCGTGGGTCTGCCATCACTCATGTATGCGTCTATCACCCAAGCGACCACACGGACGGCTGTGCTGGCGTTGCTACTGGCCGCCAGCGGCTGCAGCGCCCTGGCCGCGCACCCGAGTCCCGCCGGCCAGGCGTGGATCATTGCCGGTGATTGGCAGCGTGACGATGCCAGCAGCGACGATTTCGACAGTAAACTGGCGCAGGTGCTGAGGGAGCGGCAACAGCGCTTGCGGGCCCGGCACGGCGCGGGGGGCTCGCGGCGCATCGGCGATGAGCAGGACGGCGGCGGCAATAGCCGCGACCCGCGTTATTTTGACGCGCTGGAAATTCCCCAGGAAGAGATGGAACACTTCCGCTCACGCCTGGTCGAGGACCTGCGACCGCCACGCACACTGCATATTGAGCAGCTGGCGGGTCTCGATGCCGTCGAGATGAGGCACGACAGGGAAACCGCCAGCCGGCGTTACCTGCCCGGCCAGACGATTTCGCGCATCGATGATACCGGCGCGGCGCAAATCAATTGCGGCTGGGAGCGGCAGGCCTTTGTGATAAGTGCGCAATACGTGCACCGCGCCACGCGCCACTGGCGTTACCAGGTGGAACCTGCCACCGGCATGCTGCTGCTGCGCTTCGAGGTGAATGACCCCGAAATCGGTCACATGAATCTGCTCAGCCGCTATCGGCGCCAGCCGCAGTAGCCGCTGCCCGCGGCGCGCGCCGCGACCTCAAAGGGCGGAATTGTCCAGTTCGCCGGTGCGGATCCGCACCACCCGATCGATGGCGGTAACAAAAATCTTGCCGTCACCCACCTTGCCGGTGCGGGCCGCCTTGACAATGGCATCGACCACCTGGTCGACCAGATCATCGCGTACGCCGACCTCGACGCGCGTCTTGGGCACAAAATCGACCACATATTCGGCGCCCCGATAGAGTTCGGTATGGCCGCGCTGGCGACCGAAGCCCTTGACCTCGGTTACGGTCATGCCGGAAATGCCAAGCTCCGAAAGCGCCGTGCGCACTTCGTCGAGCTTGAAGGGTTTGATGACCGCGGTGATCAGTTTCATTGCAGCTCCCCAGATCCGGGCAGCGCCCGGCCCGGCTATCTTAACGCATTTGAATGGCGCATTTGCAGCCCGGTGGTCACGGGCCAGGTTTGAGTACAATATACTGCCGGTTGAATCACTGGCCGCGGCATTGCGCGCCGCCAAACTCAAGGACCTACTCTGCTCGCCGCTCAACAACGCAGCCTGGCCTTTGCGCTGGCGCTGCTTACAGCCATTCTCTGGGGGATCCTGCCGCTGGCGCTGCGCGTCCTGCTGCCAGCAATGGACACCTTCACCATCACCTGGTACCGATTTGGCTCCTCCGCCGTCGTGGTCGGCGCTTTCCTGGTCCACCGTGCAGCACTGCCCAGCCCATTGAGGCGTGGCACGCTGCTGCGCGCGCTGCTGGTCGTGGCGGTGATTGGCCTGACCATCAACTACACCCTGTTCGTGGTCGGTGTGCGCCTGACCACGCCGGCCATCGCACAAACCGTAACGCAGCTGTCAAGCATCTTCCTGTTGTTCGGTGGCCTGCTGATCTATCGCGAGAAGTTTTCGCGCCTGCAATGGTTCGGACTGGCACTGCTGCTCGGCGGCCTGCTGCTGTTCTTCAATCGTCGCCTGCCGGAGATATTCAGCAGCCACTCTCATCTGGGTGCCGGCGTATTGGTGCTGACAGTGGGCTCGCTGGCCTGGGCCTGCTATGGGCTGGCGCAAAAGCGCCTGCTGCGCGAATACACCTCAGCGCAGATACTCTGGCTGCTGTACGTGGGTGGCTTTGTGCTGCTGCTGCCGCTGGTGCATCCGGCTCGCCTGTTGAGCCTGGACGCAGCCCAGGGCTGGGCGCTGGTATTCTGCTGCTTCAACACCCTCATCGCCTACGGCGCCTACGCCAGGGCAATGAGCCTGGGAGAAGTGACGCGCGTCAGCGCCACCGTGACCACCTCGCCACTGTTTGCCTTGCTGGGCAGCGCCCTGGCTGCAGCCTGGGTGCCGCAATTCGCCGCCGCCGAGTCGCTTAACCTGCTGGCGATCGTCGGAGCGTGCGGCGTGGTCGCGGGCTCGGCAGTGTGCGCCCTGGCCCGATCCGGGACCTGATGGTTGCCCAGCGCTTACTATTGCAGACTCCGCTTAAACCAAACGCCAGCCGGCGACGTCCAAGTCCACAACAGACCACTGATGCGAGCAGCTATTGTGGCCAATGCGCAGCTACTGCAATTCCGGGAGCCCACGCCAGGCGCCGGCGAGGATGAGAGCAATCTGAGTGCGGCACGGAATGGTGACGTGCTGGCCTTCGAGTCGCTTTACCGCCGCCATGTGGCGCGCATCTATGCCCTGTGTCTGCGCATGACGGGCCAGCCCGCGCTGGCCGAAGACTGCACCCAGGAGTGTTTCATTTCGGCCTGGCGGGCACTGGCAGCCTTCAAGGCCCAGAGCAGCCTGTCCACCTGGCTGCATCGCATAGCCGTCAACGCGGTGCTCGGGCAGCGCCGCCGCGGCCAGTCAGATCTGGCGCGACTCGCGCTGCCGATCGATGCGGCCGCCCTCGCGGTCACCGACAACAACAGCGCAGGTGAAACCGCCGATATTGAAGCCGCGCTCGCGCGCCTGCCGCCCGGAGCGCGCGACGTCGTGGTGCTGGTCGGTCTGTACGGGCACAGTCACGAGGAAGCAGCCGAGTTTCTGGGCATCGCCACCGGCACCAGCAAGGCGCAACTGCATCGCGGCCGGCGGTTGCTGGCTGCGCAGCTGGGACTCGCCTGAGGAGTACGCATGAGCACTTCCCACGATCGTGTTGTTGATGAGGCACTGGCGCGGCTGCCGCGCGAACAGGCGCCCGGGCGCGACCTGTGGCCGGCCATTGCGCTCGCCCTGCAGGTGGTTGAACCGAATCCGAATTCCGCGGCGCGCACCAGCCAATCGCCCTGGCCGACCGCGATGGCAGCCAGCCTGGCGCTGGCCGCACTGCTCGGTGCCCTGACCTGGTCCGTGTGGCACACCGCGGCACCCCCACTGCTGGCGGCAGGCCCGCTGCCGGGCAGCGCAACTGCCGCTCGCCCCGTTAGTTTCGAACTGCCACAGGATGCCGACTATCTGGCAGCACGCGCCGCACTTGAACGCACTTTTGCCGAACGCCTGACGATGCTGGCGCCGCCCACACGTGCGCGCGTGCAAAGTGATCTGGAAATCATTCGCAAGGCGAATGCTGACATTCGCGATGCCCTGGCGCACGACCCGGCGAGTCCACTGCTGCTGCAACTGCTGCGCAGCACCTGGCAGCAGGAGATCAATCTGTACACCACCGTGGCTCATGCCACCGACACCCTGCTCATGAGGAGAAGCTGATCATGACGACCCAATCAATCTTTCGAACCTCGCCGCGTTGCGCCCTGCTCGCAGCATTGCTGTGTGCCACCGCACTACCGGCAGTGGCAGCCACACGCACCGTTGAAGAGCATCAGAGCGCCGATCCGGCCGGCACCGTGGAAATCGTCAATGTTTCTGGCGCGCTTGAGGTTGCCGGCTGGGATCAGGCCGTAGTCGCCGTGAGCGGCACGATCGGTGAAAAAGTCGAGCGGGTCGAAGTCACCGGCTCAGGCGCGCGCGTCACCGTGCGTGTAGTGCTGCCCAAGGGAAATTTCCATCACGATGAAGGCGACGCGCGACTCAGGGTGCAGGTGCCGCGCAAGAGTGCGCTCGAGGTTTCGCTGGTCAGCGCCGACCTGCGCGTGGGCGGTGTCAGCGGCGATCAGCACCTGCAGACCGTTAGTGGTGATATTGCCGGCGAAGCCGGCGGCAATCTGCAGGTGAATACCGTCAGCGGCGACGTACACCTGGAAGCGCACGATGCCAGGTCCACGCGCATCAAGACGGTCAGCGGCGACACCACCCTCACTGGTGGCGTCGGCGAGATCAACGTCGAGTCGGTGAGTGGCGACGCGCACCTCATGCTGGGCGAAATGCGCCAGGCACATTTTGAAACTGTCTCCGGCGATCTGAATATCAGCGGCGCGCTCGACGCCATCGGTCAACTCGAGGCCACGACCGTAAGCGGTGACGTGAACGTCAACTTCAGCGCTGCGCCGGACGCTGATATCGACGTGCAATCGTTCAGTGGCGACATCAATAACTGCTTCGGCCCCAAGGCCGTCGAACAACAGTATGGACCGGGGAGCCGCCTCAGCTTTCGCAGTGGCAAGGGCGGCGGCCACGTGCACATCGACACCAAGAGTGGTGACGTCGGGTTGTGTACCAGGAAATAGCGATCAGGGCCGCTGCTGGCGTCCTCGCACACCAGCAGCGGCCTGACAGCTGAAGAGCCCGGAGCTGTTCAGCGGCCAGGTGCCTGCTGACAGACAGGGCTTCTCCCAAACATCAGCGATCGTCCTCGTGATCGATACGCACCTGGCTTGCCGTCACGAGATCGCCGCTCGCGGTGCCACGCACTTCGACCACCTGGCCCGGGGCCTGGGCAAAGAACTCGGCGCTGCTCATGCTCATGTGGTCTTCGACACCGCCGAAACTGGCGTTGCTGGCATCAATCGCCACGCCCAGGATCCGGAACTGTGGCTCGGTACTGGCGCTGAACGGCCCGCGCACTTGAACCTCAGTGCTCGGCGCTAGACGCTCCAGTCGCCGGGCCAGCAGTTTGCCGCTGGCGGCTGGGGACTCGAAGCCGCGCACCAGCACGCTGTCACCGACACTGACATCCCTGAGCGTGAACATCTGCATGTGCGCACTGCTCTTGTCCTCAAAGCGCGTCCCGCTATCAACCGCAATATCAACGCCGAGAATTCTGAGTGTGTTGCCATTGGGGTCGACCGCCTCGACCGTGGCCGCCAGCGCGACCACGGCGACATGGTCGATTTCCACCAGGTCGGCAACCAGCACGTTGTTGGCGTCGAGCGTGCCGCGCACTTCAATACGGGTATTCATCGCAATATCGCCGGCCTCGCCGCCCTCAAATACCGTGCCAGCGGTCGTGGTCACTGGCGCGCCATTGACATCGAAGTCGGTGGCCGAGACAAAGCGCGTCACCAGCCCCTCCTGTTCAACGCGCTCGCCGTCGCCGGCCTCGCTGCGCTCCGTATCAGCGCGCTGCACCGCGGTTGCGGTGAGTGTCACGCTCGCGGCGTCGAACACCGTGCCGCGCACGATCACGACGTCGGTGTCGGCCGGCTGGCCCGGCGCGAAACCATCCAGCGTCGCGATGCTGAACTCGACCTTAAGAGCGTTGATCATGAAGGTGTGCGCCGCGGCGTCCAGATGCGCCACCGTGCCCAGCACCTGCAGGGCTTCACCGGCTTCGGCCCGGCCAATGCGCGTCGCGGTGATTGCGCCGCTGGCATCGGCCAGGCCGCTCACTTCGATGGAATCATCGACAAGCAGACCACTCAGGTCGCCCGGCATGATGCTGGCCGCAAATGAAGTATTGGCCGTAACGATCACCTGCTGACCGAGCACAGTCAGAGTGTTGGCGGCGACATCGATCGACGCGGCAGGCCCGACCACATTGTCCTCCACGTCGACGCTCTCGGCACTGCCCTGGCCACTGACCCGGTCCTGCCTGCCATGCACCAGCGCGACCTCGCCAACGGCCAACGCTGACTGCGCGACGCTCTTGCCGTTCTTCTGCAGGCGCGCCGCCGTGATGTCATAGCGCACGCCGTTCACAAACACGCTGCCGAACGCGGTGATAACGCCCGAAGTGGCTACGCCGACCGAATTGCCCGCGTTGCCGCCAGACATCGATCCGCCACCACATGCGCCCAGCACCAGCATGGCGGCCAACGCGACTATCCTGATTTTCATGATCGACACTCCTGTAAACGGGACCGGCGCGAGTGCCGGCAACGATCTGTCGATCAGCATCACAGCAGTGAGGCAAGCGGCGCTCAACCTGTCGCAGTGGCAACACTGTGTCCCTGCAACGACATACAGGAAAATGAACCAGTGGCAGCACCAAGGGAACGAGGCCCGGGATGCCTCGGAGTGGTGGCTGTTATTTGACATAACGTTATGATCTTAAAATATTGTTCCTCCTTGAACCTGGGAGAGCCACGTCGGGACTCACGCTAGCGTTGGATTGTTGGCTTGCAATCCAGCGCAGTTTTTCAGGCGTTTTGCTGCATTTCCTACCCTCTTCTACTGATTAACCCCCGCATACAGGGGTCTTCCCGGCTGTTATTTTGATTCTTAGGGATTTCTTAACATGCCAGGGGAGCTGAGTATGAACGCCATCCACCCAATTCTTGCGTCTCGGGGGCGCGGACAATGGTACGCACTGCTTGCAGCAGCGGCACTTCTGGCCACTACGCCAGCCAGCGCGCTGCCCAGTTACGCGCAGCAGACCGGCCTGCCCTGCACCCAATGCCATAGCATCGGCTTCGGCCCGGCGCTCACCGCCTACGGCCGTCAGTTCAAGCTCAACGCCTATGCCCTGGGCAATCACAACAAGAGCGTGCCCCTGGCCGTCATGGCAGTGCTCAGCGGAACTCGCACCAGCAGCGATCTGCCCGAGGCGCCTGAGCGCTACAGTACCAACAACAATTATACCCTTGAGGAGCTCCCCGCTTTCTTCGCGGGCCGCATTGGCAGTCATGCCGGTGCCTTCGTCGAAGTCGGGTACAACGGCGTAGAACGCCACACCGCCTGGGGCGCGTTCGACCTGCGCTACGCCCGGGCCTTCCAACTCGGTGGGCATGGCATCGTGGGCGGTGTTTCGCTCAACAACAACCCGACGGTCTCGGACCTGTGGAATTCGACGCCTGTGTGGGGATTCCCCTATACGGGCTCTGGCCTGGCGCCCACACCCGGCGCCGCGCCAGTCCTCTTCGATGGGATCGCCGAGACCGTGTTGGGCCCCACTTTCTACGCCATGATCGACGATCGCCTATACCTCGAGGCCGGCGGCTTTCGCAGCCTCTCGGACAGCCTGCTCGACAACGTCGGCTTGAGCGCTGACGACAACTCGCACCTCAAGGGCATCGCGCCTTACTGGCGCGCCGTGCTGCAGTTTACCAATGGCCCACACTACTTCTCGTTCGGCCTGCTGGGCCTGAACGTGGAACAGCAGCCTGACCAGGCCTCGCCGGAAACCAATCGCTTCAACGATTTCGGCTTCGATGCGACCTATCAGCACACGGCCGCGGATGCCAGCAACCTGCAGGCGAACCTTTCCATCGTGCACGAATCACGGCATCTGAATGCCGCCTTGAGTGCCGGCGAAGTGGCCGACGCTTCGGGAACCCTGGACAGTCGCAAACTGGATGTCACCTGGACCTACAAGCAGACCTGGGTGGCTGGTGGCGGCATTTTCGATACCACGGGTAGCGGCGATGCGGTGCTGTACGCGCCGGCCGAACTCGAAGGCAGCAACAGCGGCAAACCCGATAGCCGCGGCTATCAACTGCAGTTCGAATACGTGCCGTTTGGCAAGCTCGATTCAGTGTACCGGCCATGGCTGAACCTGCGTGTTGGCCTGCAATACACGGCCTACACGCGCTTTAACGGCGGTGGTTCAAACTACGACGGTTTCGGCCGCAGCGCCGGCGACAACAACACTCTGTTCGGTTTCCTGTGGGTAGCCCTGTGAGCGCGCGGGCTTTCACCGCGCGCTGGCCGCTACCCTTTTCACTGGCGCTACTGGTCGTCTCCGGGGTTGTGCAGGCCGGCAATTGCCACCTCAGTATCGAAGCCAACGATCTGATGCAGTTCAATGCGCGCGCACTCCAGATCGATCCGGACTGCAAGGACATCCAGCTGACGCTCAAGCACGTCGGCAAGCAGCCGGCGCACGTGCTCGGCCACGACTGGGTGTTGGCCCGCAGCTCGGACGTCGCGGCGCTTTCCAGCGCCGGCATCGCTGCCGGCCCTGATAAGGGTTATGTGCCGCAGGGTGATCACCGCGTTGTCGCCTCGACCAGGGTGGTCGGTGGTGGCGAGGAAACGACCGTCACCTTCAGCACGGCGTCGCTGGTACCGGGCGTGGATTACAGCTACTTCTGCTCCTACCCCGGCCACGCCTCGTTCATGCGTGGCCGCCTGCTGCTGGCTGACAAGACCAAGCTCGCCGTCAACCGCTGAGAGTTGCGCTGCTGGCGCCGCACAGCGACTCGCCAAAGCCGCGGGGCCGCCGGAACTGGGTTTCCGGCGGCCCCGCTGTCATAATCCTGCCCGACAGCCGGCCCGTTTCGGCATTTTCCTGCAACTTTCCCTCCAGGCGCGCGTTGTGCACATAACAGATGACACCGCAGTGCAAGCCCCCTCACAGGAAAGCCCCAGCCCGGCAGAATTCACGACTTTTATGCGCAGCTATCAGAACATGGTTTATTCGACCGCCGCGCGCCTGACGGGCGACGCCACCCAGGCCGAGGACATTGCGCAGGAGGTGTTCCTGCGGGCGCACCGCAATTTCGGGCAACTGCGCGACAACCCGCGCGCCCCGGGCTGGCTCAAGACGGTCGCCACCAATCTGACCCTCACGCACCTGACCCGCTATCGCAAACGCTGGGTTTTCTTCTCGCAGCTGCAGGGCGGCGAGCAGGGAGCGGAGGAGACCGAGCTCGATTTTCCGGCCGAGGAATCGGTGTTTGCCGACGTCGAGGCCGACGAGCGCCAGGCGCAGATAGAGACCGCTCTGTCCCGCCTGCCCGATCATCAGCGTATACCGCTGGTGCTGTATCACTTCGAAGAGCTGCCGTATGAAGACATCGCCACCCGCTTGCGGGTGTCGCTGCCAAAGGTAAAGACCGACATTCATCGTGCACGACAAGCCCTGGCGCGCATTCTGGCGCAACAGGGCATCAATGCCACCGAGCTGGATTCCTGAGGGGCACCCACATGGCTAAAACTCAACTTGATGCCGCTCGCCTCGAGAAGCTGGTGCACGCTGCACTGCGCAAACTGCCGCCGCTCCAGGCGCCGGCCACGCTCGAAGCGCGTGTGCTGCGCGAACTTGCCCGCCGCGAGGCACTGCCCTGGTGGCGGCAGGGTTTCGGGCGTTGGCCACTGGCTGCGCGCCTGCTGTTCGTGCCGCTTTCGGCTGGCTGCATGAAACTGGCATTTTTGGGGATCGCGGCGCTGGGTTCAGTGCTCAATGCCGCCCAGCAGACCAGCGTCGTGAGCAGCGTGCAGAACCGCTGGCAGGCGCTGAGCGGAGCCGTGCAGTCGCTGCAATCGCTGGGCACGCTGGTGGTGCGCGACGTGCCGCAACTGTGGATCTACGGCGCCGCCGGCATGGCATTGTTCCTCTACGTGGCGCTGTTTGGCATTGGCGCCGTAGCCTTTCGCTCACTGGCACTCACTCCGCATTTTTCCGGTAGAACATCATGAACAAGACCTCGCTTTTCTTACTGTCATCGCTCGCCGGCCTGTCGCTGTTCGGCGCGCCGCAGCCGGTGAACGCCGGCGAAGCGGCAACGGACATCACCAAGAAGACTGTCATCACTGCGACCTTGCATGACACAAAGCCTGCTGCTGCCGATAAGACGGCTAAAGTCGCCGCAACGACTGCGGCTACGAATGCGGACGCTGCTGATGCAGACGACAGCAAGGATTCGGGCGACGAGGCGCAAGCAGGCAGTGACAACGCGGTTGTTTCCATCGGGCACGATTCGAATCTTGCCAGCGGCGAACACGCCACCGCCGTGGTCTCAGTTCTGGGCTCATCGACCAGCGCTGGCGAAGTCGATGAAGCCGTGGTTTCGGTGCTCGGCAATACCCGTGTGACCGGGCCGGTAGGCGAGGCCGCCGTGGCCGTGATGGGCAGCACTAGCGTCGACAGCAAGGTCAAGGGCGAAGTCGTGGCCGTGTTTGGCGACGTCGAGCTCGGCCCGAACGCCGACGTGGGCGGCGATGTAGTCGTCATCGGCGGCACGCTGCACCGCGATCCGGCGGCGATTGTTCACGGCAATGTGCAGCAGGTGGCGCTGTTTGGTGCGGGCGGCCACCTCGAGTGGCTGCACACCTGGGTAAAACATTGCCTGGTCTATGGGCGGCCACTGGCCATCGCACCTGGGCTGGGCTGGGCCTGGGGCTTCGCATTCACTTTCTTCGCGCTCTATCTGCTGATTGCCGTGCTGTTCCCCAAAGGCATTGAGCAGTGCGTACGCACCATGGAAGAGCAGCCCGGGCGCAGCGTGCTGGCGAGCATCCTTACCGTGCTGGCCAAGCCCATCGTTTTCGTGCTGCTGGTCGTCACTGTCATTGGCATTGCGCTGGTGCCATTTCTCGCCCTGGGACTGTTCGTGGCCGGGCTGTTTGGCAAGGCCGTGGCGCTGGCATGGATTGGCCGGCGAATCCTGCGCGTCGTTCGCGACGACGTCGCCCGCCCGCCGGTGCTCTCGGTACTCATTGGCGGCGTGGCGGTGCTGTTGCTCTATATGGTGCCGGTGCTCGGCTTTGTGCTGTACAAGACGCTCGCCATCCTGGGCCTGGGCATCGTGGTCTACACGTTGATACTGAATTCACGCGGCGCGCGCGAAACGGCGGCCGCGGCGCGCCGCGCTGCGACGCCGGGCGCCAGTGCTGGTGCTGGTGCAGGTGCCGATGCAGCAGCGACAGGCCCGGGCACGGCGGAGCCGGCCGCTACACCGGCCGCGGCGGCGCCCGCCATGGCGGCAGCGCCATCGGCCAACGCCTCCATGGAGCGTGCCGGATTCTGGATCCGCATGACGGCGCTGGCGCTCGATGTAATCATCGTCGCGATCGCCTGCGCTATCCTGCCGTTCATTGATTTCGATGGGCCACACAAAGGCTTCCTGCTGCTACTCGCCGGCTACGCGGCGCTGATGTGGAAGCTCAAGGGCAGCACCATCGGTGGCTTCATCTGTCGCCTGCAGATCGTGCGACTCGACGGCCGAGCCATCGACTGGCCCACCGCCGTGGCCCGTGCCCTGGGTTGCTTCCTGTCACTCGTGGTCGCGGGACTCGGGTTTCTGTGGATCGTGTTCGATGCCGACCGGCAGTCGTGGCACGACAAGATTGCCGGCACTGTGGTAGTGCGGGTGCCGAGGGGTGCGTCGCTGGTTTGAGGGCGGCGGCGC
>JAYTUZ010000215.1:0-9626 GCA_043744295.1 Gammaproteobacteria bacterium | reverse complement strand
TGGGCCATGCGTTCCAGGACACCATCATGGATGCCCTGACACGTTTCCATCGCATGCGCGGCGCGGCCACGTTGTGGCAGCCGGGCACTGATCACGCCGGCATCGCCACCCAGATGGTGGTCGAACGTCAGCTCAACGCCGAGGGCAAGCAGCGCACCGACCTGTCGCGCGAGGACTTCCTGGCGCGCGTATGGCAATGGAAAGCACAGTCAGGTGGCACCATCGCACGCCAGCTGCGTCGCCTGGGCGCCTCGCTCGACTGGTCGCGCGATCGCTTCACGATGGACCCAGCCATGTCGCGCGCCGTCATCGAGGCCTTCGTGCGCCTGCACTCGGAGGGCCTGATCTACCGCGGCAAGCGCCTGGTGAACTGGGACCCGGTACTGCACACCGCACTCTCGGATCTGGAAGTGTTGAGCGAAGAAGAGGCAGGCTGGCTCTGGCACCTGCGTTATCCGCTCGCCGATGGCAGCGGACAGCTGGTGGTGGCCACCACGCGCCCGGAGACCATGCTGGGCGACGCGGCGGTCGCCGTGCATCCGCAAGACGAACGCTACCGGCAGCTGATCGGCAAGCGCGTTCGCCTGCCGCTGACCGGGCGCGAGTTGCCGATCATTGCCGATGACTTTGTCGACCCGGCCTTCGGCAGCGGCTGCGTGAAGATCACGCCGGCCCATGATTTCAACGACTACGCGGTCGGCCAGCGCCACGCGTTGCCACTGATCAATATCTTCACGCCCGACGCGCAGCTCAACGATTGCGTGCCAGCGCCCTACCGTGGTCTCGATCGCTTCGCAGCGCGCCAGCGCGTGGTGGCCGATCTGGAGGCAGCGGGCCTCATGGACCGGATAGATCCGCACAAACTGATGGTGCCGCGCGGCGATCGCAGCGGCGCGGTGATCGAGCCCTACCTCACCGATCAGTGGTACGTGCGGGTCGAGCCGCTGGCCAAACCGGCAATCGCCGCGGTCGAGACCGGCCGCATCCGCTTCGTACCGGAGAACTGGGACAAGACCTATTACCAGTGGATGCGCAATATCCAGGACTGGTGCATCAGCCGCCAGCTGTGGTGGGGCCATCGCATCCCGGCCTGGTACGACGAGGCGGGCAACGTCTACGTGGCGCGCGACGCAGCTGCCGCAGCCGCGCAGGCAGGCGCGCGACTGGGCCGCGAGGTTACGCTGCGCCAGGATGAGGATGTGCTCGACACCTGGTTCTCTTCGGCGCTCTGGCCATTCTCGACCCTGGGCTGGCCCGACCAGACAGCCGAGCTCGCGCGCTTCTATCCGAGCAGCGCGCTGGTCACCGGTTTCGACATCATCTTCTTCTGGGTCGCGCGCATGATCATGTTCGGCCTGAAATTCAACGGCGAGGTGCCGTTTCGCGACGTCTACGTGCACGGCCTGATCCGCGATGGCGAAGGCCAGAAGATGTCCAAGTCGAAGGGCAACGTCATCGACCCGCTCGACATCGTCGATGGCATCACGCTCGAGGCCCTGCTCGCCAAACGCACCACCGGGCTGATGCAGCCGCACCTGGCGGCCGGCATTGAGCGTGCCACCCGCAAGCAGTTTCCGGACGGCATCGCCGCGCACGGCACCGACGCATTGCGATTCACCCTGGCGTCGCTGGCCACCCAGAGCCGTGACCTGCGCTTCGACATGCAGCGGGTCGCGGGTTACCGGAATTTCTGCAACAAGCTGTGGAATGCAGCGCGCTTTGTGCTGCTGATGGTGGAATCGGGCCCGGCGAGCGGCGCCGGGGTGATTCACGCCGACGCTCCGCCAGAGCTGAGCCTGGCAGACCGCTGGATCCGCTCGCGCCTGGGCCGCACCATAGGCGCCGTCGACAGCGCCTTCAGGGATTACCGCTTCGACTACGCCGCGACCGCGCTGTATGAATTCACCTGGCATGAGTACTGCGATTGGTACCTGGAACTGGTCAAGCCCGTGCTGCAGGGGAGCGATGCGACTCCCGCACAGCAGCGCGCCGCACGCCAGACCCTGCTGTCGGTGCTGGAAGCGCTGCTGCGCGCATTGCACCCGCTGATGCCGTTCATTACCGAGGAAATCTGGCAGCGCGTGGCGCCGCTCGCCGCCGCGCAGTCCGGCGGCGCTGCAGTGCGCGCCGCGGCCGCACCGGGGCCGGTCACCATCATGCTGGCGCCCTGGCCAAAGGCGGATCAGTTCGCTGCCGATGAGCGCGCAGAAACCGAAATGCGCTGGCTGATGAGTGTGGTGCTGGGCGTGCGCCAGATCCGCGGCGAAATGGATATCAGCCCCGCAAGGAAGCTGCCGCTGTTGCTGCAGCATGCCAGCGCGAATGACCTGGAGCTCGCGCAGCGTCACCGGCCGCTGCTGATGCGACTCGCTGGCGTCGAGGCGCCGCGGGCGCTCAGCCCCGGCGCCACGGCGCCCCCGGCCGCAGCGACCATGGTGGGGGAACTCGCGCTGCTGGTGCCGATGGCCGGTCTGATTGATCCGGCCGTTGAGCAGGCCCGGCTCGAGAAGCGCGTGCGCAAGCTGCAGGAGGAAATCACCCGCGCCAACGGCAAACTCGGCAATGATAGTTTCGTGCGCAGCGCACCTGCAGCGGTGGTCGTGCAGGAGCGCGAGCGGCTGGCAGATTTCCAACGCACGCTCGCCGCTCTGGCGCGGCAACTGCAGCAAGTGCGCGCGCTTATCCCATGAATCCGCTCGCTGCGGCCGTGGCTGCCATCGAGCAGATACTGCTGGGCAAGCCGGCGCAGATCCGCCTGTGCCTTGCCTGCCTGTTGGCGCGCGGCCATCTGCTGATCGAAGATGTGCCGGGCGTTGGCAAGACCACGCTGGCCCACACCCTGGCGCGGGTCCTCGGACTGGAGTGGCGCCGGCTGCAGTTCACGAGCGATCTGTTGCCCGCCGACGTGGTCGGCGTCTCGGTTTTCGATCGCGCCACGCAGCAGTTTCAGTTTCGCCCCGGCCCGGTGTTCACGCAGTTGCTGCTGGCCGATGAAATCAACCGTGCCAGCCCCAAGGCGCAGAGCGCGCTGCTGGAAGCCATGGAAGAGCGGCAGGTCAGCGTCGATGGCACGACCCACGTGTTACCCGAACCTTTCTTTGTGGTGGCCACGCAAAACCCGCATGAGCAGCTGGGCGCCTTTGGCCTGCCGGAATCACAACTCGACCGGTTCCTGATGCGCGTGAGCCTGGGCTACCCTGACCAGGAATCCGAGCGCCGCCTGCTGATGGCCGCCGACCGGCGCGAAGCGCTGGCGGCCGCGCCCGCCGTGCTCGACGCCGCGGCCCTGTTGGCCGCGCAACGCGCCGCACGTGCCATCTATGTGAGCGCCACACTGCTCGATTACATTCAGGCGCTGGTCGCGCAGTCGCGCACACTGTGGCAGCTGGGACTGTCGCCGCGCGCCGCGCAGGGGCTGGTGCGCGCCGCCCAGGGCTATGCGTTGCTGGCGGGCGAGCGCGCCGTGCTGCCCGAGCACGTACAGGCTGTCCTGCCCGCCGTGGCCGGCCATCGCCTGGAGCGACGCGGCAGCAGCGAAGCGGCGGATGGCGAACGGCTGGCGGCTGAACTGCTGCGCTCGGTGCCGGTGCCGATCTGAACCATGTTGCGCGCGCGTCTGCTTGAACGCGCCGCTGCCTGGGCTCGCAGGCGCCAGGGCGACGATCAGCCACCGCTCGTCTTGCAGGCCCGGCGAGTCTACATACTGCCCACCCGCGCAGGTATAGGCTTCGGCGTGCTGTTGTTCGTGATGCTGTTGGCCGGACTGAACTACACCAACAGCCTCGCGCTGCTGCTGACCTTCATGCTGGTCGGCTTCATGCTGGTGGGCATGTATGAGTGTCAGCGGACGCTGCAGGGCCTGGAGCTCAGGCAGGCGCGCGCACTCGATAGCCACGTCGGCAGCACCGGCGTGATCGAACTGCGGCTGGCCAATCGGCGCAGCGCCGCGCGGCGCTCGCTGTGCGTGCGTCGCCACGACATGCCAGGCACGCGCTTCGACATCGCCGGCGGCGCCACCGACACGGTGCAGCTGTTTTACCGCGCGACCCGTCGCGGACGCGTGAGCATCGATCGCCTGGAACTGGCTACCACGGCGCCCTTTGGCCTGTTCCGCGCCTGGACCTGGTTGCACCTGCCGCTCGCGGCCATTGTCTATCCGCGCCCCGCTGGGCAGCGAGCCCTGCCACGCAGCGGTTCAACTGCCAGCGTGCGCGCCACGCTGGTCGCCGGCAGCGACGAAGAAGAGTGGTCAAGTCTCCGGGCATTCAATCCGGGCGACAATCCGCACCGCATCGCCTGGAAAGTCTACGCCCGCGGCGGGGCGCTCATGGTTGGCCAATACGAGGGCAGCGGTGGTGATGAGCACCTGCTGAGTTTCGCCGGGCTGGAAGATCTGGACCTCGAGGCACGGCTGAGCCAACTGGCGGCCTGGGCGCTGATGTGTGCCCAGCGCGGCGCAGCCTGCGGATTGCAATTGCCAGGGTGCCAGTTGCCATTCGGGCGCGGCGCCGAACACCAGGCGAGCCTGCAACGTGCGCTCGCACTATTCGGTGAGGTGCCCGCGTGAACCCGGCCCTCGGCACCGTCGCGCCGCCGACTCGCTCCGGAATGCGCCTGGCGCTGGGCGGCCTGCTGTCGGCGGCCGCGTTGAACGCGCATCACACGGCCTGGTGGTGCCTGCCGGTGTTGGCGGCGGCCTGCATCTGGCATCTGCGCGTGAACCTCGGAACCACCAGGCTGCCACCCCGACTGCTACGCATCGCGATCGCAATGCTGCTGACCGCGGGAGTGCTGCTGAGTTTCAATACGCTCAATGGTCTTGAGGCCGGCGCTACGCTGCTGACCGCCATGATCGCCGCCAAGCTGTTCGAAACCCGGGCCACGCGTGACTGGTACGTCATTCTCGGCGCCGCTCTGTTCCTGTTGCTGGCTGCCTGCCTCGATCGCCAGCAACTGTGGCGCCTGCCCGGGTACGCCCTCACGCTCTGGCTGTGCGCCGGCGCGTTGCGCGGTCTGGATGGCGGCAGCAACCAGCCGGTCGCGCTGCTGCTGCGCGGCGCGGGCCGGCAGTTGCTGCTGGCGTTGCCGCTGGCGCTGGTGCTGTTCATTTTCTTCCCGCGTCTGGCCGGAGCATTCTGGGCCCTGCCCACTGGCGAGACTGCCATCACCGGCCTCGGCGATGACATGAGTCCGGGCGACATTTCGCGACTGGTGGAATCGGACGAGCCGGCATTGCGGGCGCGATTTTCCGGGCCGCTGCCGCCGGTGGCGATGCGTTACTGGCGCGGGCCGGTGCTGCATGATTTCGATGGCCGCACCTGGCACCGACAGCGCGGCCAGGTGGCCGGTATGCCGGCAGTGAATTATCGCGGCCCGGCGTATCACTACACCGTGACGATCGAACCCAATACGCATGGCACCGTGCTGGCGCTGGAGCTGGCCTCACCGGGCGAACTGCCGTTGGTCGTGTTCACGGCTGACTACCAGCTGCTCGCTACGCGCCCGATCAGCCAGCCGCAGAGCTTCGAGCTGAGCTCGTATCCCGAGGCCAGCAGCGACGCCGAGCTGTCAGCGCTGGCGCGGCGCATCGATCTGGCGCTGCCGGCCAATCGCAATCCGCGCACGCGATCGCTGGCCACTACGCTGCGGGCCTCGGCCAGCGGCGACGCCGCCCTGGTTGATCTGGCCATGGCTTACCTGCGCGATGGCGGTTTCGAATACACACTCACTCCACAGCGCCTGGGGCGCGATTCAGTCGATGATCTGCTGTTCGGCACTCATCAGGGTTTCTGCGCACACTACGCTTCGGCCTTCGTCACGCTGATGCGCGCCGCCGGCCTGCCCGCACGGGTCGTCACCGGCTATCTGGGCGGCGAATGGAACCACTTCGGCGGCTACCTGACGGTGCGCCAGTCCGATGCCCACGCCTGGGCCGAGGTGTGGCTGGCCGGCCGCGGCTGGGTGCGCCGTGATCCCACCGCGGTGCTCGCCCCTGAACGACTGGCCCGCGGCCGTTACGATTTCGCTGGCAGCGGCGCCGGCAGCAGCGCACGGCTGCTGCGTGCGCCATGGCTCCGCAACGCGCTGCTGGGCTGGGATGCACTCAATGCCTGGTGGCAGGATCAGGTGGTCGGGTTCAACTTCAGGCGCCAACTCGATCTCGCCCGCTGGTTGGGATTTGCTGATCGCGACTGGCATGCCCTGGGCGTCGCCCTGGGTGCTGGGCTGATCGGCTGGATGCTGTGGATGAGCTGGACCCTGCGCCATGCCCTGCGGCGCGAGCGCCCTGATGTACTCGCGCGTGCCTGGGGGCGGATCGACGCGCGGCTGCGTCGTGCCGGCCTGGCACGTGCGCCCCACGAGGTGGTGCTGGCGCATGCGGAAAGAATCGCCCAGTCGCGGCCCACGCAGCGCGCGACGCTGCTGCCGCTCGCGCGACGCTATACACAGCTGCGCTATGGTCCGCCTGGCGGCGGCGCAGAGTTGGACGAATTCCTGCGCGGTGCGCGCCGCTACCGCGTCAGCTAGATCGGCGCCGCCGGCGTGCGTACCCGCCACAGCAGCAGCGCGCCCGCCACGAACAGCAGCGCCACCGAACCAATGGCACTGCGTGGATTGCCGGTGAGCGCGGCCGTGACGGCGATCAACAGCGGCCCCAGCACAGTCGCGAACTTGCCCAGCATATTGTAGAAGCCAAAATACTCCGCCGACTTTCCGGGCGGCACGAACTGGCCGAAGAACGAGCGCGACAGGCTCTGCACGCCACCCTGCACCAGACCGACGATCACCGCCATGATGAAGAAGCCGCGCACACTGCTGAGCATCACCGCCCAGCCGCTCACTCCGATGTAGACCATGAGGCCGAGCAATATGCCGCGGCGCGCACCGATGCGACCACCCAGCCAACCGAAGGCCAGCGCAGCAGGAAAGGCCACGAACTGCGTCAGCAGCAGGGCACCCAGCAGCTTGGTGGCCGGCAGCCCCAGGGCCATGCCGTAGTCGACCGCCATCTTGATGATGGTATTCACGCCATCGATGTACAGCCAGTAGGCCAGCAGGAACAGCCATAGTTCGCGATGCGCAGCCATGTTGCGCACCGTCGCCGACAACTCGCGCCAGGCGGTGCGTAGCGCCGCCCCGGCAGGCAGCGCCGGCGCGGCACTGGCATCACCCGGGTCGCGCGTCTCGGCAATACCCATGGCGATGGGAATGGAGAATATCAACCACCAGGCGGCGACCGTCAGGAACGAATAGCGCACCGCCATGGCCGTTGAACTGAGGCCGAACCAGTCCGGGTGCGCCGTCATCAGCACGTTGATCGCAAACAGCAGGCCGCCACCCAGGTAGCCCAGCGCATAGCCCAGGGCCGAGACGCGATCGTAGTCAGCCGGCGCTGCCACCTGCAGCAGCAGGGCATCGTAAAAGACGATGGCACCGTTGAATCCCATGGTCGCAAGTACGAACAGCGCGGCCGCGCTGCCCCACTGCCCCTTGCCAATGCCGTAGAGCGCGGCAGTCGCCAGCACACCGACCAGGGTCCAACCCAGCAGGAACCAGCGCCGTCGCGCGCTGCGATCGGCGATAACTCCCAGGAACGGCGCCAGCATGGCGACGATAAAGCCGGCTGTGCCGTTGGCCAGGCCGAGGCGCAAGGTTGCCGTGGTGGGGTCTGCCCCGACACTCCAGTACTGGCGGAAGAACGCCGGGAAAAACCCGGCCATCACCGTGGTCGCAAACGCCGAGTTGGCCCAGTCGTAACACGCCCAGGCAAGCACCGGGCGCTGCAGGTACCAGCGTTTCATTCCGGCGCGCTGCTCAGATGCTCGCGCGTTTCGCTGAAGCGGACATCGGGCCAGCGCTCGAGCGTGAGCTGCAGGTTGACCCGCGAGGGTGCCAGGTACACCAGCGCACCGCTGTGATCGCGCGCCAGGTTGTCGTGGGCCTTCATCTGAAATTCCTCCAGCTTGCGCGGATCGCGGGCCGAGACCCAGCGCGCCGTGTGCACGCTGATCGCTTCAAAGACGCACTGCACAGCGTATTCGTCCGCGAGCCTGAAGGCCACTACTTCGAACTGCAGCTGGCCGACCGCGCCCAGGATCAGATCGGCATTGCGCAGCGGCTTGAACAGTTGCGTCGCGCCCTCCTCGCACAGCTGCGCCAGTCCCTTGACCAGCGCCTTCATGCGCAGCGGGTCCTTGAGCACGGCGCGGCGAAACATCTCCGGGGCGAAATCCGGAATGCCGGTGAAGGCCAGGGTCTCGCCGGTGCTGAAAGTGTCACCGATATTGATGGTGCCGTGATTGTGCAGGCCGATGATGTCGCCGGCGTAGGCCTGTTCCGCCTGGCTGCGATCGGCCGCCATGAAAGTGAGCGCGTCCGCGACCCGCACTTCCTTGCGCAAACGGGTGTGGAACAGCCGCATGCCGCGCTGGTAGCGACCGGAGCACAGGCGCATGAAGGCAATGCGGTCGCGATGGCCCGGATCCATGTTCGCCTGGATCTTGAACACCAGTCCCGTGAGCGCCTTCTCCGATGCCTGCACGACGCGCTTGTCGGCTTCGCGGGTACTGGGCGGCGGGGCATGTGCGATCAGTGCTTCCAGCAGGTCCTTGACGCCGAAGTTGCGCAACGCGCTGCCGAAGAACACCGGTGTCAGTGTGCCGTGGCGAAACTGTTCGAGATCGAATGGCTTGCAGGCCGCGTCCACGAGCGCGACTTCGTCACGCCAGAGCGCCGCGTCGTCGGGCTCGAGAAATCCCGCGATGGCCGGGTCATCGGTGCCGCTGAGTTGTAGTTCATCATCGCCGTCGCGGTCGATCTGGCGGAAGCGATGCGTACCGAGGTCGTAGGTGCCTTTGAAATGCCGTCCCTTGCCCATCGGCCAGACCATCGGCGCGGTATCGAGCGCCAGCGTTTTTTCGATCTCGTCGAGTAGTTCAAACGGCTCGCGGGCTTCGCGGTCCATCTTGTTGATGAAGGTGATGATGGGGATGTCGCGCAGGCGGCAGATCTCGAACAGTTTGCGCGTGCGCGCTTCGATGCCGCGCGCGCCGTCGATGACCATGATGGCGGCATCCACCGCAGTCAGCGTGCGATAGGTGTGGTCGGAGAAGTCTTCGTGGCCCGGCGTGTCGAGCAGGTTAAAGATGGCGCCGCCGTATTCGAACGTCATGACCGAGGTTGCAACGGAGATGCCGCGCCGCTGCTCGATGGCCATCCAGTCCGAGCGGGTGGAGCGTTTGTCGGCCTTGGCTTTCACCTGCCCGGCCTGCTGGATGGCGCCGCCGAACAGCAGCAGCTTTTCAGTGAGTGTCGTTTTGCCGGCGTCGGGATGCGAGATGATCGCGAACGTGCGGCGGCGCGCGACCTGTTCGTCCGCAGGGCTGGCAGATGGCCCTGTCGCTGCAATGGCCGTCATGGGAGAGTTCTTTCGTCGTCAGCGCGGCACACGCCAGGAATTCAGCATTCCGCAGGCGGTTCGCGCACTCAGTCTGTGTTGGCCCAGCGGTTAGCATCTGGGCCGCATGGGGGCAACCAGAGAAGGCGCGGGGCATGGGTCGGCGCCGTGCGTTGAGTGGTGCAGGAGTTTTGGGACGGCAAATCTGACGAGAACGCCTGTCCAGTGA
>JAYTUZ010000214.1:0-9718 GCA_043744295.1 Gammaproteobacteria bacterium | reverse complement strand
AAAGATCAGCGACAGCGCGCTTGAAGCCGCCTTCTTCTCGCAACAGGCGTGATCGATGAGCAGCTCCTGCCACTGCTCGCAGGCCGCTTCCAGCCACGCGCCCGGCGTCGGCGCCAGCAGCGCTTCGAGCCTCACGAGCCGGCCGGCAACTCAAGCCAGGCGGCGCGCGCAGCGAGCAGCGCCGCACTGGCCTCGGCCGCGGTGGCGTAGCGATCATCCACTTCCTTGGCCAGCAGGCGCTCGAGCACCGGCTGCAATGCCGACAACCTGGGTTCAAGCTGTGGAAGGGGGGTATTGCGGTGCATATAGAGCACCGTCATCGGGTTGTCGGCACGAAACGGCTTGTCGCCGGTCAGCATCTCGTAAAGCACGATGCCGAGGCTGTACAGGTCACTGCGCGCATCGAGCGCCTGGCCGTGACCCTGCTCGGGGCTCATGTAGTGCGGGGTGCCAAAGATCAGGCCCTTGTCGGTCAGATCAAGCTGCATGGCCGCCTGCTTGGCAAGGCCGAAGTCGATCAGCGCCAGCTGCTCTTCCGAGCGCAGCATGACGTTGCCCGGCTTCAGATCGCGATGCAGGATGCCCGCCTCGTGAATGGCGCTGAGCACATCGGCAATCTGTGCACTATAGTTGAGCGCTTCGGCTGGCGCCAGGCCGCTTTTCATGCGCCGGCGCAGATCACCGCGCGGGAAATACTCCATCGCCAGGTAGGCGTGATCATCGGCAATGCCGAGCTCGTACAGGCGCACGATATTCGGGTGGCGGATGCGCTCGGCAATTTCATATTCCTGCAGGAAACGCTCGAACGACTGATCGATGCCGGAATCATCACGCTGCGAGGGCGTGACCTTCAGCACCACCAGCAGCTCGGCCTTCTCGCTCTCGGCGACATAGAGCTGCGACACCGAGCCGCGCGCCAGCAGCCGTGCGCGCCGGTAACCGGGAATTACCGCATCGCCAAAGCGATGCGACTCGCGCGCCGCCGCCGACACGCGCCACTCCGCCATCGCCAGGCGGTGGTGATGACTGGCGCGCTCGATGGCCTCGATCAGCCGCTCGTGCACAAAGCGATGCTTGCCGATCACGGCGAAGGCACCCCAGCCGAGTGCCGCATTGCGCAGCCGCGGCTCGTCGCGATCGAGCATGAAGATCACCGGGGCAAACCCGGGGCGATTGGCCAGATCCTGCAGCCATTCCATGCCATCGCCGCCTGGCCAGCCCTGCGCCAGCAGCACCGCATCGTAGCCCTGCGCCAGAAATTCCGGTGGCAACGGTCCGCGCTCCATGGGCGCGTAGTGCATCAGTTCGACCGCCGGCCAGCGACAGCTGGCGTGATGGCGCAGCAGCGAGCGCACCCGTGGTTCCTGTTCAATGGCCAGCAGGCGCATGCCATTTCAATCCCAGCACCAGGAAGCGCGTGGCATCGTCCGACGCGGCGGCACTGTGCTGCACGCTCACGCAATCGCCGGCGACGCCCAGCAGCTCGGCACAGTTGCCCAGGCGAATTTCGGTCTCGGCATCAAAGCCGGCTACCGCCATCCGCGCGCAGGAGTCGCCATCCACCAGCGCGCCGCTCCCGCCACTGCTGGCGCCACCGGCGGGCGCCGCCAGCACCAGCAATTCCTCGCGTCCCGCCAGCAACGCGGCGGCGGCAGCGGCCAGCTGCAGCGCTGGCTCTTCTTCGTGCAACAGCTGCCAGCTGGCGCTCCAGGCATGCATTCCCGGCGCGCCCATCTCGAGCGCATGTGCGACGCGCACCGCCGCGGCTGGCGGCGCTTCACTCAGGGGGCCATGCCATTGGGCAGGCAGCGCCAGGCGCGCAGCCTCGCGCGTCAGGATCTCCGGCCATCCGCCGGCGCCCTCACGGGCCAGGGCTGCGAATGTTTTCAGCAACACAGCGCGCGAGCGTTCACTCATCGTCGCCGCAGCGAGCGATCAAGCTCCGCCCACCACCCGCAGTGAATTGGCCGCGCCAGCGTTACGCTGGCTGCGCGCGGCATCGGATCGATTGCGCTGCAACTTGGCCAGGTATTCGGGCGTGACATCGCCGGTGACGTATTCGCCTGAAAAGCACGAGGTATCGAATTCGCCGATCTTGGCGTTGTCGTGCAGGCAGGCAGCCACCAGGTCGCCCAGGTCCTGGTACACCAGCCAGTCAGCGCCGATCAGCCGTGCCACCTCTTCCTCGCTGCGCCCCGCGGCCACCAGCTCGCTGGCGGCCGGCATGTCGATGCCATAGACATTGGGGAAGCGTACCGGCGGCGCGGCCGAAGCGAAGTACACCTTGAGCGCACCGGCCTCACGCGCCAGTTCGATAATCTGCGCAGAAGTGGTGCCACGGACGATGGAATCATCGACCAGCAGCACATTCTTTCCGCGGAATTCCAGATCGATGGCGTTGAGCTTGCGGCGCACCGATTTCTCGCGCATCTCCTGCCCCGGCATGATGAAGGTGCGGCCAATGTAGCGATTCTTGTTGAAGCCCTCGCGGTACTTGATGCGCAGCTTCTGCGCCATCTGCAGCGCGCTGGTGCGGCTGGTGTCGGGAACCGGAATCACCACGTCTATGTCATGCTGCGGATGCACGCGGCGGATCTTGTCCGCCAGCCGCTCGCCCATGCGCATGCGCGCCCGGTACACCGAGATGTTGTCCATGATCGAATCGGGGCGCGCAAAATAGACGTATTCGAATATGCAGGGCGTATGGCGCACCGTGCTGACGCACTGCTGGGCATGCAGGCGGCCCTGCTCATCGATGAACACCGCTTCACCCGGCGCCACATCACGTACCAGCTTGAATGAGAGGATATCGAGCGCGGTATTTTCCGAGGCCAGCATGTACTCAGTGCCGCGCGCAGTGCGCCGCTCACCCAGCACCAGTGGCCGGATGCCGTTGGGGTCACGAAAACCCAGCACCCCATGGCCGATCACCATGACCACAGCCGCGTAGCCGCCGCGACAGCGGCGATAGACCGCCGTGGTGGCGGCGAAGATATCAGCCGGGGTGACACGCGGCGTGCCGACGCGCTGCAGCTCGGAGGCCAGCACATTGAGCAGCACTTCGGAATCGGATTCGGTATTGAGATGACGGCGCTCTTCGCGCGTCAGCACATCGGCGAGCTCGGCGGCGTTGGTGAGGTTGCCGTTGTGGGCCAGACAGATGCCGTAGGGCGCATTCACGTAGAAGGGCTGCGCCTCGGCCGCATTGTCGCAACCGGCGGTCGGGTAGCGCACATGGCCGATGCCCGCATTGCCGCGCAACTCGAGCATGTGGTGCTGCTGGAACACATCGCGCACCAGGCCCGAACCCTTGCGCACGCACAACTCACCCTGGTCCGCAGTCATGATGCCGGCGGCATCCTGGCCGCGGTGCTGCAGCACGGTCAAGGCATCATAGATGCGCTGGTTGACAGCACTGGTGCCGACAATACCGACGATGCCACACATGCGTTCGCTGTACTCCGCTGGCTCAGGGCAGCTATTGCGAGGCGCGAATCTTACGCTCTCCGACCAGAGTGCGCATCACATTGCCGGCCTGTTCGGCGTAAGGCACTAGCACGGAGCCGCGATACCAGGACTCCTCGTGCAAACGCACGGCGTGAGCCAGCATGGCCAGCAGGCCCAGCACCACCACGCCGCGCAACAGGCCGAACAGCATGCCCAGCAGCCGGTCAATGCCGCTGAACACCGTGAGGCGCACAAAATGACTGAGCAGCGCGCCGATCGCGGCACCGATCAGCAGCACCGCCACGAAGATAATGGCGCGCGCCGCCCATGGGCGCACGGCGCCCTCCTTGAGAGCGCCGCCCAGATAGGGCTCAAGCGAGGAGGAGAACGTCCAGGCGATCCAGAGCGCCGCGACCCAGGTGATCAGGGAAATCACTTCGCGCAACAGGCCGCGCATCAGGCCGGCGATGCTCGAGAAAGCCAGCAAGGCAATGAGCAGGTAGTCGGTCCAGTTCATGCGAAAATCCGTCCGTCCAGGCAGCCGCCAGAGAGCCGCGGCAATTCTACAGGACCGAAGCTGCGCTTTTGCGCTCCAGGTCTCATGGTGCCGTACTGACAATGGGTTTGAGACCCTGGGCCAGCATTTTCTGCCGCAGAGCCTCGGCGCTGGCGCGTGCGTTTACGGCCGCCGAGCGCACGCGATAAAGGCCGCGCTCATCGGGACCCACCGCAACCACCGCGAACCCCCTGGCACGCACCTGTTTGACCATGCGCTCAGCGAAATCGCGGCGCGAAAAACTGCCAACCTGCACCGTCCAGCGTGCGCCAGTCGCCGCCCCGGCCGCCAACGAAGCCGCGGGGGCTGTCACCGCAATGTTTGCGGGCGTTTCAGCCGCAGCGGCGGGGGCTACGGCCGGTGCGACCGGGCCCGGTATGCTGACAACGGCGTCGCCCTGCGGTGCGGAATTGCGGCGCAGGTCAATGGTGTAGGAGCGCAGTGGCAGTTCATCAACCGTCGTCCCGCCATGAGCCGCACCGCCGGGCGGTCGGCCACGAAACATTTCAGGCACCAGCATCACTACCACGATCACCAGAATGATCGCGCCGGTAAGTCGAATCTTCAGATGCTCCTGCACGTGCGCCCCGAACCGGAAATGGCTTGCTTCAGTATACGCCATGCCATTGCAGCGCCGGCCCCACAGTGTGAAAGGAACCACACACGACGACGCGATCACCGGGCGCGGCACTCGCGCGCGCGCGCGCACAACCTGCAGCAACGCTGCCCAGCAGTTCGCACTTGCCCGGCGATGTGCCGAGGCGCTCGCGCAGCTGCTGCGCGCTCAAGCCACGCGGCTCATCAATCGAACACAGCAGCCAGCGATCAACCAGCGCATCCAGCTGCGCGCCAACTGCTGCGACATCCTTGTCAGCGAGCATGCCAAGAATCGCAATGGTGCGCCCGGTCGGCGGTCGGGCTCGCAGTTCAGCGGCCAGCACGGCGGCCGCAGCCTCGTTGTGGGCGACATCCAGCAGCCACTCCACCGGTCCGGGGATGAGCTGCAAGCGGCCCGGAAGCTGCACCTCCCGCAGAGCACGCGCCACCGCGGGCGGAGCCAGTGCCTGCGGCGCGAGCAGCGCGCGCACGGCGGCAATGGCCGTGGCGGCATTGTGGTATTGAATGGCGCCATGCAGTGCCGGAGCCGGGAGGCGCGCCATGGCGCCCAGCGCGTCGCGGTAATCCCAGCTGTCGTCAGCATGCCGGGTGAAACTGAAATCAAGCTCCGCGACGGAAGTGCGACAGGCGAGTTCCTGCAATGTGTCCAGGACTGAGGCCGGCATCGCCCTGGAACCCAGCACGACCACCTGCCCGGCACGAAAGATGCCGGCCTTCTCGCGACCGATCGATTCGAGTGTATCGCCCAGCCAGTCGCAGTGATCAAAGCCGATGGAGCACAATACGGCGACATCCGCGTCGATGATATTGGTGGCGTCCAGGCGCCCGCCCAGTCCGACTTCCAGCACCGCCAGCTGCACCCGCTGAGCGCGAAAGTGCAGCAGCGCCGCCAGTGCATTGAATTCAAAAAAGGTGAGGGACTCGGTCCCACGCGCCGCCTCGATCTGCTCGAAAGCCGCCAGCAGTGCGGGCTCGCTGATCGTCTCGCCATTGATACGGATGCGCTCCTCATAGCGCAGCAGGTGCGGTGAGGTGAATAGCCCGACGCGCATGCCATGCGCCTGGGCGAGCGCCGCAATAATGGCCGCGGTAGAACCTTTGCCGTTGGTGCCGCCCACTATGACTGACTTGATCGCCAAGCTGGCGGCGGCGCCCAGCGGCAGCAACTCGAGGCGCTGTGCGACGCGGCTGACCCGCTCCAGGCCCAGATCAATGCTGCGCGGATGAAGCTGCTGCTGGTAGGCCAGCCATTCGGCCAGCGCTCGTGCCGGGGAATTCAAGCCGCAGCGAGCGCTGGCCGCTTTTGCAGCAGACGCAACAGCGTTGCCAGCCGATCGCGCATGTCGCGTCGATCGACGATCAGGTCCAGTGCGCCATGCTCGAGTAGGAATTCGCTGCGCTGAAAGCCTTCGGGCAGAACCTCACGTACGGTCTGCTGGATGACACGCGGGCCGGCAAAACCGATGAGCGCACGCGGTTCGGCGACATTCAGGTCGCCCAGCATGGCCAGGCTGGCCGAAACGCCCCCGGTAGTCGGGTCGGTCATGACCGAAATGAACGGCAGCCGGGCACGTGCCAGCCGCGCCAGCGCCGCGCTGGTCTTGGCCATCTGCATCAGCGACAGCAGGGCTTCCTGCATACGCGCGCCACCGGTGGCCGTAAAACACACCAGCGGGCAGCGCTGCTCGATGCAGTGTACGACCGCGCGGCGAAAACGCTCGCCGACCACCGAGCCCATTGAGCCACCGAGAAACTGGAATTCGAAAGCGCAGACCACCACGTCCTCGCCATGCAGGCGGCCGGCCAGCACCACCAGCGCATCCGCCTCGCCGGTGGCCTTTTGCGCCTGCGCCAGCCGATCCTTGTAGCGCTTGCTGTCCTTGAAGCGCAGCGGATCTTCCGGTTCCACCAGCGCCCCGATCTCGGACTGCGCTTCGGCGTCGAGAAACGACTGCAGGCGTGCACGCGCGCCAATGCGCATGTGGTGCGTGCACTTCGGGCAGACATTGAGATTGCGCTCGAGTTCAGCGCGATACAGCACCGCGTCGCAGGCCGGACACTTGATCCACAGCCCCTCGGGAACCGAGCGCGAGCGCCGCTCGGTCTTGATGCGCGAGGGTACGATTTTCTCAAACCAGGACATGCGACCTCAGAGCGACAGCGCCTCGGGAATGTCGATCATAGCGGAATCATCCGGCAGACCGAACTCCGTGGGGTACTCGACCCGCCAGAAGTACAGGCCATGGGCCGGGGCAGTCGCGGCGCCCAACTGGCGCTGGCGCGACTCGAGCTGCTCCAGCGCCCGCTTGGGGGGCGCCTCGCCGCGACCCACCTCGACCAGCAGGCCGGCGATATTGCGCACCATGTGCTGCAGGAAGGCGTTGGCGGTGACTTCAATGCGCAGCCATTCGCCGGTGCGCCATACCCTGAGTGATTCGATGCGCCGGACTGGCGTATGGGCCTGGCATTCAGCGGCGCGAAAGCCGCTGAAATCATGCTCCCCCAGCAGATGCGCTGCGGCGGCCTGCATGGCCGCCTCGTCCAGGGGCTGGTATACGCACCAGGCACGCTGCGCCGCCAGGCCTGAACGCACCGGGCGATTCAGGATCAGGTAGCGGTAGCTGCGCCGCAGTGCGCCGAAGCGGGCGTGAAAGTGCTGCGCCACGCCGCAGGCCCAGCGCAGATTGATGGCCGGCGGCAACTCGCAATTGGCGCCCAGCACCCAGGCGCGCATGGAACGTTGCGCCACGGTGTCGAAATGGGCTACCTGGGCGCGCGCATGCACGCCGGCGTCGGTACGGCCAGCACAGCTGAGTGCGATGGGAGCATCGGCAATTGTGCTGAGGGCACGCTGCACTTCCTGTTGGATAGAGCGTACCTGGGTCTGCAGCTGCCAGCCGTGGAAGCCGCTACCGTCGTACTCGATACCGACGGCAATGCGGCTCAAAGAGCGGCCCTCCAGGCCCATGGTGCAGGAGGCCCGCGCTTCCCGCTTCAGCCTGGCAGAGAATCGATAAGCCGGCGCGCCTCGGTCTTTTGCGAGGCCGAACCTTCGCTCAGGACTTCATCGAGGATGCTGCGCGCCCCTTCCGGATCGCCCATATCCATATAAGCGCGCGCCAGATCGAGCTTGGTGCCCACCTCGCTCATTGTGGCAGGCTCCGGCTCCGAGGCCTCGGGATCTGCCACCAGGCGCTGTGTTTCGGTGAACCGGCTGTCGGCCGGGGCGTTGTGCGTGCCGACGTCCAGATCGAGGCTTGCCACGGCCGGATCGCCCGTCGCCTCGAGATCGTGCAGGTTCAAGTCGACTTTGCCGCCAGCGCCCTTCAGCGCGGCAACCTCATTGGTCAGGCCCAGCCCATTCTCGGAGCCGCGCGGCATCAACGCAGTAACCAGCTCGGTGTGCACATTGCCATCGCCGGATCCATTGCCCGCCCCGCCGCCCATGGCAGGCAGCACCGATGAAAAATCCTTGTCCGTGAACAACCAGGTACCGCTGGTGTCGCTCGGCTTGCTGCGCATCTCGGCCGTCTCGCCCGAGGCCGCCTCGGCGCGCGCCAGTAGCGTGCGGGTGTCGTCATCCAGACTGCTGAGCATGGTCGGCGAGGCATCGGCGCCCTCACTGGCCATTTCCTGGGTACCGGTGGCTGCCGAGAGATCCAGCCCCAAGTCATCGAGCGCCAACTCTGCGGTCTGCTCAGCGCGCCCCAGGTTCTGTGCCGCGGTGGCTTCGAGCTTTTGCCGGATGGTGGGATTGTCAAGGTCGCCGGTCAGATGCGGCTGCTCGACCGTGGGCACTTCGCCGACCGTGTGGGAGCCGGTGGCATCAGTGAACTCCAGCGTAACCGTGTGCGACGACTGCGGCATTTCACGGGTCGTACCCGTGACATCCGAGCCGCGCGCCGGATCGTCGAGCATGAAGTCGACGCCGGTGTCGCCCAGGGCGCGCAACTCGCCGGTGGCTTCCTCATCGCCCAGCGCCGCACCCAGATCAAGATCAACTTTATCGTTGCCGGTTTCGTGAGCCACGGTCGGCTCGCCCAGCAGGTCGAAATCAACCCGATTCTGGCCGCCCTCGAGATTCAGGTCGACGCCACCGACAGCTGCGCCAGGGAGCGAGCCGCCGGCCGCAAACAGCGCATCGTCGGGCGCAATCTGCCGGCCCATGATGACAATCTTTTCCCACTCACCCGACAGCGCCTGCTCGCGCGTGGTGGAGAGTTCGCGCGCCAGCTGCAGGAACTGGTCCTTGTTGCCCCAGACGAAGAATACTTCTAGCAACTTGAGCTGCAGGTCGCGACGCTGCGGTTCGCGCGCGATGGCGATACGCACCAGATCGGCAGCCTGGTCGTAAAGACCATAGGCCATGTGGAAGTCGGCTTCGGCCAGCGGGTCGCCCTGGTCCAGCCCGACACTGCCATCGGTCGGCGCGGACACCTCGATGGCTGCATCGCCGTCGTCGGACACGGAGATGGTCGGCGCCGGTAGTGCGTCGCCGGCCCGGGTGTCGCGATGACTTCCAGTTTCCTCGACGACGATCGAATCGACCGCATCGGGCATCTGGCGGGCTGGCAGTGTCTGACTGCTCTCGCCCAGCGAACCGGCGGCGCCAAACTGGTCGAAGCGACGGTCGCCGTAGGCATCCTGTCGGGCGCGCCGGCTGCGCAGGAACAGGGCCAGCGCGGCCAGCAGTGCGACGCCTGCAACTGGCAAGTACCAGTTGTCCATGATCCAGTCGAGCATCGAGGTCGACGATTCGGGCGCTGGCGCGGCCTTCGGCGCCGGCTTCGGGGCTGTCGCTGCCGGGGCCTTCGGCGTCGGCACTGTCGCCGGAGGAGCCGCCGCTGGAGCAACCGCCGGCGCGGCGGGGGTGGTCGGCGTCGCGCCAACCGGGCGTGTCGGTGGCGCGGCGGACGGGCCGCTCGCCGGCGCCGCGCCGCTGCGCTGCTGCAGTCGCGCCAGCTCGGCGCTACGCAGGCTCAGCAGCCGGTCCTTTTCGGCCAGCTGCTGCTCGAGTTCGGCGACCCGCTGCTGCAGGTTTCCGGCCCGCGGGCTGCCGGCCGGCTGCGCAGTCTCGGCCGGTGGCACCAACCGCAG
>JAYTUZ010000213.1:0-9821 GCA_043744295.1 Gammaproteobacteria bacterium | reverse complement strand
CCGCCGCAATTTGAAGGTGCGCTGTGGCGGCTGGTCACCGAGCAACCTTTGCATTTGCTTCAGCGGGACCAGAGCAGCTGGCGCGCCTTTCTGCTGGCACAGGTGGATGAGACCATCTCGCGTCTGCGCGAATCCTGCGGCTCGCTGGATCGCTGCAGCTGGGGCGCGCAGAATCGTCTGGCGATTCATCATCCACTGTCAGAGTCGCTGGGATTTCTGGGGCGCTGGCTAGACTTACCCGCCACTGCAATGGCCGGTGATCGCGACATGCCGCGCGTGCAGGCGCCCACTTTCGGTGCATCGGAGCGCTTCGCGGTATCGCCAGGCCATGAATCCGAGGCCTATTTGCAGCTTCCGGGTGGTCAAAGCGGCAATCCCATGTCACCGTTCTATCGTAACGGTTTCGCTGCCTGGCTCAGTGGTAAGCCTCCGCCATTTTTGCCGGGCGCTGCACAACACACTCTTTTGTTAGATCCGGGTTCCATCAATGAATGAACAACGCTTTAGTGGCACCTCAACGTATATCGCCACCGACGATTTAATGATGGCGGTGAATGCCTCAATCTCGCTGTCGCGGCCGCTACTCATCAAAGGCGAGCCGGGCACGGGTAAGACGCAGCTGGCCGAGGAAATCGCGCGTGCACTCCAGCGGCCCATTTACGAGTGGCACATCAAGTCCACCAGCAAGGCGCAGCAGGGGCTGTACGAATACGACGCGGTCTCGCGCCTGCGCGACTCGCAGCTCGGCGACGCCAGGGTTGGGGACATTGGCAACTACATTCTCAAGGGTCGCTTGTGGGAAGCCTTCGAATCCGAGCGGCAGCCGGTATTGCTGATCGATGAGATCGACAAGGCCGACATCGAGTTTCCCAACGATCTGCTGCGCGAGCTCGACCGCATGGAATTTTATGTCTACGAAACCCGCACGCTGGTGCAGGCGCGGCATCGACCCATAATGCTGATCACCAGCAACAATGAGAAAGAGCTGCCCGATGCCTTTCTGCGCCGCTGCTTCTTTCACTACATCCGCTTTCCGGACGCGGCGACCATGAGCAGCATCGTCGCCGTGCACTATCCCAGGCTCAAACAGGAATTGCTGGCCGAGGCGCTGGGCGCGTTCTTCCGGCTGCGTGAAACTCCGGGGCTGCGCAAGAAGCCTTCGACTTCCGAGCTGCTCGACTGGCTGAAACTGCTGGTCGCCGAGGATATTGCACCTGAGGCGCTGCGTGCCGACGACTCCAGGTCATCGCTGCCGCCGCTATTTGGTGCGCTGCTCAAGAACGAACAGGATGTGCAGCTGGTGGAGCAGCTGGTGTTCCTGCAACGTCGCGCCGGGCGCTGACAGCGCCGCTCAGCCGTGCTGGTGCCTTTCTTCTTTGAGCTGCGCAGTGCCGGCGTGCCGGTCAGCCTGACGGAGTTTCTCACGCTCCTCGAGGCGCTCAGGCAGCGCGTGGCATTCTGTTCAGCCGAAGAGTTTTACCACCTCGGGCGCCTGGTGCTGGTCAAGGATGAGCGGCATTTTGATCGCTATGAGCGGGTGTTCGCGCAGTACTTCGAGGGCGCCGAGCGCCTGTTTGAAAAGCTCGTGGCCGAGATTCCTCCGGAATGGCTGCAGTCGATGGGCGAGCGCCTGTTCACTGACGAGGAGAAACGCCAGCTGGCCGCGCTGGGTAGCTGGACCGAGTTGCTTGACACCCTGCGCCAACGCCTCAGCGAACAGCAAGGGCAGCATCGCGGCGGCAACCGCTGGATTGGCACCGGCGGCACTTCGCCCTTCGGTGCCGACGGCTACAATACGGAAGGCATCCGCATCGGTCAGAGTGAGTCGCGCCAGCGCCGTGCGGTGAAGGTCTGGGAGTCGCGCGAGTATCGCAATTTCGATGATAGCGTCGAGCTCGGAACCCGCAATCTGAAGATGGCGCTGCGCAAGCTGCGGCGCTTTGCGCGCAGCGGCGCGGCGCATGAGCTGGATCTCGACGGCACGATCAGCGCCACGGCGCGCAACGCCGGCTGGCTTGATCTGAAGATGGTGCCGGAGCGGCGCAACGCGGTGAAAGTCCTGCTGCTGCTCGATTCCGGCGGTTCGATGGAAGATCACGTGCGCGCCTGTGAAGAACTGTTCTCCGCGGCGCGCGCCGAGTTCAGGCAGCTGCGACATTTCTACTTCCACAATTTCACCTACGAATCCCTGTGGCAGGACAACAACCGCCGGCACAGCGCGCGCACCCCGACCACGCAGCTGCTGCGTACTTTCGGCCCCGACTATTGCGTGGTGCTGGTGGGCGATGCGAGCATGAGTCCTTACGAAATCACTCAACCCGGCGGCAGCATCGAGCACTGGAATGAGGAATCGGGCGCTGTCTGGCTGCAGCGCATCACTGCACACTTTCCGCGCCTGGTATGGCTGAACCCGGAGCCCGAGGCGCGCTGGCAATCGACGCCATCCATCAGGCTGGCGCGCGAGCTGGTCGCCGAACGCATGTATCCGTTGACGCTCGCCGGACTGGACGGCGCAATCCAGGAGCTCAGGCGGCCGCAGGCGGGGTCCGCGCGCCGCTAGGCCCTAGTCGGCGCTGCGGGTGCTCGCGATGCCGGGCACGGCATCCATGGCGACGAGCTGCTGTTTCATTCTTGCCAGCAGTGCTTCGGTTCGCGCAATGTCGCCTTTCACGATGCCAGCCATGATGCTGGTGTCCACTTCCCGGGCAACGGTGTGGATTTCCGCCAGCAACCTGCTGCCCTTCTGGGTCATGACGATCCGCTTGGCGCGGCGATCAGCAGGATCAGGCTGGCGCCGGACCAGTCCGCCGGATTCCAGCCGGTCTATCAGGCCGCCGAGCGTCACCTTGCCCACGTCCATGACCCGGGCGAGTTCGGTTTGCGTCATGGCGGTGCTGTCGTCGCGCGCCAGATTGGCCAGCACCCACCACTGCGAGCGCGTGATGCCCAGCGGGCGCAGCGCCTTGTCGACCACGGTACGCCGCAGCCGTGAGACGTCGTGGATCAGGAAGCCGATGCGGAACGGAGCTTCTTCCCTGGGCATGGGCTGCAATCGCCTGGTGAACTTGCCGCGTGCTGCGGCAACATATAGTAACAGCCATTATAGTAAGAAATCGAACACATTTGCTTGCGGACTTGATTGCTGAAGGCCGGCTGGCGCTAGCAGTGCAGGCGCTCGCGCAGCTCCCCCGCCAGCCGCCGGCTTACCGCCAGCCGTTCGCCGGTCTCGCGCAGCACCACCTGGTGCTGGCCAGCCGCGTCGCGCTCGACCGCTGCGAGAAAGCTGATATTCACGAGTGCGTTGCGGTGCACGCGCACAAACTGCGCGGCAAATTCCTGCTCGAGCGTCCGCAGCGGATCTTCGATCAGTTCGCTGCCGCCGCGATGGCGCACCGTGGTGTATTTCTGGTCGGCGGAGAAGTAGTAGATCTCGGCTATGGCGATCAGGCGCACCGTATCGCCGAGGCGCGCCGCCACGTGGGTGCGCGCCGGGCGCTGCGGGTCGGCGCGGGCGATGCCGCTGAGCTGCGCGCCGGCCAGTCGCGCGGCACGTTGCAGCGCGGCCCGCAGTTTCTCGGCACGCACCGGCTTGAGCAGATAGCCGATCGCCTGCGCCTCGAAGGCTTCGACCGCGTAGCTGTCGTACGCGGTCGTAAAGACCACAGCCGGCGCCGCCGGCAGCAGCGCCAGGTGACGTGCCGCTTCCAGCCCGCTCATGCCGGGCATGCGCACATCGAGCAGCAGCACATCGGGCTTGAGCTCGCCCGCCAGCCGCACGGCAGCTTCGCCACTGGCGGCCTCGCCTACCACCGCGACCTCGCCCAGTTCATCGAGCAGGCGCCGCAGGCGTTCGCGCGCCGGCGCCTCGTCGTCGACGATCAGCACGCGCTGCGCCGGCGCGTGCGTGTTCACAACGAGGAAATCCGCGTTGGGTCTTCAACGTGCGGGAAGCGCAGCCGCACGATGTATTCGTCACCGACTCGGCTGGCTTCGACCGAGGAGCGGCCGGGGTAGAGCAGTTCCATGCGTTCGCGAATGTTGTCGAGTGCGATGCGATTGCCGGAATGCGCTGCGCCGCCGGCTTCCGGCAGCGGATTGCGCACCGTCAGACCGATAGTGTCGCCGTCGAGCGCGCCACTCACGGTAACGATGCCGCCGCCGGTACGCGGCTCGATGCCGTGATAGATGGCGTTCTCGAGCAGCGGCTGCATCAGCAGTCCCGGCACCTGGGCGCGCATCGGCAGATCGGCCACGTCCCAGATGACGTGCAGGCGCTCGCCCAGGCGCAGCTGCTCGATGCGCTGGTAGATGCGCGCCACTTCCAGCTCTTCCTTGAGCGTGATGCTGCTGCGCTGCTCGTTCAGGTTGGCACGGAACAGATCGGCCAGGTCCTGGACGGCTTCTTCGGCTTTCTCTGCATCGCTGCGCGTCAGTGCGGCAATGGTATTCATGCTGTTGAAGAGAAAGTGCGGACGGATGCGCGCCTGCAGGGCGTGGATGCGGGAGCGCGCCTGCAGCTCGACATTGCGCCGCCATTCGCCGCTGACGTAGAAATAGCGCAGCGCCAGCGCACCGACAATCAGGCCGATGCCGAGGTTGCCGGCAAAGAAGCGCCACGGCTTGTCAGGCAGCAGCAGGTTGGTGGCGCGGGCGCCGAGCAGCGAACTGCCGCCCAGCCAGAGCACTCCGGCTGAAACCAGCGCGATCACCGCGAGCATGGCGGTGAGTGCGCTGAGCGTCGCCGTGGCCAGCGGCAACGCCGCCAGCGGCCGGCGCAGCAGGCACAGTGCGGCAGCGCAGCCGAGCCCAGTCCACAGCAGGAACAGCGCGCTGCGGGCCAGGTCGAGCCAGAAGCCGAGCACCGCATTCTGACGCGCGACCGCCAGCACGACGGCGGTCAGGGTCACAATCAGCACTACCGCCAGCACCGCGCGCGCGGCGCAGAAGTCGGGGAGACTGAGGGCGCGCGCCCGACCCACGTCACGCACGCCCGGCGTGCTGTTCACGTCGGCGCCGCCGTGGTTGTGAACAGCGGCGCCGCCAGCCGGTAAACGGCCGATATGTCCTCATCGCCGTGGCCATCGGCAATCAGGCGCGCGTAGTCACGCAGCGCGTCCTCGACCACGGAAAGTTCCGCGCCCATTGCCGCCGCCATGGAGCGGCAGATCTTCAGATCCTTCTCATGCAGGCGCACGCGAAAGCCGGCGGGGTAGGCGCCGCGTTGCATGAATGGTCCGCGATTGGCCAGATACCAGCTGCCGCCCGCGCCCTGGCTCAGGGTGGCAATGGTCTGGTCGAGAGCGAGGCCCTGGGCGGCGGCAAAGGCAAGTGCCTGGGCGACCGCGCGGATGATGCCGGCCACCATGATCTGATTGGTCGCCTTGGCGATCTGCCCGGCGCCCTGCGGGCCAAAATGCGTGGCGGCCTTGCCCATCGCCTGCAACAGGGGTTGCGCGCGCTCGAAAGCGCCCGCCTCGCCACCGACCATCATGACCAGCGTTCCCTGCACCGCACCTTCAACGCCGCCACTGACCGGTGCGTCGAGAAAGTCCGCACCGCGCGCCGCGCAGATCCTGCCGGCCGCGCGGGCCGCATTGGCGCTGACCGTTGAGCAATCGACGATCAGCAGGCGCTCGCGTAGCGCCGGCGCGATGGCCGCAATCAACGCCAGCAGATCCTGGTCAGCTGATACGCACAGCACCAGTGCGTCGCAGTCGCGTGCCAGATCGACGGGACTGGCCGCGGCCGCAATGCCCAGCTCGGCGGACAGCGCCTGCGCTCTGGCGGCAGTGCGGTTCCAGAATGAATGCAATAGTCCGGCACGCTGGAGATTGCGCGCCATCGGCGCACCCATGGCGCCCAGCCCGATAAAACCCGTACGCATGTGATGCCGCTCCTGCCTGGTAGCGCGCAATGTAGCAGGGCAGCGCAGCGCGGCGCGAGAGCTAAAGCAGTGTTTAGCTACCGCTCTTGCCGCAGGACTGTTCCATCTCGAGGCGCGCATTCAGGCGCATCTGATCAGCCTCGGAATCGGAGAGGTATTCACGCTCGCCGTCCTTGTTCATGCGATAGATACGGCGCGCTTCGATCGACTTCTGGTACTTTGTCTGTGCGTCCTTGCACTGCGTGGCGCGGGCCGCGCTGACGTCTTTCTGCACGGCCTGGGAGCGGTTGTCCTGCCCCAAGCGCGAGTTGGCGCCGCCACTGTCTGCCGTCTGGTTGGCGGCTGCGCGTTCGCTTCCGGCAGCGGGTGCGGACAGCGTGTTACTGCCAAAGTTCGAATTGGCGATATGGATCAGGACAGCGCCGGGACTGGGTTTGTCGCTGCAATCACGCCCCTGGTTGTTGCAGTAGATATCAGCGGCGCTGGCCGAGCTCAGGACTGCGAGCGTCAAAGTCAGCGCGGTCAGGTAGCGCATGGTCATCTCCGTTGATCCTGCGGAGAGTATCAGTGTTGCGGTGCCTGGCAAAGGTGAACCGCGTCACAATAAGGAGCGGTAAAAAGGTATAAAAGCCCGCGCAAAAACCAGGCCTGGCAGCGCGTCACGCGGCCAGGCTTGCGGGTCGATTCAGCACTCAGTCGTTGTAGGCGTGCTCGCCGTGTTCGGTGGTATCCAGGCCTTCGCGCTCCTTGTCCTCGGAGATGCGCAGCCCGATGGTCAGATCGACAATCTTGTAGGCCGCATAGGCGACCACGCCCGACCAGACCAGGGTGACGGCCACTCCCCAGAGCTGCGCGATCATCTGCGTGCTCAGGGAAAAGGCGCCGACCTGGTTGGCGACGTAGTCATAGACGCCGGTGCCGCCCAGCTGCGGATCATTGAAAAAGCCGGTCAGCAGTGCGCCCAGGATACCGCCGATGCAGTGCACGCCGAACACGTCGAGTGAATCGTCATACCTGAACCAGCCCTTGAGCTTGGAGACCGCAAACAGGCAGACCAGGCCAGCCAGTGCGCCGATGACGATTGCGCCCATCGGGCCCACCCAGCCGCAGGCCGGCGTGATGGCCACGAGGCCGGCGACCGCGCCGGAAGCCGCGCCGATCATGGTCGGCGTGCCGCGCGCGGCCCACTCCGCGAACATCCAGGCCAGCGTGGCCGCGGCCGTAGCCAGCAGGGTGTTGGCGAATACCTGGCCCGCAAAGCCATTGGACTCGAGGTTCGAGCCGACGTTGAAGCCGAACCAGCCCACCCACAGCAGCGCCGCGCCGATCATCGTAAAGGGCACGTTGTGCGGAGCCATGGCGGTCTTGCCGTAACCGACGCGGCGTCCGATCACGATCGCGCCCACCAGGCCGGCAATGCCGGCGTTGATGTGCACGACGGTACCGCCGGCGAAGTCGAGCGCACCCTTCTGAAACAGGAAGCCTGCAGTGGACGCCGCTTTGGCGCCGGCCTCGGCGCTGCTGTAGGCGTCGGGACCGGCCCAGTACCAGACCATGTGTGCGATCGGCAGGTAGGCGAAGGTCCACCAGATCGTGATGAAGATCAGCACGGCCGAGAACTTCGCGCGCTCGGCGAAGGCGCCGACAATCAGGCAGGGCGTGATCGCGGCGAAGGTCAGCTGAAACAGCATGAATACGTATTCCGGAATATAGACCCCCTTGCTGAAGGTGGCCGATACCGAGCTGCTGTCCAGGCCCTTGAGGAACAGGCGGCTGAAGCCACCGAAGAAGTCGCCGCCTGCAGTGAAGGCCAGGCTGTAGCCGTACACCGCCCACAGCACGGCCATCAGGCTGAAGACCACGAAAACCTGCATCAGCACCGAGAGCACGTTCTTGCCGCGTACCAGGCCGCCGTAGAACAGGGCGAGGCCGGGGATGGTCATGAGGATGACCAGCACCGTGGAGGTCATCATCCATGAGGTGTCGCCCTTGTCCGGCACGGGCGCCGCAACGGCCGCGGCGGCTGCCGCGGATGCTGCCACCGCGACCGGCGCTGCCGTGGCATCGGCAGCGGAGACACCAACGGTGACCGGTGCGTCGGCGTGGGCCGGCAGTGCATGCAGCGGCGCCAGCGCCAACAACAGGTACGCCAATGCCGCCGCCAGCATTCGTGCCTCCGGCCAGCGGATTCCTGTCATCACTTCAATGCGCATGCTTGCGACTCCCAGCTGATTATTCATGTGGCAGAGATGCCGGTGTCACCGGTGCGGATTCTGATGGTCTGTTCCAGACCGGAGAGCAGGATGCGCCCGTCGCCACGCCGTCCGGTGCGCGCCACATTGGCAATCATTTTCATAGCCCGTGTATTTCAATGAACAGACTCTAAATTGCGTATTCCGGTAACCGGGCGGGGCGCGTATCCTTGAGGCCTTCCACGAACGCCGCTGAGCATAAATGCAGAAAGCGTGCCACGGGCCAATGGGCTGATATCCGGGTCGCAGAGCCTGTATGCCGCAGCTTCTGCACCAAACTGGCAGCAAGCCCGCGGCCGGCGCGCGATTTCGGGGCAAAGGCGTTCAGGCAATGAGGTGCAGCATGAATTCTCCAAACATCGATGAGCTGGCGCGCCGCTTCGTAGCCGGATTGCCGGGTGCGCTGGGCGCCCTTAAGCATGACGTCGAGAGCAACTTTCGCGCGGTGCTGCAGGGAGCGGCCGGCAAGCTTGATCTCACCTCGCGCAGTGAGTTCGAGGTGCAGTCCATCGTGCTCGAGCGTGCCCGCGAGCGCATCGCGCAGCTTGAAACGAGAATCAGCGAGCTCGAGGCCAGGATGCAGCAGCTCCAGCCCCAGTGAGCGTCGCGCGGGTGAGCGCCCGGGCGCAGCTGGGGCTCGATGCTCCGCTGGTGCAGATCGAGGCGCATCTGGGCAGTGGCCTGCCGGGCTTTTCCATTGTCGGCTTGCCGGCTCCGGTGGTGCGCGAGAGCCGCGAACGCGTGCGCTCAGCCATTCTCAATGCCGGCTTCGATTTTCCCGCTGGCCGCATCACCATCAACCTGGCACCGGTCGAGCTGGCCAAGGAGGGCGGCCGCTACGATTTGCCGATCGCGCTGGCGCTGCTGATCGCCAGCGCCCAGGTGCGTGTCACCCGCCATCCGTTGCCCGAGTGCTATGGCGAACTCGGGCTGGATGGGGAGCTGCGGCCGGTGCGTGGCCTGCTGCTGGCAGCTGTGCACGCCGCCCGCGCGGGTCGCGAAATCGTGGTGCCAGCTGCCGATCTGCATGAAGTGCGGCTCGCCAGGGCACAGGGCACACATGGCTTTCAGGACTTGCGCGCGGTATGTAATTTCCTGACGGGCGCGGTCAGTGAGGGCGTTGAAAGCGCCTCCGGCAGCGGGCCGGGCTTCAGTAATCCTGGCAATATTGTTTCATTAAAGAATCAATATGACACCTTAGACCATATAAAAGGCCAATGGAGAGCCAAAAGAGCGCTGAGCATTGCAGCGGCCGGTGGTCACAGCCTGCTGTTGATCGGCCCGCCAGGCAGCGGCAAGAGCATGCTGGCGGCGCGCCTGATCGATCTGTTGCCGCCGCTCGGCGAGCATGAGGCCATGGAAGTGGCGGGCATCGCCTCCATCGGCCCGCAGGGTTTTGACCCTGCCCGTTGGCGGCTGCGTCCATTTCGCTCCCCTCACCATGCGGCCTCCGCCAGCGCGATTGTCGGGGGTGGTGCGCGCTTGCGCGCCGGCGAGATCAGCCTCGCCCACCACGGGGTGCTGTTCCTCGATGAACTGCCTGAATACGACCGGCGCGTGCTCGAGGCCCTGCGTGAACCGCTCGAGGCGGGAGTCATTACCGTGGCGCGCGCCTCGGCGCGATTGGAATTGCCAGCCCAGTTTCAGCTGGTTGCCGCGATGAATCCCTGCCCCTGTGGCTACCT
>JAYTUZ010000212.1:0-2921 GCA_043744295.1 Gammaproteobacteria bacterium | reverse complement strand
CGAGGACTGGCGCTTCACGCTCGTCAAGACGCACCACAAGGCTCGCAAACGGATTGAATATCGGCTCAGCCTCCAGCCTGGGCTGCCACGGCCTACCTGCTTTCTTTGCTTTCCTGATCATGACACTCTCCCGTTCGGCTTGCGGGACACGCAAGCCGAACACGTGGAACTATCGTCTTCTCAACACTACCCTCCTCGCCTGGCAATATAACTCAAGCACGTCGCCACGCCATACGCACTATCCCATCTGCAATTGTGGATTCCACGAATGCCCTGGATCAAGGCACCGATTCTTGAGGCGCCGAGCCCGGGTGTGACACGGATTCGGGCTGCGGCCGGGTAGTCCGCCAGGCCCACAGCATGGCCATCAGCAGGAGCAGCGCCGCCAGCAGATAGGGCGCGCCGGGCAGGTGCCAGGCGGCACGCGTGCTGATGAACGCGGCGAAGGTCTGCGTGAACGCAGTCGGGCCGATGAGGCTCGCCATGCCCATCAGGCTCGCGAGCGCGCCCTGCAGGCGACCCTGCTCGGTAGGGTCGACCAATTGCGTCATCATCGCCTGCAGCGAGGGCGTAGCGATCCCCCACAGCGCCATTACCGGCACGCCGAACCCGAACACCAGTCCAGTCGGCGCAAGACCATAGATAGTGAAACCGAGCGCGCCACAGGTCAGCCCGACTGCCAGCGCGCGTCGCTCTTTGAGGACCCTGACGGCCGGCTTCACCAGCAGACCCTGCACGATGAGTGAGGAGATGCCCACGCCGGCGAGCATCAGGCCCACGGCGCGCGTATCCCAGGCGAAGCGATAGTGCATGTACAGCACCGTGACGCTGGGCAGCACCGAATGGGCGAGACTGATCAGGAAATAGCTGCCGGCCAGGCTCGCGAGCAGCGGGTGAGTGCGCAGGAACGCGAGTGCGCCCAGCGGATTGGCGCTGCGCCACGAGAACGGCACGCGCCTGTCCCGGGGGAGCGATTCGGGCAGCACGAACAGACCCCAGCACACATTCAGCAGCGCCATGAACGCTGAAGCCCAGAACGGCAGTCGTGGCGAGATGGCGCCGAGCAGACCGCCCAGTGCCGGCCCCAGCACGAAGCCGATGCCAAAGGCGGCGCCTATCAGGCCAAAACTCGCAGCACGTTTTTCCGGTGGCGTCACATCCGCGATATAGGCACCTGCCGTACTGAAGCTCGCCGCGGCGATGCCCGAAATGACCCGGCCCACGAACAGCCAGACCAGATTGGGCGCCAGCGCCATGAGGATAAAGTCCAGGCCCAGGCCGGCGCAGGAAATGAGAATTACCGGACGGCGGCCGAAGTGATCGGAGAGCGAGCCCTGAATGGGCGAGAATATCAACTGCATGAGGGCCCAGGCCGTGCCGAACAGCCCATAGATTTCCGCGCCGCGTGCCGCACTGGCGCCCACGAAGTTCTGCACCAGCAAAGGCAATACCGGAATGATCATGCCGAAGGCCAGCATGTCGATCAGCACCGTTACAAAAATGAAGGTGAGCGCGGCCTTGCGGGCCGGTCGAATGGCGTCAGGCATCATTTACCAGCAGGCAACCAGGCGGCCGCTAGGCTCTCGCGCCGGGTTCGGCTTCGGCGACTACCGCAGTGCCGTAGCACAGCACCTCGGTGAGTCCGGCCATGACTTCGGTAGCATCGTAGCGCATGGAGACGATGCCGTTGGCGCCGAGCTGCTGCGCGTGCTTGCACATCAGACGGTAGGTTTCGGCGCGGGTCTGTTCGCACAGATTCGTGTAGATCGTGATAATGCCACCGAACAGCGATTGAATCCCGCCGGCAATGTTGCCGAAGATCGAGCGCGAACGGACCGTGAGGCCGCGCACCACGCCGAGGCTCCTGACGATGCGGTAGCCAGGGAGCGTCAGCGCGGTGGTAATGAGCGCATCTTGCATGGGTTAAACCTGTGCTGCTCGAACTGCGGCAATATTACTAGCGTCCGGCGCTCTCGCCTACCTGGATGGGCGGCGGCCTTCAATCGAGATATTTCCACGTTGAAGCGCCGTCGAGCCGGCGGATGCGGATCGATTCAAGTACCGCCGGTTCGAAATTTCTGGCGTTGACACCCATTCTGTCCGTCCCGGCCGGCCCGCTTCGCTGCCAGTGCGTAACGCAACCGCATGTGCCGCAGCGAACCAACGCCAGCGATCGGTCGCCCCAGACATACTTGCTGGTTGCGCCCGGCGCACCGATGACTCGGACTGCGGACCTCTTGTAGTACGCCCAGAGCGTGCCGTAGCGTCGGCAGATTGAACAGTTGCACGCTGTCAGGCTGCGGGGCCGGCGCGGCACCTCAACCCTGATGGCTCCACAGTGGCAGGTGGCGGTGAGCAAACGTCGTACTCCTAATGCTGCACTACCGTATAGCCGCGATCGCGCAGCAACGCGACCAGACCGTCCTTGCCGACCAGATGCAGGGCACCGACCACCACCAGGTAGTGCTGAGTGCCAGTCAACAGCGGCACTACCGTAGCCATCCATTTTCGGCAGCGTGGCACTGTTGGTCCAGCGTGTAACGCATGAAATGCCGCTGCTGCTCGGTCGACAGTTGCGCGAACATGCCCAGTTGCTGGTCCACGCCCGCGGCGGCGTCATAACCCAGTCGCGCCATCTGCGCCTGATCCAGCAGCAGCGCGGCCAGCCATGGTTGCATGTGCTCCAGCAGTTCGGCGTCCAGCCCTTCACTCGCAGCCTGGGTCCTGAAGCGGCTGTAAAGCGCCGGCCCGAGTACGCCAGCCAGCGTCTGCTCTTCCGGTAACGTGCCCAAGGTGCTCATGGCCAAGGCCATGTCTTCGGTGCCAACCGAGCCCAGATCGAGCTCCATCACCACGGCAGCGGCATGCTCGCAGGCCTGCAACGCCTCGGCGGGCAGCTCGCTCGCGTCCGGCTTGAGCAT
>JAYTUZ010000211.1:0-2943 GCA_043744295.1 Gammaproteobacteria bacterium | reverse complement strand
AGCTGCAGCGGGCCTTCGAGAGCGACGGCCTGCAGCTGCACTACCAGCCAAAGCTGGACCTGGCCACGGGCCTGATCATCGGCGTGGAGGCACTGCTGCGCTGGCCGCATGCCGAACGCGGCTGGATCGCGCCGGACATCTTCATTCCCGTGGCCGAGGAAACCGGTCTGATCGTCGTCATCGGCGACTGGGTCATCGACCAGGCGTGCCGGCAACTGGCGGCCTGGGCCAGCATGGGCCTGAGCCACCTTACCGTGGCCGTCAATGTCTCGGCCCAGCAGTTCGTGCGGGCCGGCTTCGTGGACAACGTGCTGCGTACACTGCAGCAGCACGGCGTCAAAGCGCATCGACTGGAACTGGAGATCACCGAAAGCCTGTTGATGAAGAACCTCGAGGAGACGACCGCGTCGATGCGGCGCTTCCGGGAAGCGGGCATCGCCCTGTCCATCGATGATTTCGGCACCGGTTACTCCTCGCTCGGCTACCTGCGCCAGCTGCCGGTCGATGCCCTGAAGATCGACCGCTCATTCGTCAAGGACCTGCCCGAGAGCGATGATGATGCGGCGATCTGTGCCGCCATCATCGCCATGGCGCGCGAGTTGAAGCTCAAGGTAATCGCCGAAGGCGTGGAGAGCGCGGAGCAGCTGGAATTCCTGCGCCGCCACCGCTGCGACCAGGCGCAGGGCTATTACATCGGCCGGCCGGTACCGGTCAGCGAGCTGCAGGGACTGCGGGCCGACGCATGAAACGCTGGTTCAGCAATCTGCCGTTGGCCGCAAAACTGCGCGTCATGATCGCCTATGCGCTGGCGGTGGTGCTGCTGCTGACCGGCACCGTGTGTGCCTTGGCAATTCTGCTCGGCGTGCCACGCAGTTTCGTGCTCGAGTTGCCGGCGCTGCTGTTGGCCGGACTCGTGGCCTATGCGCTCGCGAGCCGCCTGCAGCATGCCATTTCCCGGCCGATCAGCGAGTTGATTCAGGTCGCGCACAGCGTGCGCGAGAGCAAGGATTTCTCGATCCGCGCCGAGCGCACCACCGACGACGACTTCGGATCGCTGATTGACGGCGTCAACGACATGCTCGCGGACCTGGAAAAGCGCGATCGCAACCTGCGCCTGTATGAGAATGAACTGGAAAAGCGGGTCCGTGAACGCACCGCCCGGCTCGATGCCGCAGTGATCGAAGCTCAGGAGGCGGTCGGGCGCGCCGAGCAGGCCAGTCGCTCCAAGAGCGATTTCCTGGCCCGCATGAGCCACGAGATCCGCACGCCGATGAATGGCGTACTCGGCATGGCCGAGCTGCTGCACCACTCAGCGACACTGGATGATCGGCAGCGCCGCTATGCCGCCACCATTTATCAGTCCGGCCACGCACTGCTGAGCATCATCAACGACATCCTGGACTTCTCGAAGATCGAGGCGGGCAAGCTCGAGCTGGAAAAGGCGCCCTACAACCTGCGCGATATCGTCGAAGAGGCGGTGGAGATTCTCGCCGAACGCGCGCACACCAAGGGACTGGAACTGATCTGCGACCTGCCCTCGCAGCTCGACATCACGGTTCGGGGCGATGCCCAGCGGCTCAGGCAGGTGATCATCAATCTGCTCAGCAATGCCGTGAAGTTCACCGAACGTGGCGAAATCAAGGTCAGCGTGCGCCAGGTGGGCGGCGATCTGCTGAGCGCGCTGGTGCGCTTCGAGGTGACGGATACCGGCAAGGGCATCCAGCCGGAAAATCTGGCCACCATCTTTGAATCCTTCGCGCAGGAAGACAATTCGACCACGCGCCAGTACGGCGGTACGGGTCTCGGCCTGGCCATCTGCAAGCAGCTGGTCGAGCTGATGGGTGGCAAGATCGAGATCAGCAGCACGCCCGGCGTCGGCTCGACTTTCTTCTTCACTGTGCCGCTGGCCGCCGATCCGACCGTAGTGCGCGAGTTGCGCGCCGGCGGCCTGGAGCGGGCGCGCATGCTGATCGTGGACGACAACCTGACCAATCGCGAGATCGTCGGCCAGCACCTGCGCAGCTGGGGTGTAATGGTTTCCGAGGCCAGTTCGGGACGCGAGGCCATGGCCATTCTCGACCGGGCACTGGGCGGCCAGTACGACGCGCTCATACTGGACGGACAGATGCCCGACATGGACGGCGCAGCCCTCGCCCGGGCGATCCGCGGCCACCACGAATATTCGGATGTCCCCATACTGATGATGAATACCGTTCTGGCCGCTGCTCCCGCGCAAAGCAGCGCGCAACAGTCCAGGAGCGCGTACCTGACCAAGCCGGTGCGCCGGGCGGCACTGCACGCCTGCCTTTCGCAGTTCATGAACCATCGCAGCGGCGCCACCCTGGCGCTGACCAGCGCTGCTCCACAGGCCACTGCGGCAGCGGGCAAAGCACGGCAGCAGCCTGCCAGCACGGCAACACGCCGGGTACTGATCGTCGAGGACAACGTCGTGAATCAGGAGGTCGCCAGGGCGATGCTGCAGGAACTGGACGTGGACGCGGTCAGCGCCTGGTCAGGCGAAGAGGCATTGGAGAAACTGGCCAGCGAACGCTACGACGCGATATTGATGGACTGCCAGATGCCGAAACTGGATGGCTACGCGACCACCAGCCGCTTCCGCGAGTGGGAGCAGGCCCAGCAGCAACCGCGGACGCTGATTGTCGCACTGACCGCCAATGCCCTGGCCGGCGACGCTGAGAAATGTATCGCAGCGGGAATGGACCGCTACCTGAGCAAACCCTTTACGATTGAACAATTGCATCAGGCGCTAGCGCCGGAAGGAGCCGGCAGTAGCGCGGCTGTGGCTGACGCACACGGTGCGAGCGTGGCCCTGGATCAGCAGACCCTGGAGCGCATCCGCGCCATGCGCAGGCCTGGAGGCCCCGACCTGCTGATCAGAGTGGTCGACCTGTACGTTTCCAGCTCGAACGCGCTCATCGATAC
>JAYTUZ010000210.1:0-2980 GCA_043744295.1 Gammaproteobacteria bacterium | reverse complement strand
GCCGTGAGATGCCCGCAAGTGCCCAGATTCGCAGCCAATTGTTCCGCCAGCACGCGCACATAGGTGCCCTTGGAGCACTCAACCCGCAAGCGCAGTTTGGCCGCTGACCAGCCCAGCAATTCCAGCAGATAGATCTCAATCGGGCGCGGCGCGCGCTCGACGACCAGCCCGCGCCGCGCCAGTTTGTAGAGCGGTTGGCCAGCGCGCTTGAGGGCCGAATACATCGGCGGCACCTGCAGCTGCGCACCGCGCGCTGGCTCCAGTGCCGCTGCAATCAGCGCCGCGTCCAGGCTGGGCAGAGCGCAGGTCTCGATGACCTGGCCTTCCGCGTCGGCCGTATCCGTACGGGTACCCAGTTGCAGCTCGAACTCATAACCCTTGCGCCCAGCGAGCAATTCGCCCGCCAGCTTGGTCGCCTCGCCGATGCAGATCGGCAGCATCCCGGTGGCGAGCGGATCGAGGCTGCCGGTGTGCCCGGCCTTGGGGCGCCCGAGCAGCCAGCGCACGCGCTGCAGAGCACCGTTGGATGACAGGCCGGCAGGTTTGTCGAGCAGCAGGATGCCGCACAATGCCGCGGCATCCCTGCCGGCGCCCCCTGGGCGGGGCGCGCTCTCCTCAGGACTCACTGGCGTCGGTCGGCGCCGGCTCGGGCATTGCCTTGCGATCGCTGGCCACGGCCTTGTCGATCAGTGCGGTGAGGGATTGGGCCTGCTCGAGCTGGGTATCCAGCAGGAATTCCAGCCGCGGTGCATGCCGCAGGCCCAGCTGGCGCGCCACCTCGCCGCGCAGGAAACCGGCCGCACTGCGCAGGCCGGCCAGCTGCTCGTCAGCCTGCACCGCCAGGCCGAAGGGCAGAAACCAGACGCGCGCCGCGCTCATGTCAGGCACCAGCGACACGGCGGTAATCGTCACCCGGCCAACGCGCGGATCCTTCACCTCGCGCGGCACCAGTTCGGCGAGCGTGCGCTGCATCTGCGACTCGATGCGTTGCTGACGCGAATTGCGCTGCGGCATGTGCGCTACTGGATGGTGCGCGTAATCTCCACGCGCGAATAACACTCGATCTGATCGTTGGGCCTTACGTCCTGGTAATTCTTCACGCCGATGCCGCATTCGGTGCCGGCGCGAACCTCAGCAACGTCGTCCTTGAATCGCCGCAGCGATTCGAGCGCACCCTCGTAGATCACCACGCTGTCGCGCAGCACGCGAATCGGATTGTTGCGCTTGACCGTGCCCTCGATGACCAGGCAGCCAGCGACCACGCCGAACTTGCTGGAGCGAAACACCTCACGCACCTGCGCCACACCGACGATGGTTTCGCGAATCTCCGGCGCCAGCAGGCCGCTGAGCATCTGCTTCACGTCGTCGATGGCTTCATAAATAATGCTGTAGTAGCGGATCTCCGCACCGGTTTCCTTGACCGCCTCACGCGCACCGGAATCGGCACGCACGTTGAAGCCGATGATGCGGGCACGCGAGGCGGCGGCCAGCTGCACGTCGGAAGCGGTGATGCCGCCCACGCCGCTGGCGATGATGCGCACCTGCACCTCATCGGTCGAGAGCTTGTTCAGCGAATCGCGCAGCGCTTCGGCGCTGCCCTGCACATCCGCCTTGATCAGCACGCCGACAATGCCGATCTTCGCTTCGCCCAGCTGTGAGAACACATCTTCGGAGCGACTACCCTGCTTGGCGAGCTTGACGTCGCGCGTCTTGCCCTGGCGATGCTGCGCCACTTCGCGCGCGCGCCGCTCGCTCTCCACGGCCAGCAGCTCATCGCCGGCGTTGGGCGCGCCCGACAGGCCCAGCACCACGACCGGTACCGAAGGCGTGGCTTCTTCAACCGCATTGCCGGCCTCGTCGAACAGGGCCCGCACCCGGCCAAATTCCGTGCCTGCGAGTATGTAGTCGCCGCGCTTGAGCGTGCCTTTCTTGACCAGCGCCGTGACCACCGCGCCACGACCCTTCTCCATGCTGGCCTCGACCACGAAGGCGGTTGCCGGACCGCTGCGCGGCGCCTTGAGTTCCAGCACTTCGGCCTGCAACAGGATGGATTCGAGCAGTTTGTCGATGCCGTCACCGGTGCGCGCCGAAACGTTAACAAAAATATTCTGGCCGCCCCACTCCTCGGGAATGACCTCGTGCTTGGCAAGTTCCTGGCGCACGCGTTCCGGGTCGGCATCGGATTTGTCGGTCTTGTTGACAGCCACGACCAGCGGCACCCCGGCAGCGCGTGCGTGCTGAATGGCTTCGATGGTCTGTGGCATGACGCCATCGTCTGCGGCCACCACCAGCACCACGATATCCGTGACCTTGGCGCCGCGGGCTCGCATGGCCGTAAAAGCCGCGTGGCCCGGCGTGTCGAGGAAAGTGATCATGCCGCGCGGCGTCTTGACGTGATAGGCGCCGACATGCTGGGTGATGCCGCCGGCCTCGCCCGACGCCACTTTGGTGCGGCGGATGAAATCGAGCAATGAGGTCTTGCCGTGATCGACGTGCCCCATGACCGTGACCACCGGCGCGCGCGTCTCCAGCTTAATCTCCAGGGCGCTGTCCTGCAGCCCGGCCTCGATCTGATCTTCCTTGAGCGCTCGGGCCGTGTGCCCGAGCTCCTCGACCACCAGCGTGGCGGTATCCTGATCGATCGACTGGTTGATGGTCGCCAGCACGCCCATGTTCATGAGCACCTTAATGACTTCCGTGGCCTTGACGGCCAGCTTCTGGGCCAGTTCGGCTACGGTGACGGTCTCGCCAATCGCCACCTCGCGCTTGACCGGTGCGGTCGGCTTCTCGAAGGCGTGCCTGACCTCCGTGTCACTCGGCGTGGTGCGGGCCTTGAGGCGCTTTTTCTTCTTGTGCCGGGCACTGACATCGCCGGCAATGTGCAATTCCTGGCGACCGTACTTGGTGCGGCCGTCCTCGGCCTCGGTCTTTTCCTTTTCCTTGTCGCGTGGCGGCAGGTGCGGTGCGCGCGCCGGCTCGG
>JAYTUZ010000209.1:0-3033 GCA_043744295.1 Gammaproteobacteria bacterium | reverse complement strand
GCGCGCGCCTGGCGGAGCCCAACGCCGAACGAGCCTGGACCCTGATAGAAGACCCGGTCGTGACTCGCGGCGGCTGCCGCGTCAACAGTGAGAACTCCCTTATCGACGCGCAGGTCGAGGCACGCCTGGGCGCCGCCATTGCCGCGGCAATTGGCGATGAGCGCAGCGTCGAGGGTGCCGCGACATGAACGCCCTTCGGCAGCAACAACAGCGCAGCTGGCTGCAAAGCCTGCAGTGCGGCGCCACGCGCGTGGCGCAGCTGCCGGCGCCCGTGGTCGAGGGTCGACTGACGCGCATGGTCGGACTGACGCTCGAGGCTTCAGGCTGCCAGGCCGCGGTGGGCGATCGCTGCGAAATCGTGACCACCGATGGCGCGCATCTGGACGCTGAAGTGGTCGGCTTCGCCGGCGAGCGCCTGTTCCTGATGCCCACCGGCGATATTCATGGGCTCAAGCCCAATGCGCGCGTACTGCCGCGGCCTTACGCGGGCAGCGTCGGCGTCGGGCCAGGCCTGCTGGGCCGAGTGGTAGATGGCGCTTGCCAGCCTCTCGACGGTCGCGGGCCCATTGCCGTGGAGCAACGCGTGCGACTGACCGGTTCGCCCATCAACCCGCTGGCGCGTCGCCGCATTACCGAGCCGCTCGATGTTGGCGTGCGCGCCATCAATGGATTGCTGACGGTCGGGCGCGGCCAGCGCATTGGCCTGTTTGCCGGCAGCGGCGTCGGCAAGAGCGTGCTGCTGGGCATGATGGCGCGCTACACCCAGGCCGACGTCATCGTCGTGGGTCTGATCGGTGAGCGCGGCCGTGAAGTCAAGGAATTCATCGAGCGCATTCTTGGCAGCGCCGGGCTCGCCCGTGCCGTGGTGGTGGCAACTCCGGCCGATCACCCGCCGCTGATGCGCCTGCATGGCGCCTGGCTGGCCACTTCGATCGCCGAGTATTTTCGCGACCAGGGCCTGAGCGTGCTGCTGATCATGGATTCGCTGACACGCTTCGCCCAGGCGCAGCGCGAGATTGCGCTCGCCATCGGCGAGGCGCCGGCCACCAAGGGCTACCCGCCGTCGGTGTTCGCGCGGCTGCCGCAACTGGTGGAGCGCGCCGGCAATGGCAGCGGCACGCAGGGTTCGATTACCGCGTTCTACACGGTCCTGGCTGAGGGCGATGACCAGAATGATCCGATTGCCGATGCGGCGCGCGCCATCCTCGACGGTCACATCGTGCTGGCGCGACGCATCGCCGACGGCGGTCGCTATCCGGCCATCGATGTCGAGGCCTCGGTGAGCCGTGTCATGCACGACATCGCGACCCCAGAGCATCAGGAGCTCGCGCGTCGCCTGCGGCAGTTCTCGGCCCTCTACGAGCACAACCGCGATCTGATCAGCATTGGCGCCTACCAGCGCGGCAGCGACCCGCGCATCGACGAGGCCATTGCGCGCTGGCCACAGATCGAAGGCTACCTGCGCCAGGACATGTATGCCTGCGTGCCATTGTCCGAAGGCATTGCGCAACTGCAGCAGGTGCTGGCCAGCAGCGCGGCGGCGGGCTGAGCGGCGCGCCATGCACAAGCGTGAAAAACGTCTGTTGCCGCTCAAGGACCTGGCCGGAATGCGCGAGCGCAACCAGGCCTCGGTGTTGGGCGAGAGCGAGCGACGCTTGAGCGAGGCCGAGCGACGCCTGCAGGACCTGCTGCGCTACCGCCAGGAATATGAACAGAGTTTTCACCGCAACGCGACTGCAGGTGCGCCGATGCGGGGGCTGCGCGAGCAACAGGTATTCATCGCGCGGCTCGGTGAGGCGCTGCGCGCCCAGCAGTCGGTGCTGGAACAGATCAGAGCGGAGTGCGCCCTGGCACGCGAGCACTGGCGTGCAGCGGCAACTCGCAAACAGGTGGTCGGCAAGGTCGTGGAACAGGCAAAGCGGGAGGCAGTTATGAAAGACGAGCGTCGCCAGCAGATTGAAAATGATGAGCGTGCCATGCACTCACGGGTGCCGCAATGATGCCGCAGCCGGCCGCGGCGGCCGTCGACAGTGCGGGCGGCGGCAAGGAATTGCCGGGCACCATGTTGCAGTCCCTGGCGGCGAACGGCGCCGCGCCGTCGTTCTCGCTGGCCTTGGGTCAAGTGCAGATCCCGGCGCTGCCTGTGGACGGGCAGGGCGAGACGCTGCCCAGGCACAGCAGTGAAGAGCAGGGCAAGGAAGTACAGAGCGACCTGTTGACTGCCAATCCCGATCCGGCGCTGGCAGCCCTGGCGGCTGCATTGCAGTGGTTGCGGCCAGCTACGCGCATTGAGCATCTGGCAACGCCAGGCCAGGCCGGTGCGACGGCCGCGCCAGCCGACAGCAGCGCCGCGGCCGCCATTGGCAGTGGCGGCGCCGCTGCTGCGCCTGCCATGCCGTCACTGGCCATGCCGGCACTGATTGCCGGCTATTTCAGGAGCGCTGACCAGGCCACTGGCGCCAACCAGGGCAGCCGGGCTGCGGCTGTGGCAACAGCGGCAACGATGGTTTCTGTAACAGATCAGGCAACGCCCGACGGCGTCGCGGCGACCGCCCCCATAGGGCCAGGGAACCTGCCGCCAGCCGCCGAGATTCACGCGCTGGCGGAGCTTTTTGGGCTCGCCGCGCCTGATCCGCGCGCGGCGCTCGCCGTTGCCGCCGGGAGTGATACCGCGACCGACGGCGTTGCGGCGACTTCAGATGGCAAGGCTGCACCAGCCGCGCTCGCCAATGCCAATGTGGTGCCCGGCATGGCTGCCGGCATTGATTCGAATGCGGCGCTACGTGCAGGCGGCAGTGCCGCCGTGCCGCAGAGTGAGCGCACCATCAGTGTACCCGTGCATGATCGCCACTGGTCGCAGGCCATGGCGGCACAGATCCTGGTGCTGACCGATCAGCGGATCGAAAGTGCAACCCTGCGCCTGACGCCCGAGCATCTTGGACCGGTGGACGTGCGTATCGATATTGCAGACTCGAAGGTCAATGTGAGTTTTGGCGCTGCACACAGTGATACGCGCGCGGCGCTCGAACTGGC
>JAYTUZ010000208.1:0-3070 GCA_043744295.1 Gammaproteobacteria bacterium | reverse complement strand
CTGCGCGTACAGTTGCGCGAGCTGCGCCCGCCCCGCTCCCAGCAGCCGCACCAGCTGCGCCTGCTGTTGCTGGCGCTGCTGATAGGCGGCCAGTTCGTCGGCGCGAGCGTGCGCCGCCAGCCAGCGCGCCACCCCGGCCTGCTCGACGCTCATCGCGAAGGCTTCGCTGAATTCGCTCTCGCCCTTGACGTAGATGAGCTGATGCGCGAGTTCATGAAAAATCGTGCCGATGAGCTCCAGGTCGCCATAGCGCAGCATGGTATCGAGCAGCGGATCGGCAAAGCGTCCGAGCGTCGAGTAGGCACTGACCCCTGCCACCAGCGTATCGTAGCCGCGCGCCGCCAGCCGCTCGGCAAAGCGGCGCGCGTTGTCTTCGCGAAAATAGCCACGATAGGCAATGCAGCCGGTGATGGGGAAACACCAGCGCAGCGGCGCGCTGGAGAATTCCGGCGCCGCGACGACATTCCACACCACGTAGGGCCGGCCGAGCGCGCTGTAGGTGCGATAACTGCTGTTGTCCGGCAAGGCGAGCTCGCGCGTCGCGAACTCGCGCGCCTCAGCAACCAGCTCCAGCCGGCGCTTCAACTGCGCATCCGTGCCGGGCGCCGCAAGCAGGCGCGCAATCGGCTGACGGGCGCGCAACAACTGCCATTGCCCATGCGCGGCCTGCAGCAGGTAACCCGCACTGCATCCCGACAGACTCCAGCTACTCATCAATAACAGTGCTCCGGCGAGCCGCCGCAAGTGTAGGCCACGGGCATCAGTTAACATGTGCGCATGCAAGTCTACCTTGTGGGCGGCGCCGTCCGCGATGAACTGCTGGGCCGATTGGTGACGGAGCGCGACTGGGTAGTGGTCGGCGCCACGCCCGATGAATTGCTGCGCCTGGGCTACCAGCCGGCCGGTCGCGACTTTCCGGTTTTCCTGCATCCGCAAACCCATGAGGAATACGCGCTGGCGCGACTCGAGCGCAAGGTGGCGCCCGGGTATCGCGGCTTCAGCACCGAGTTTTCACCGCAGGTCTCCCTGGCAGACGATCTGCGCCGGCGTGATCTGACCATCAACGCCATGGCGCGCGCCGCGGACGGGCAGCTCATTGACCCGCACGGCGGCCAGGCCGATCTGCGCGCCCATCTGTTGCGCCATGTCTCCGAGGCATTCGTTGAAGACCCGGTGCGCATCCTGCGTACGGCGCGCTTCGCCGCGCGCTTCGCGCCACTCGGCTTCACTGTCGCGCCGCAGACCCGCGCGCTCATGAGCCGCATGGTGAGCGCCGGCGAAGCCGGTGCACTGGTGAGCGAACGCGTCTGGCGCGAACTCGAGCGCGCGCTCGGGGAACCCTGCCCGACGCGCTTTTTCGAGGTACTGGCCGAGTGCGGTGCGCTGCCGGTGGTGCTGCCGGAACTGGCGCCACAGCTGGATTTTGCGGCCTTCAATGCCGACAGCGCCGCCGGGCGCCCGGCCACGCCGGGTGGCGCGGCCCTGGCCGCGCTCGCCCTGGCCGCGGGGCTTGGCGCCCCGACCAGCGTGCGCTGGGCCGCACTGCTGGCCGGGCTGCAGCAGGAGCAGGTTGAGGCGCTGTGCACACGGCTGCGCGCACCCAACGAATTTCGCGAGCCGGCTGTGCTCGCCGCGCGGCTCGGCGGGCAACTGCGCACTGGCGGGAAAACGCCCGAACAGTTGTGCGCCGATCCACACTGGCTGTTGACGCTGTATGAAACGGGCGATGCTTTCCGGCGCCCGGAGCGCTTTGAACTGTGGCTGCAGACGCTCGCCATCCGCGCGCAGTCGACTGGTACGCCACCGGCGGCGCTCACGGCGCTGCTCGCACGCTTGCGCGGCGGGCTGGCCGCCGCCGCCGCGGTGCGCTTGCCGGCGGCGCAGCTGCTTGATCTGCCGGGGCCGGCCATTGCGCAGCGCCTGCGGGCAGTGCGCCTGGCAGCGCTCGGCTGAATGCCACCCGCTCTACAGCAGCCGGCGCAGATCCTGCAGCCCGAAGCCCGTGCGCGGGGCTTCCAGGCCGCGCGTCAGCGCCATGACCTTGAAGGTCTCGCCCATTTCGCCCGGCATCAACAGCTCGCGCGCCTGTGCCGCCAGCCGCGCACGCTCCCCGGCATCACGCGCATTCGCCAGCTCGGTATCAATGCCACTGTCGAGCAGAAACGCGGCCTGGGTGCAATAGCCCGCCACCTCCAGCCCCGCATCGCTGGCGGCTTCCGCCAGGCGCGTGAAATCCACCCAGGCCGTAATGTCCTGCAGCCCCGGGTACAGAAACGGATCGTCATGCGCGCGCTGACGATAGTGACAGCGCAGCGTTCCCGAGTCGCGCTGCGGGTGATACAGCTCGCCGCGCCCCAGTCCGTAGTCGAACAGCAGAATCATTCCTGATTCGAGCGCAGCCGACAGCCCGGCGACCCAGGGGTTGAGGCGCGTACAGAGTTCGGAGCGAAACCCGGCTGCAAACGGCTCCGGCAGCGAAGCGGACAAGCGTGCCAGCTCCTGCGACAAGGCGGCGCTGGCGGGGCGCTGCTCCCAACGCAGCGCGCCCGCGGCGCCCACAGCTACGCCGCGCTCAAGGTAACCCTGCGCGCCAGGGCCGTCACCGTCCGACGCGCCAGCAGTGACAGCGAAGCACTGGAACGGCAAGGCGTCGGCCACTTCATTGGCGAGCATCAGCGCGCGCAGCGGCCGCGCTGGCAGGGTTTCAAGCCATTGCACGCGCGCGCGCAGCGCTGCGGGCAACGCTGCGAGCCGCGCGCGCTGGCGCTCGCGCAGGTCGGCGCTGACTTCCAGAATGTAATAGCGTCCTGGCAGGGCCTCGAGGCGTGCCAGCGACGTCAGCAGGGTTTCAGCCAGGGCGCCGCTGCCGGCACCCAGCTCCAGAAGATCAGCGCCGGCGCCCAGCAACGGCGCACACAGGCGGGCCACGCAGGCACCGAACAAGGGCGAGATTTCGGGTGCGGTGACGAAATCGCCGGCGGCACCGAACTTGGCGGCGCCAGCGCTGTAATAGCCGAGCCCCGGCGCGTACAGCAGCTGCTGCAGGTATTCGTCAAAGGGCAGCCAGCCA
>JAYTUZ010000207.1:0-10457 GCA_043744295.1 Gammaproteobacteria bacterium | reverse complement strand
AGCAGCATGATCGACGGCTCGGTGGCCAGCGCGCGCGCAAACTCGCAGCGCCGCCGCTCGCCGCCGGACAGGGCCATTGCCGGCGCCCCGCGCAAATTCACCAGCCCGAATTCGTCGAGCAATTGTTCAAGCCGGGCATAACGTGCAGTCGCATCGGGCTCGGCGATTTCGAGCACTGACAGGATATTCTGCTCGACCGTCATCCCGCGGAAAATCGATGTTTCCTGCGGCAGATAGCCCAGCCCGAGGATCGCGCGGCGATACATTGGAAGGCCGGTAATCTCCGCCCCGTCGAGGTAGATGCGGCCCGAATCGGGCTTCACCAGCCCCATCACCGAATAGAAAGAGGTGGTCTTGCCGGCGCCATTGGGGCCGAGCAGCCCGGTGATCTCGCCGTCACGCGCCACGAACGAGACCTCATCGACAGCGCGCGTCGTGCCGAAGGACTTGCGCAAACCGCGTACTTCAATCATGGCGCGGCGCCATTGGCGTCGAGAAACAGTGGTATGTCGCCCAGCGACTGCAGGCACTCGGCATTCAGCGCCCAGGGGTCGGCCGACTGCACGAACTGCTCGAGCAGCCGCGGCATGCAGCCGACACCCACCAGCCCATGCCCCTGGCCGGCAAGGGTCAGCACCCGCGCGCGCGCAAGATGACTGGCGATCGCCTGCGCATAGCGCGCGGGCGTAACCGGATCGTGTTCGCCCGCGAGCAGCAGCACCGGTATCGCCCCGCGCAACGGCTCGCGAAACCCGACCGGTCGCAGCGCATGTGGCCACAGCGGACAAGCGGCGAGCAGTGAATCGGTGAGCGCATTGCCCAGCACCGTGCTGGCATCTTCTGGCCGCGAGCGCAGCAGATCGGCATCTTCGCTGCAGATCACCGAGAGCGCCATGCCACTCTCCATCGCGTCGCTGACCTCGCCGACCACCCACTGCGTCTGCCCCAGCAGCGCGGCATAGCGACCCTCATCGGCCTCCTTGAGCGCGTAGGGAATCAGTGCGGCGGTGATCGGGCTGTAGGCATAGAAGCGCAGCAGTTGCGCCAGGCCGTCGGCATCGATCTGCCGCTGCTGCAACCTGAAGGTATTCGGATCGTGCAGCTCGAGGGACTGCGGCTGCACACGCAGGCGCGCCTGGACGCGCTGCAACAGCTGGTAGGGATCGCCATAACGCTGTGCGCAATCCTGATCCTTGCGGCAACGCAAGGCCAGCGCCCGCAGTACCGTTTCGAGATTGCGCGCGTGCTCGCCGCCGAGCGCCAGGTCGTTGGGGACCGCGCTGTCGAGCACGATGCTGCGCACGCCCTGCGGGTAGCGGCGCGCGTACTGCTGCGCCACTCGCGTGCCGTAGGAAATGCCAATCAGATTGAGCCGCGGCGCGCCCAGCGCCTGGCGCACGGCTTCCAGGTCGCGCACTGCAGCGCTGGTCGTGTAGAACTGCGGCGCGGCACGCGCCGCGAGGCCTTTGAGGCAATCACGCAGACCCTCGAGCGCGCGCGAGCGCTGGCCCGGCTCACAACTGAGCGCGTTCGAACCGCCCGTGCCGCGCTGGTCTATCAGCAGCAGCAGGTGGCGGCGACGCAGCGCCTCGAAGGCGGGGGCGATGGCAGGGAAATCATCGGTGGCGGCGCCACCCGGACCACCGTCGAGGAACACGACGGGATCGGGATCAGCCGCCGCGGCGCTGGCGCGCACCATGGCAACCTTGAGCTTGATCTGTCGGCCTGCCGGCGGCTGGCCTTGCGGTGCTGCCCAGTCCTCGGGCACCGCAAAGGCCGTGCAATAGGCGCGCAACGTCGCAACCCCCGACTCGCGCCTGCCAATATCGCAAGGCTCGAGCTTCAGGCTGCCCACCTGCAACACGTCGGGCGCGCCAGCGCTCAAGGCCAGCCATTGCCCGCGCCCCGCGCCGCTGCCCGATCGCTCCCACAGCTGCCAGCCAAACGCCGCGACCAGTAAGGCCAGCAGCAGCAGGTGGCGTGTTCGCGATTTCATGCGCCGGCTTCCTGTCGGCGCGCCTGGCGAACGCGCCGCAATTGACTGATGAGATAGAGCACGATCATCACATTGACCACGAAAGCCGCGGCCAATGCCAGGCGCCTGCCGTGGCGGCCGTGGAAAAATTCCAGCAGCTCGAAAGGAATCAACGATGCCGTGGCGATCACGGTCAGCCATTCCGCCCAGGTCTTGCGCAGCCATAAGCCTACGCCCTCGGTGAGCAGCAGCGAGGTGTAGCAGGCGGTGACCACGACAATGCCGCTGATGCGCGCCTGACCCAGGCCCGTGAGCCAATCCAGTGCGCGCTCGATCAGCCGGCGCTCAAAATTGTCGGTCAGCGAATACACCCAGTCATAGAGCCGATTGACCAGGTTGATGTCGAGCAACCGGTAGATGCCGTAGCTGGTCATCAGCAACAGCAGCGCCTTGCCGATCTTGAACAGGCCTATGAGGCGCAGGCCGTCGATGCGGGCGCGAGGTGGTGCAGAACCAGTCATGTCTACAGTTTAAGTGCCCGGCCGCTTCGGTGCCGCCAGATTTCTGCGCCGTAGAGCAAGTTGGCCAATGTCGCCATCATCATGTTGCCGGAACCCAGGTACAGCACGCTGCCCAGAACCAGCGTGACGTCGATCGGCAGATCCGGGGGCAGGAGCGCAGGCTCCGGCGGCCTGCCCCATGACGACCCATTGCTGGGTGGCGGCCACCGCACACCGGCTCACCTGCGACAGTACCGCGCCGAGCAGGAAGGTTAGCGACGCCAGTAACACGGGTGGTAGACGATTGGCAGCAACGCCGCGCTCAGCGCACGGCGGACACCTGCAGCGCAACCGCGGGACAACTGCTGCGCACGCCGCGCCCGCAGGTTATCAGCTCCAACCCGCGGCTGAGGCAGACGCGCACTTCGGAAAGTTCTGCGCCCCGGCAGCTGACCACCATGCCGTCCACCGGCAATCCAGGATTGGCAGCATGAAATGCGCCCCGGATTTCAGCGGCACTCAGGGAAAGCGGGGTGCGTGGCGCCTGCAATAAAGCCGGCACCTGCACAGCGGCCAGGGCCCGATCGGCCGTGCGAAAATACTCCAGGGCGTTCATGCCGGTGCAGGTGCCGTGGCGTTGCCACTCGTGCGCGACCAGTTTTGGGCTTGGATACAGCAACTCACCGCTTTTTCGGGCCGCTGGCGAAAGCGCTGCGTCAGCAGCGCAGTTCTCCGGGTAGCCACCATTCGTGAATTGCGGCCACAAGCCGTGCAGCACGAATCCGAAGCCCTTGCTGCCGCACTGCGCCTCATCTTCACGGTGGATAAGGCAATAACTTGGTGACCAGGAGAGCGCGAGCAGGTAGTAGTCAAACCGGCCCGCCGTTGTCGCAACGCCTGATAGATCGACGCGACGATGCTGTTGATGCGCGACAACCAGCAACACGGCCAGGCATAGCAGTGCGAGGCCCACGGCATGCCGCCCGCGTAGGTACCTGTTGGTCATGGCGCCAATCCTGAGTCGGGCGACGCTGGCGCGCAAATGCCGATGTCAAGTGCCGATGTCAAGTGCCGGTGCAGGCGCTACACGTCCAGGTTCGCCACCGACAGCGCATTCTTCTCAATGAACTCGCGGCGCGGTTCCACCTGATCGCCCATCAGGGTAGTGAAGATTTCATCGGCCGCAACCGCATCATCAATGCGCACCTGCAGCAGCCGGCGGGTCTCGGGATTGATCGTGGTATCCCAGAGCTGTGCGGGATTCATTTCACCCAGGCCCTTGTAGCGCTGTATCGACTGGCCTTTGCGGGCCTGATCGAACAGCCATCGCATGGCCTCCTTGAACGAGCCTACTTCCTGGTGCTCATCGCCGCGCGACACCCGCGCACCCGGGCCCACCAGGCCGGTGAGCGTGTGCGCCAGATCGGCGATGCGGCGATACTCGGCCGAGTCGAAGAATTCCCGCATCAGATGCTTGTCAGTGACGCTGCCGTGCTCCGTGCGGTGAACGACAATCCGGGCAGCGTGGCCGTCACTGCCAGTACGCACTTCAACGCGAAAGCTGCGCGTCGCCTCGGAAGCGGCATTGAGGTGCTGCGCGAGCGCGCGGCACCAGCCATCGAGAAACTCCGGGCGGTCGAAATTCTCGAGCGTGACTTCAGGCATGTAGATGAGCGCATCGAGCAGGCGCTCGTCATAGCGGCGCGCCCAGCGGCGGATGATGGCCTGCACCTCCATGTACTTGCGCGCCAGCAGTTCCAGCGATGATCCGGCCAGCGGCGCAGCGCCGGCGCTGGCCTGCAATGAGGCGCTGTCGAGCGCGCTCGAGAGCAGCATGGCATTGAGCTCATTGTCGTCCTTGACGTAGCTGTCGCTCTTGCCGCGCTTTACCTTGTAGAGCGGTGGTTGCGCGATATAGATATGGCCGCGCTCGATCAGCAGCGGGATCTGTCGGTAAAAGAAAGTCAACAGCAGCGTGCGAATGTGGGAGCCGTCCACGTCGGCATCGGTCATGATGATCACGCGGTGATAACGCAGCTTGTCAATGTCGAATTCATCGCGCCCGATGCCACAGCCCAGCGCGGTAATCAGCGTGCCAACTTCGACCGATGAAATCATCTTGTCGAAGCGCGCCCTCTCCACGTTCAGGATCTTGCCCTTGAGCGGCAGGATTGCCTGGGTGCGTCGATCGCGGCCCTGCTTGGCCGAACCACCGGCCGAATCACCCTCGACGATGAAAATCTCGGAGAGCGCGGGATCCTTTTCCTGGCAGTCGGCCAGCTTTCCCGGCAGCCCGGCCACATCGAGTGCGCCCTTGCGACGCGTCATCTCGCGCGCCTTGCGCGCCGCCTCGCGGGCCCGCGCCGCGTCGATAATCTTGCCGACGATGGCGCGCGCCTGCTGTGGCTGCTCGAGCAGGAACTCATGCAGCTTGGCGGCGACTGCGGTCTCGACCACGCCCTTCACTTCCGATGAGACCAGCTTGTCCTTGGTCTGCGATGAGAATTTCGGATCCGGCAGCTTCACGGAAAGGATGGCGGTGAGGCCTTCGCGCGCGTCGTCGCCAGTGGTCGGCACTTTCTCCTTCTTGGCCGCCGATTCCTTTTCGATGTAGTCGTTCAGGGTACGGGTCAGCGCGGCGCGGAAGCCCGACAGATGCGTGCCGCCGTCCTTCTGCGGAATATTGTTGGTGTAGCAGTACATGCTCTCCTGGTAGGAGTCATTCCACTGCAAGGCCACTTCGACGTTGACCAGGCCATCCTGGGTCTTGAACCAGAACACATTCTCATGCACCGGCGTTCTGCCGCGATTGAGGTGCTTGACGAATTCCTGCAACCCGCCCTCGTGCTGGAAGATATCGCTCTTGTCATCGCGCTCGTCGACCAGCTCGATGCGCACGCCGGAATTGAGAAACGAGAGCTCACGCAGGCGCTTGGCCAGGGTGTCGTAGATGAATTGAATATTGGTGAAGATCTGGGCGCTGGGCTTGAAACGAAGGGTGGTGCCGCGCTCGGTACTCGGCCCGACATCGGCCATGGGCGCCACCGGCACACCCAGGCGATATTCCTGTGTGTGCCTGCGCCCCTGGCGGCACACGGTCAGCAACAGCAGGTCCGATAGCGCATTGACGACTGAAACACCAACGCCGTGCAGGCCGCCTGAGACCTTGTAGGAGGTGTCATCGAATTTCCCGCCCGAATGCAGCACCGTCATGATCACTTCGGCGGCGGATCGACCCTCCTCCGGGTGTATGTCTACGGGAATACCACGCCCGTTGTCAGAAACTGTAATGGATTCATCAGCATGGATCGTCACCTGGACTTTGTCACAGTGACCCGCAAGCGCCTCGTCGATGGAGTTATCGACGACCTCGAAAACCATGTGGTGCAGGCCAGTGCCGTCATCGGTGTCACCGATGTACATGCCTGGCCTTTTCCGCACTGCATCAAGACCCTTTAAGACTTTGATTTTACTGGAATCGTAGACGTCGTTCTGGGTCATGAAATCGCCTTGGTAACCATACTGTTATTATAGCGTGCTAATACGCCCATGTTCCACGTGGAACGCTCGATCCGGCTCACCAAAGCGCGCCTCCTCCGTATGCAGTGCTGTCACGATCAACTGCCCTTTCATTGAGCGGATTTCGCTCACCAGGGCATCGGTATGGGCGCGGTCCAACTCGGCGGCTGGGTCATCCAGCAATAGCGCCGGCGCCCGCCGCCCGGCGCTTCCCGCCAGGCGCGCCATGCTCAGAGCCATGGCAGCACCAAGCAACTTTTGTTGACCTCTAGAGAGCACTTCCCGGGCGGGCCGCCCGCCGGACTTCAGCACGACATCGAAACGATGCGCTCCTGATCCTGTACTCCCTCGTTCCCGGTCCCTGGCCCGATGTTGGCTCAGGGATTCGAGCAGGGTCTCCTCCTGGGACCAGCCGCGAAAGAAAGTCAGGGAAATGGGCTCGCCCAGCAAAGCAGTCAAGGTCGCCTTCCAATAGGGTTCCAACGCCTGCAGGGTCCGGCCACGCGCCTCTGCCAGGCTTTCGCCCCATCGCGCCAGATCAGGCTCCCAGGGACTCGGATCCTGGCCCGCCTTGAGCGCTGCATTCCGTTGCCTGAGGACTTTCGAGTAATCCGTCCACTGCCCAACAAAGCCATGTTCCACGTGGAACACTCCCCAATCCAGCCAGCGCCGCCGGTAAGCCGGACCCTCTTCCACCAACCGATGGATACCAGGATCCAGCACCTGCACCGGAAACGCCTCGGAAAGCTCGGCAACTGATTTCGCATCGCGGCCGTTGATACGCACCTGCAAACCGGTGACCCGATCGTAGCCGACGCCCACGGCTTCAAAATTCGGGGTTTCGCTGCGGCCGAAGACCATCAGGCGATCCTTGCCGTGGGCAATCAGTCTTTCGGTATGACGGGTGCGGAATGAGCGACCGCGACCCAGCAAGTACACTGCCTCCAGCAGCGTAGTCTTACCAGCACCATTGGCGCCGGTGACCAGATTGACATGCGGGTGAAGCGCGACCTTGAACGGTTCGAGACAGCGCAGGCCTTCAACCTCAAGCGAACTTAAACTCAAGTGGACTCAAAGTCGCATGGGCATGACGACAAATTTGACCGCGTTGTCACCAGGCGCCCGGATCAGGCAGCTGGAATTTGAATCCGTAACCGAAACGTCGACCATATCGACATCGATAGCCGCCAAAGCCTCGAGCAGATAAGTGACATTGAACCCGATTTCCATCGCGGCCCCCGAATAGCTGACCTCGATCTGGTCTTCAGCCTCTTCCTGTTCGGGATTATGTGCCTGGATCGTGAGGGTATTTTCGCCGAACGTGAGCCGAACTCCGCGATACTTCTCGTTTGAGAGAATTGACGTGCGCTGTAAAGCCTGGCGCAGGGTGTCTCGTGCCGCACTCATGGTATGGGGGGGTTTGGCAGGAATTACGCGGCTATATTCCGGGAATTTGCCGTCAATAAGCTTGGAAGTAAACCGAATATCGCCGATCTGGGCGCGAACGTGATTGGATCCGATACTCAGCTCCAATTCGCCCTCACCACTGAGAATTCGCTGCAACTCCAAAATGCCCTTGCGCGGAACGATGACCTGCTGCGTTGTGCTCGCCGCCTCGGCGAGCTGGGTCTCCGCCATCGACAGGCGATGACCATCGGTCGCCACGGCGCGCAGCGTCGTGCCGCTGGTCTCAAGCAAAGTGCCGTTGAGGTAATAACGCACATCCTGCTGCGCCATTGCGAAATGGGTTTTCTCGATCAGGCGTCGAAACTGCTCCCGGCCTACGCGTATGACCTGCTTGCTGTTGATGTCGTCGATTACCGGAAATTCGCTGGCTGGCAAAGTCGATAACGTGAAACGACTGCGCCCTGCCTTGACCACCACGCGTTCCGCTTCACGTACCAGCGAGACCGTCGCCTTCTCCGGCAGCGTGCGTATGATCTCCAGCAATTTACGGCCTGGCACCGTGACATCACCAGGCTGCTGCACATTTACGCTGCCCGCGGCCACCAGTTCCACTTCAAGATCGGTGCCGGTGACAGTGAGCCTGTCGCCGCGCGCGACCAGCAGGACATTTGCCAGCACCGGCATGGTCTGCCGACGCTCGACCACACCAATCACGCTCTGCAGGGGACCCAGCAGACTTTCACGCGATGCGGAGACTTTCATAGATTTAAGTTCTTCTTGGAAGTTAAGACAGTAATGATTATTAGGCCTGTGAGAAACGGGGACAACCCGTTTTGAATGCGCGAGCGCCGTAATTATCGGGCCCGGAGCCGCTCCGCGCCAGAGCCATACCTTGCCGGTTAGTTGTGGATGAACTGTGCGTAAAACTGTCCCCATACTTACGCACAGGAAATCAGGGCCTATCCTGCCAGGGTTCTCAACAGGTTTGAAAAGTCTTCCTGAATGCGCGGCTCGAGCTCGCGCAATTCCCTGATGCGCTTGCAGGCGTGCATCACGGTGGTGTGATCGCGTCCACCGAAAGCATCGCCGATTTCCGGCAGGCTGTGGGTTGTTAATTCCTTGGCCAGTGCCATGGCTACCTGGCGTGGCCGGGCCACCGAGCGGCTGCGGCGCTTGGAGAGCAGATCGGCGATGCGCAGCTTGTAATAATCGGCGACCGTCTTCTGGATATTCTCCACGGTCACCAGTCGCGCCTGCAGGGTGAGCAGATCCTTGAGCGCCTCACGGGCAAATTCCAGGGTTATGGCTCGCCCGGTGAAGCGCGCATTGGCAATTACACGGCGCAGCGCGCCTTCCAGCTCGCGCACGTTCGAGCGTATGCATTTGGCTATGAAAAAAGCCACTTCCTCGGGTAGTGCGACACCGACGGCCTGCGCCTTGCCGATCAGGATGGCGACGCAGGTTTCCAGTTCCGGCGGCTCGATCGCGACGGTAAGACCCCAGCCAAAGCGCGACTTGAGTCGCTCCTCGAGGCCGTCGACTTCCTTGGGATAGCGGTCGCAGGTGAGGATCACCTGGTGTTGGCCTTCGATCAGCGCGTTGAAGGTATGGAAAAACTCTTCCTGCGAGCGGTCTTTGCCTGCGAAAAACTGGATGTCATCGATCAACAGGGCGTGCAGCGATCGATAGGTATTCTTGAATTCGTTGATGGTGTTGTGCTGAAGCGCGCGCACCATGTCGCTGACGAAGCGTTCCGAGTGCACGTAACTGATACGCGCTGCCGGATTGCGTTCGCGGATCAGGTGACCGATGGCGTGCATCAGGTGTGTCTTGCCCAGGCCCACGCCGCCGTAGATAAACAGCGGGTTGTAGGCGGAGCCCGGGTTCTCCGCGACCTGAAAGGCGGCTGCCTTGGCGAAATGGTTGCTCTTGCCCTCGATAAAGCTGTCGAAGGTGAAATTCGGATTCAAGCGCACACCGAGCGCGGCAGCGGGCAGGGCTGCTGCGCCCGTGGCCACGAGCGCCGGGCCGGGCGATGGGGCAGGGGCGCGTGAACCGACCTCCAGAATCACCGGGCCGCCGCCGTCGGTGCGCAACAGCGTTTCGATGCGTTCCAGCAGGTTGCTGCGCACCCAATCGACCACAAAGCGATTGGGCGCCAGCAGGCGCAGGCCGGCCTCGCTCTCCACCGCTTGCAAGGGGCGCACCCAGGTATTGAATTGCTGCTCCGGCAGCTCGTTTTCGAGCGTGCCGACGCAGCGGGACCACAACGAAGCGCTCACCGGCCGCCCCCCTTCAAGGTTGCCTCGCAGGATTGCTACGCGAAGAATCCCCCAGCCAACTGGCCCCACCTGATGGACAGGCCAGCGGAAAAGGGCAGGAAGTCTATACTGTCTGCGCATTGCCCCGGTAGCAGACTCAGGTTGACACCACCAAGCCCCCTGCGTACCCTGCCCGGCCGTTTTCCGGTCATTTTTCAGGCTGTTGAACCATGAAACGTACCTACCAACCCAGCAAAGTGCGCCGTGCACGCACTCATGGCTTCCGCGCCCGCATGGCTACGCAGAACGGCCGCAAGGTGCTCAGCAGACGGCGCGCCAAAGGCCGCAAGCGGCTGATCCCGTAAGAGATTTTGTGATCGCGGGCGGTGCAGACACGGGCCCGGTCCGCGCCACCTTGAGGTTCCAGCGCAGCCAGTGCCTGCGCACCGGTGCGCAATTCCAGGGGGTCTATCGCCAGGGGCGTCGCTTCGGCAATGAACTGTTCACCGCCGCGGTATGCGCCAATGTGACCGGACAGCCGCGGCTGGGCATGTCGATCGCGGCACGCACCGTCGGCAATTCGGTGGCGCGCAACCGCCTGCGGCGGGTGATACGCGAGAGTTTCCGTTTGCGCCAGCTGGATCTGCCGGCAGTGGATATCGTCATCGGTGCGCGTAACGCGGCCCGCGCTGCCGAAGCGGTTGCGGTGCGCGGCGCCTTGAGCAAACTGTGGAAGCAGATCATCGACACATGCGCAAGATAATCCAGTTGCTGATTCGCGCTTACCAGCGGGTC
>JAYTUZ010000206.1:0-3091 GCA_043744295.1 Gammaproteobacteria bacterium | reverse complement strand
ACCAAGCTACCGACGATTGACGACGCGCGTACCGAACTGACCTGGCGCGGCCTGGTGCTGGGCGTGCTGATCACGCTGGTATTCACCGCCGCCAACGCCTTCTTCGGCCTCAAGGCCGGGCTCACCTTTTCCACTTCGATTCCCGCCGCGGTCATCTCGATGGCGCTGCTGCGCAATTTCTCCGGCGTCAGCGTGCAGGAGAACAATATCGTGCAGACCGTGGCCTCGGCCGCGGGCACGCTCACCTCGGTGATCTTCGTGTTGCCGGGGCTGGTGATGGTCGGCTGGTGGACCGGCTTCCCCTACTGGATGTCCTTCGCCATCTGTGCGCTCGGCGGCGTGCTGGGCGTGATGTATTCGATTCCGCTGCGGCGTGCGCTGGTGACCAACTCGGATCTGCCCTACCCCGAGGGCGTGGCCTGCGCCGAAGTGCTGAAGGTCGGCGATCGCACCAGCAACCAGAACGGACTGCGCGCCATTGTCGTGGGCAGCGTGGTCTCGGCCTTGTTCGTCATCGTGATCGCGATGCAGCTCTTCGCCAGCGACGTGGTGCAGTATTTTCGCCTCGGCAGCCGCACGGCGGCCGACGGCAGCGAGGTGAGTGGCGCGACCGGTTACGACTTCAACCTCTCCTTTGCGCTGCTCGCGGTAGGCCACCTGATTGGCCTTGCTGTCGGCATCGCCTTCTTCGTCGGAGCGGCAATCGCCTGGGTGGGCGCCGTGCCCTGGCTGACGCTGCATCATCCCGAGGCCGGCACCGCCGGCGAGGTGGCGCGCGCCGCGTGGAGCCACAAGGTGCGCTTCCTCGGTGCCGGCACCATCGGCATAGCCTCGATCTGGACCCTGCTCAAACTGATTGGACCGGTCATCTCCGGGTTGAAGTCGGCGCTGGCCGCGTCGCGCGCGCGCAAGGCCGGGCACGGCGATGCGCTACCGCGCGTCGAACGCGACATACCGATCGGGCTGGTAGGCATCATCACCCTGGTGTGCATGGTGCCGATCGCAGTGCTGCTGGCGCAGTTCAGCAATGCCAGCGGACTCGGCAGCCAGATCACGATTCTGGTGGTGGGCGGCATCGTCTATATCGCGCTCATGAGTTTCTTCGTGGCTGCGGTGTGCGGCTACATGGCCGGGCTCATCGGCTCCTCCAACAGCCCGCTGTCGGGGGTCGGCATTCTGGTGGTGATCGGTGCGGCAGTGCTGATGGCGTTCGTGGTCCAGCCACTGCTGCCGGCGACGGCTGGACCCGCGCTCGTGGCCTACGCGCTGTTCGTCACCTCGGTGGTGTTCTGCGCGGCCTGCATCGCCAACAACAATCTACAGGATCTCAAGACCGGCCAGCTGGTCGATGCCACCCCGTGGCGGCAGCAGGCGGCGCTGATCGTGGGCGTGGTGGCCGGTGCGGCCATCATCCCGCCGGTGCTCGACCTGCTCAATCACGCCTATGGTTTCGCCGGTGCACCGGGCGTGAACCCCGAGCATGCGCTGGCGGCGCCGCAGGCGGCGCTGATCTCGGCGCTGGCGCAGGGTGTCATCCAGGGCAATCTGAACTGGAGCATGATCGGCATCGGCATCCTGATCGGCATCGCGCTCATCGTCATCGATATCATTCTCCGGCGCACGACGCGCGCCTCGCTGCCGCCGCTGGCGGTGGGCCTCGGCATCTACCTGCCTTCCTCCGTAACGCTCATGGTAACGGTCGGTTCGGTGGTCGGCTGGCTGTATGACAAGCGCGCGGAGCGCACTGCGAACCCCGGCGCTACGCGCCAGCTGGGCGTGCTGCTGGCTTCAGGTCTGCTGGTGGGCGAGAGCCTGATTGGCGTGCTGCTGGCAGCGTTGGTGGTGTTTTCGGGTAAAGCCGCGCCGCTGGCCGTGGTGGGCGAGAGCTTTGCGGAGCCTGCCAAGTGGCTCGGCGGCCTATGCTTCGCCGTCGCGGTTCTGGTTCTGTACCGCTGGCTCAATCGCCTGAGTGGCCCGGCGGCTGCGCGCCATTAATTTCGCGAACAGAATGCCGCTCTCGTAGAGCAGGTACATCGGTATCGCCATGATGGTCTGCGAGACCGCGTCGGGCGGCGTGATGATCGCGGCGATCACGAACACCGCGATCAGCACATAGCCGCGTATCTGCGTCAGTTTCTCCAGCCGCACGATCTTCATCATCACCAGCAGCACCACGGCCACCGGCACTTCGAAGGCCAGGCCAAAGGAGAACAGCAGCTTGATCACGAAATCCATGTACATGGTGATATCGGCCATCATCTGCACGCCGTGGGGGGTGGTGTTGACGAAGAAATTGAAGATCAGGGGAAACACCACGAAATACGCGAAAGCCGTACCGGTATAGAACAGCACGATGGAGGAGAACAGCAGCGGCAGCGCGAAACGCTTCTCGTGCCGATACAGGCCGGGCGCTATGAAGGCCCAGAGTTCGTAGAGCACGTAAGGCATGGCGAGCACCAGCGCCGCGACAAACGAGAGTTTCAGCGGGGTCGTGAACGGCGCGGTAATGCTGGTGGAGATCAGCGCGCTGTGGGCCGGCAGCTCGCGCAGCAGCGGCTGTGAGAGCCATTCGAACAGCTGGTTGGAATAGAAGGCCAGCGGAATGAACACCAGCACCACGGCCAGGAAGGCGCGCATCAGGCGCGTGCGCAGCTCCAGCAGATGCGAGATCAGCGTGCCTTCGAGCAGGGGCTCACGCTCGCCGGTCATGTGGGCCGGTCGTTGGCGTGCATGGCCTCGGGGGTGGTCGCGGCATCGCGCGCGGCGAATTCATCAACCGTTGGCGGCGGCACGGTGTGCGCCGTGGCGCCCGGTGGCGCCGTGGTCGGCGCCGCAGCCGGCTTCGCGGCCGGCTTCGCGGCCGGCGCCGGAATGTTGGTGCTCAGATTTTCCTTGATCTCGTCGGCTTCGTTTTCCAGCTGATCGCGGAACTGGTGCGCCATGGCGCGCGCGCGGCCCGCCCAGCGGCCCAGGGTGCGCGCAACCTGGGGCAGCTTTTCAGGGCCGAGCACCACCAGGGCCAGGCCAAGAATCAGCAGGATTTCCGAGAAGCCAATGTCGAACATGATCGCTCGCTGCGGCGCGCGAGTGC
>JAYTUZ010000205.1:0-10623 GCA_043744295.1 Gammaproteobacteria bacterium | reverse complement strand
GGCGCGCGGCTTTCGCGAATGCGTGTCCGGGCCGCTGGTGCGCTCGAGCTATCGCGCCGAGCAGGCGCTGGCCGGCAATAACGTCGGACTGCACGACGGCGTCGCCGGGCGCTAGCGGTGATCGTCAAGTGGCTGGGGCGCGTGCCTTACGAGCCCATCTGGCGCGCTATGCAGCAATTCACCGCTGCGCGCGCCGCCGAGACCAGCGATGAACTCTGGCTGCTGGAGCACGAGCCGGTCTACACGCTGGGGATGAACGCCGAGGCCGCGCACGTGTTGAACGCGGGCGACATACCGGTCGTGCGCATTGATCGCGGCGGGCAGGTGACCTATCACGGGCCGGGACAACTGCTGGTCTATGCCCTGGTGGATCTGCGCCGCGCGCACCTGGGCGTGCGTGATCTGGTCACGGCACTGGAAGGCGCGGTCATTGATCTGGCCGCGCAGCACGGCATTCATGCCGAGTGCCGGGCGAGCGCTCCGGGCGTGTACGTTGCGGGGCGCAAGCTGGCCAGCGTTGGCCTGCGCGTGCGCCGTGGCGGCAGTTATCACGGCCTCGCGCTCAACGTGAACATGGATCTCGAACCTTTCGGGCGTATAAATCCCTGTGGCTATGCCGGGCTTGAAATGACACAGCTCGCCACGCTCGCTGGCCCGGCGGATGTGCAGCGTGCCGGCCTGGAGCTGGCGCCGCTGCTGTCGGCAAGGCTGGCAGCGCGTGAGTGTCTGGCGGCTACGCCTACAGAATCATCACCACGCCCGGCGTGACCTTGAGTTCGGCGAACAGGGCGGCGATCTGCGCTTCATCGCGCGCCTCGATCATGTAGGTGACGCTGGCATAGTTCCGGTGGCGCGAAGCGCGCTCGCTGATGTCGGCTGCACCTGGTGTGCCCGCATGCCGTGTCACGATGAGGTCGAGCTGTGCGCGCAGGCTGGCAGTGGCGCGAATCATCACCTTGATGGGGTAGCGGCACGGGAACTGCAGCAGTTTCTGGTCAGTCATCGCTACAGGATAGCCGCTGGCGCCGGGCTCGGGAATCTGCCTTCAGCCCCTGGGTTTGAGCACGGAAAGTCTACTGTAGGTGCGATCGAGATCCCGGAACTCGGCGCCGGGGCCGCCGCCTTCGGCGCTGCGCGCCATGAGCGCGAAATCCGCCGCCGGCACCGCCGCGCTGTAATGATAGCCCTGGTACTGATCGCACCCCAGGCTCTTGAGCAACTCCAGCTGTTCGGGCGTCTCGACGCCTTCGGCGACCACCTTCAGGTGCAGGCTGTGTGCCAGCGAGACGATGGCCCGCACGATCGAGGCGTCATCCGGGCGTGAGCTCAGTTCGTTGATGAAGCTGCGGTCGATTTTCAGCTTGTCGATCGGGAAGCGCCGCAGGTAGCTCATGCTCGAATAACCGGTGCCGAAATCATCCACGGAGACCAGCACGCCCATCCTGCTGAGCTGCTCGAGGATGAGCACCGACTCCTCCGGGTCGCCCATCAGCGCGCTCTCGGTGATCTCCACTTCCAGCAGGCGCGGATCGAGGCCAAAGTCGGCGAGCGCGCCCTTGATCATCTTCAGCAGCGTGCCCTGGCGGAACTGGAAGGCCGAGAGGTTGACGGCCACGCGTATCGGCTCGAGTCCCTCCAGTTGCCAGGCGCGTGCCTGCCGGCAACCCTCGCGCACCACCCATTCGCCGATGGCGTCGATCAGCCCGCATTCCTCGGCGAGCGGGATGAACTCCAGCGGCGGAATCAGCCCGCGCTCCGGATGTCGCCAGCGGATCAGCGCCTCGGCGCCGTGGATCGCCCCGCTGCGGGTGTCGATCTTGGGCTGGTAGTGCAGCTCGAACTGCTGCAGCCGCAGCGCCTCATGCAGGCCGTTCATCAGCATCGCCTTGTGCTGCGTCACGGCGCTCATGTCTGGCGAAAAGTACTGGACATTGTTGCGGCCGCGCTGCTTGGCGCAGTACATGGCCGCGTCGGCGTTCGCCATCAGCGTGTCGACCGAGTTGCCGTCAGCGGGGAAGAAGGCAAAGCCGATGCTCGCCGAAGTGTGCAGGTCGATGTCGCCTGCCCGCAGCGGCTGGCGCAGCGCCTCGACGATCCGGTTGGCGACGATCTCGGCGTCCTGCTGGCTTTCCAGGCGATCCAGGATCATCACGAACTCGTCGCCGCCCAGCCGGGCCACGGTATCGATACTGCGGGCGACGCCCTGCAGGCGCTGTGCGACTTCCTTGAGCAGCGCATCGCCGGCCTGGTGGCCGCATGAATCGTTGACCTGCTTGAAGCGGTCGAGATCGACGATGGCGACTGCAAAGCCGTGGCCCTCGCGATCGGCGTGCGCGATGCCCTGCTCCAGCCGATCGTCCAGCAGCACGCGGTTGGGCAGGCCGGTCAGCATGTCATGCGTGGCAAGGTGCCGGAGCTGCCGGTTGGCATCTTCGAGGCCTTCGGTGCGCGCCACTACGACTTCCTCGAGTGTCTCGACCTGGCGCCGCAGGATGCGCTCGTTCTGCCACTTGCGCACCAGTGCACTGGCGCACTGCTGCACCTCGATCGGTTCGAACGGCTTCTTCACCACCAGCAACTTGTCGGAATGGTCGAGTTTTGCCACCAGGTCGGTCCAGTCGTAGTCGGCATGCGCCGAGCAGATCACCACCTGCACGTTTGGATCGACGGCCCACAGCCGCTGGATGGTCTCCAGGCCATCCCAGCCCGGTGGCATGCGCATATCCACGAAGGCCAGCGCATAGGGGCGTCCATCCTGCAGCGCCTGGCGCACGCGCTCGACGCCCTCCTGGCCCTGCAGTGCGCTGTCGAGCTCGAACCAGGGCCGCGTGGCGCTGGCTGCGGCCTCGCCCAGCAGCAGCCGCTCCGCCAGCTCGAACTCCGGATCGATCTGTGAGCCGCGGCCGAGAATCTTGATGAAGTCCTCGTGGATGGCGCGGTTGTCATCAATGATCAGGACGCGGCGATTGACGATCAGATGATTGTCAGGCATTGGCTGCTCCCGGAGGATTGTGCGGCAGTTCAAGCGTAAAGGTGGCGCCCAGACCCGGACCCTCGCTGCCCGCGCGCAGTGTGCCGCCCATCTCGCGGGCGGCCAGTGCGCCGCTGTGCAGGCCAAAGCCATGACCTTCCTGCTTGGTCGTAAAGCCGTGGCTGAAAATGCGCGTCAGGTTTTCGGGCGAGATGCCCACGCCATTGTCACTGACCGAAATGTGGACCATGCCTTCGCCGGCGGCAATCCGTACCGTGATGCGCCGCGCTGCTGCCATGCTGTTCTGGCAGGCGTGCTTGGCGTTGCGCAGCAGGTTCACCATGATCTGCAGCACCTTGTGCTTGTCGACCGTGATCGGCGGCACCGGCGCAAACTCGCGATCGAGACTGATGGCGTGGCGTGCCAGGCCGCCGGCGTTGATGCGCAGGCTTTCTTCGACCAGCTGGGCCACCTCGACGGTTTCGGTCACACCAGCGAGCTTGGCGTAGCTCTGCTGCATCGAGACGATTTCCTTGATGTGGTCAATGTTATTCCTGAGCGAATCGAGTTCCAGCAGGGCGGAGCTCTGATCGGCGAGCAGATGCTTGGCAAGCGCGTCGAGATAGGCCGGCAGCTGCCGGCCACGCTCGTCGTGACCGATGAAATGTCCCAGGTCTCCCTGATGCTCCTGCAGCAGGCTCACCACCTGGCCGAGGCCCGCGGCCTTGGAGCGCCGGAGATTGTCGGTGACCAGGCTGGCCGAGACGTTGACGCTGGTGAGCACGTTGCCGACGTTGTGCAGCACCGAGGTGGCGACCTCCGCCATGCCGGCATGGCGCGAGGCCGCGCGCAGCTGCAGCTGCAGCCGGTCCTCGCGCTCTTCAGCCGCGACCCGCTCGGTGACGTCCAGGTCAATGCCCACCAGGCGGGCGCTGGCCGTGGTGTCATCGCTGACTACCGCCGCCAGCGATTCGATGTGGCGCACGCCCCCGTCCGGCAGCACGACGCGGTAGTGCGTGCGCAGCTGTCGGCGCTCGCGCAGCGCTGCCTCCATTGCCTGCCCGGCCGCAACGCGGTCGGCCGGATGAATCATTGCCAGCCATTCGCCAAGAGTGGGCTGGAAGCCGGACGCGGTCTGGCCGTACTGCGCGCTCATCGTCTCGCTCCACCAGACTTTGCTGCCCTGTTCCTGCAGTTCGTAGACGCCGGCGCGCGCCGCTTCGGTCGCCATGCTGAAGCGTATCGAAATGGCCTCGATCTCGGCATGGCGCCGCTTCTCGATGGCCGCGTCAGCCGCCAGCTGCCGCTTCAAGCGGCGCCTGGTTGCCAGCACGAATATGATGCTCAGCCCGCCGGTGACCAGCAACGCGACGGTCACTTCACGCTTCTGCCTGATGGCCGAGGCGATGGCGTCGCGGACCACGGCTTCATCGCGCGTCTTGAAGCTGGCGTCGATGTCGCGTGTGAGTCGATCGCCCAGCATGATCTGGGCACGCAGTGGCATCAGTGCCTCGAGCGTGGCGCCATGCCCAAGGCTCCGGGCAAGATTGGCGACCACGCGGGGCGCGTCGCCGAGCGCCGCGGCTTCGCCGCGCTGGGCCAGCCTGGCGAGCAGCGCGGCCGACTCGCTCAGCGCCTCGGCCGATTGTCGGCCGAGCGCGCCAGTATCGACGGCGTCGGCAGCGCCGTTGGTAAAAGTGCGATAGTTGGCACGTGCCTCACTGGCCAGGTTGCGCAGCGGCAAGGAATGATCAAGGGCTTGCGCACGCTGCGCATCGGCGGCCAGCTGCGCCAGCAGCAGCAGCGCAATGGGCAGCGCCACCGCAAGAAACTGCAGGGCGATCAGGCCTTCGGTCGACCGTTTCATAGCCGCAAGACAAAGCCGCTCACAGGATTTCCCGTTTCATAAGAGTGCTTTCGGCACCCTACGGGGTTAGTTGAGCGCTTGCGCTTCCCGGGCGGCAAACTGCGACCCAGGTCACGCTGCCGACCTCGACTGGGTCAGCCGGCGAAGAACACCGAGAGCTTGTTGCCATCGAAGTCGCGGAAGTAGCCGGCGTAGAAATCATTGCCGCGGGGACCCGCCGGCCCCTCGTCCTTGCCGCCCAACGCGATCGCCTTGTGGTACACCGCATCGACCTCGGCCTTGCTCTTTGCAGCCAGCGCCACCATCACGCCGTTGCCAACGGTGGCGGCTTTGCCATCGGCTGGTTTGATGATCAACAGCATGGGCGCGGTGGGCGAGGTTCCCCAGGCTACGTAATTCCCGGTCTCCATGGTGCGCTTGGCGCCCATTACGCCGAGCAGCTGGTCGTAGAATTTCGCGGCGCGGTCCTGGTCGTTGGTCCCAAGCGTTACATAGCCAATCATTTGCGTTCCCCTGGCAGTGGTTGACGCCAGCATTATAGGATGAATGAGTTGCCGGGAAGCTCCGCCTGGCTTGGGCGCGGTTGCGCTGGCCGCCAGCACCCTGCAAGCCCAGTCTGGTGAGAGACCAGTCGCCAGAGCACTGTGTTTGCCGAATCCGCTGTCCGGGTGGTATATATGCTCGGTCTGGCGCCGATCTTGGGGCGTAGGCGTGCTGCAACAACAATGAGGGGACTTATGAACGCTAAGAAAATTACTTTGTGGGTAGGGCTTGCGATCGCCATCATCGGCGCTTTTGTCACGATTCCCTACGCTTCGTTGATACTGCTGATCGGCGGCCTGGTTTTTGGCCTGTGGATTGAAGCTGAAAACCAGGTTCGCGCCATGGTGTCAGCGTTCGTCCTCACGACGTTTGCGGACGCGTTCACGAAGGCTTTTGCCGACTCGGCGCCGGCACTTGGCACCCACCTGACAGGCATTGTCAGCAACCTCGGTGCATTGACCGCCGGTGTTGCGCTGATGATCGTTTTCCGCAATATCTACGCACGCGCAAAACCCTAGACGGCGATCTGGTCTGGTTTGACCGGGCGGGCCTGTCAGGTGGCGGGCCCGTCGCGGTTGGCGAGCTTCATGGTCTGCTCGCCAGCGCCTCGATGAGCGCGCAATAGTCGTTGAAACCGGGCGTCGTCAGTCCCGGCACCTTGCCCAGATCATCCCAGTGCCGGATCCGCACGGCCTCCCGGCTATAGCGTTCGCGCTCGAACTGCGCCACTTCATGCGCCGCCATCGGACCGCCCTGTAGTTTCAGCGTGATGACCGAGGCCGGGCTCAGGCTGGCGAAGTATTCAGGGTTGGTGGCCAGCAGGTAGCGCTTGGCGGGAACGTGCAGGCGCACGGGTTCTGAAACCCCGGGACCGAATCGCCTGGCGAGCCAGTCACTGCCGATCTGTTCGTGGTGCGCATCCACGTTCCAGGCGGCAATGTCGGCCGGCAGGTCCTCGAGCAGATGGCCGATGTCGTGCAGCAGCGCGGCGACGATGAGCTCGGTCGGCGCGGCGGTAGCCTGGGCGAAGTGCGCGGCCTGCAGCGAATGTTCGCTCATCGAGACACGCTCGCCGAAATACGCACCCGCCCCGCGCTGCTGAAAAATGCCGAGTATCTCCGCGCTGACGCTCATGGGCTCAGGCTCGGCTGCAGCTCACGGCGCAGCAGCGCGGCCTCGCTGTACACACTGTCGCGGGTCAGATAGCAGCCGCGCAGGTGGCGCAGCTGGCTGGCCGATGAAAATGCGGTGCGGCCGTGCAAAATGCGCTGATTGTCGAAAACCATGAGATCGCCGTCGCGCAGCCGGAAGCGCAGCTGGAAGCGCGGCTCGCGCAGCAGCAGGGCAAAGCGCCGGTACGCGGAGTAGAAAGCACGCATCTCACCGGCCACGAGCCGCAACGGCGCAATCGAGCGGCTGTTGTAGTGCACGGCGCTGATCGCGCCGGTACAGGACAATTGAATCAACGGCCGCTCGGCGCACAGCTCCGCATCCCTGGAGTGGTACTGGAAGGGTACCGGAGTACGGGTCAACAGCGCGAAGGCCTCGGGCGAACTCGCCCGCAGGTGCTCGGCAATGGCGAAGCCGTCGCCGAGCAGGCTATCGCCGCCGTTGGTTGCGGTGTGCAAGGCGTGCAGCACCTGAAACCCCGGCACCGGCTCGCGATAGGGGTTGTCGGTGTGCAACCCCAAGCCCAGGTCAGTGTAGGCCAGATTTTCCGGTTGCGGCACGGAGCGAACGTCGAACACCAGCCCATAGTTGGTTTCCGCGACCCGCCCCACGAGCGCTGCGGCCTGGAGGATCCCTGCTGGCTGCGATGGCACTTCGCTCAACAGCGCCACGCCCTCCTGCAACAGCCGCGCGAGCCAGCGGGCGCGCAGCGCGCGATCATCGTGAGCCGTGGCGTAGGTGGCCCAGGCGAAATCCCGCGCGGCATCGAGGCGCGCACCCTCGAGCCAGGGCCTGGGCGTGATCGCAGGCTGCTGCCCGGGGCGGTTCGATGCGTGTGCCAGCAGCCACTGGAGCTCGAACATTGCCGGGCGCGCCTCCGCCTCCCAGTCGATCCGCAGCATGGCGCCATGCACTGCCGCCAGGCGGATCCGCGGGTTCTCGGGTAGATCCGCGACATCGATGAGCCGCTGACCACTGTGGGGGTCGCGATCCTCGCACACATTGTCGCGCAGCCACAGGCTCGCGAATTCGCTTGCGGTGCCGTCAGCCCATTCGATGCCGAGCATATCGGGGAGCGACCACACGCGCTGCACGGCAGCCAGTTGACTTACACCTGTTGCCTCCCGTTCGCTGTGCTTCACCAGCTGGCCTCCACCAGCGGACGCATGCGTCGCCACAGCGGCCCGGCGCGGCCAGCGCCTATTGGTTGACCGTCAAGGCTGGTCACCGCGATGACACCGCGGGTGGCGGAACTCAGCCAGATCTCGTCGGCAGCGCGCAGTTCGCGCTCGCTGACCGGCACGCTGTGGCAGGGGATGGCATGTGCGCCCGCCAGCTCTTCCATCAGGGCGCGCATCGTGCCCGGCAGCAGCAGGTGAGAGCGCGGTGGCGTGCGAATCTCGCCATTGATCACCACGTGTACGGCGGAGGAGCTGGCTTCGGTGAGCCAGCCATCGCGCAGCAGGATCGCTTCGGCGGCGCCAGCTTCCACCGCCTGCTGGCGCAACAGCACATTGGCGAGCAGCGCCACCGATTTGATATCGCAGCGCGCCCAACGGGTATCGGCTGCGGTGATGCAGGCCACGCCGTCGGCGAGCGCTGCCGGTGAACTCGCCGGCAGCGGCGCGCAAAAGGCGAATACCGTTGGCGTCAGTTCCGGCAGTGGCGCGTGGTTGCGCCCGTACTCAGCGCCGCGCGAGACCTGCAGGTAGACATACAGATCGGCAGCGCCGTTGGCCGTGATCAGCGCCTGCAGCAGCGCGCTCCATTGTTCGGCATCGTGCGGATTGCGGATGCGCAGTGCTGCCAGGCTGTCGGTCAGTCGCTGCAGGTGACTGTCGAGCCGCCGCGCCCGGCCCGCATGTACTGCGATGACTTCGTAGACGGCATCCGCAAACAGGAAGCCGCGATCGAGCGGCGAGACGCGCGCCTCGCGCAAGGGCAGCAGGGCGCCGTTGAGATGACAGATGGGAAAGGGGTCTGCCAAGGGTCCTAGAACCAGAGGCTGATGGTATCGACCATGCTGCGCCACCAGCCGCCTGCGGCTATGGCAACGGCAGGGTACAACGGCACGCGTGCCACCGTCTTGCCACCCAGATCGACTTGCAGCTCACCGATTACAGTAGTGGTAGTCAGCGGCGCCAGCAGTGGCCGCCGCATCGTGGCGCGCGTGGCAATGCTCAGGCCCTGGCCGTGCGGCACGGTGATCTGCACATCGGTGGCGGGTACCGCGGCAACGTACTTTTCGCTGCCCTTGTAGACCCGGCCGGTGAGTACGGTGGCACCACGCTTGCGCAGCGTAACGCTTTCGAAGAAGTTGAAACCATAGGCGAGCAGCGCGGCGCTGCCGCTCTCGCGTTCCTTGACGCCCTTGGCGCCCAGTACCACCGACACCAGGCGCATTCCCTGGCGCCTGGCCGAACTGATCAGGCAGTAGCCAGCGGATTCGGTGTGACCGGTCTTGATGCCATCGACGCTCGGATCGCGCTCCAGCAGGCCGTTGCGATTTTCCTGGCGGATGTTGTTCCAGGTGTATTCACGCAGTGAGTAGATCGGGTAATACTCGGGGAAGTCGCGCACGATGGCACGCGCCAGGATCGCGAGATCACGCGCCGTGCTGTAGTGACTGGGCGAAGGCAGGCCGCTGGCGTCCACAAAGTGCGTGCCGTTCATGCCCAGACGCTGCGCCCAGGCGTTCATCATCTGCACAAAAGCCGGTTCACTGCCGCCAACCCGTTCGGCCAGCGCGATCGTGGCATCGTTGCCCGATTGCACGATCATGCCCTTCAGCAGCACCTCGACCGGCACCCGGGTGCCCACCTGCACAAAAGTGCGTGAACCTTCCGCGCGCCAGGCGTGTTCGCTGATCAACACCTGCTCAGCCAGTTTGAGTCGGCCGTCGCGCAGCGCATTGAAGATGACATAGGCACTCATGAGCTTGGTCAGGCTGGCCGGCTCGATCTTCTGGTCAGCCTGCGATTCGGCCAGGGTCTGGCCGGAGGCGAAATCGATCAGTATCCAGTTGCGCGCTTCGATGGCCGGTGCCGTGGGCATGGGCATGGGCGCGAGCGCTGCCGCGGCGGCTCGCTGCGGGAACGAAAAAGCAATCAGCAGACTCAGCAGACCCAAGCGCAGCAACATCAGTGTGGATCTCCGCAGACGGGGCGCAAGTGTAACGGTTCGCTTCACTCGCTGGCGAGTCGCGCATCGGGATAGCCCAGCGTCGCCAGTCGCGCTGCGAGGCTGTCGAACTGCTCGACGCTGGCGATCGGTCCCACGCGTACGCGCCGCAGCGTTCGCCCGCCTGCCGTGCTGGCGAGCGACAAGCTCGAGTCGATGCCGGCGGCCTGCAAGTGCTCAGCGACCCGTTGAGCGTTGCCGGCCTCGGCGTAGGCGCCTACCTGGATGTACAGTGTCGGCAGGCTTGCGGGTGCGGAAGCCGGCACTGGCGTCGGTGTCGGCAGCGGCAAGGCGCTCGCCCTTGCCCCTGGATCAGTGGCCGGTCCAACCGTTTGCAGCTCCACCAGGGCGGTTCCGGTGCGCACAATATCGAGTCGCTGCGCCGCCGTGTAGGAAAGATCGACGATGCGATTGCTGACGAACGGACCGCGATCGTTGATGCGCACCACGACGCTGCGGCCGTTGCCGAGATTGGTGATGCGCGCGTAACAGGGCAGCGGCAGGGTTCGGTGCGCGGCCGTCATGGCATACATATCGTAGGGTTCGCCGCTCGAGGTGTTGTGGCCGTGAAAATCGGGGCCATACCAGGAGGCGACGCCGCGCTCGAGGTAGCCCGCGGCACTGGCCAGTACCTGATAGCGATGGCCGTTCACATCGTAAAAAGGCGGGTTGCCGTGGGCGCTGCGCGCTTCGGAACGCGGTATGGCATCGGGCACGACACTGACCGCCGGCCTGGGTGTGGGCGGCGGCGGTGCGGCGCGGCGCGGCGTGCTGCTGCACGCGGCCAGGGTCATCAGCAGCGCCAGCGCCGGGGCCGGCCACCCGCGCGGCGACACTCGCAGGCCCGATCGCTTCATCACGGCGCGTCAGCGGCCAGGGTGCGCGCGACGAT
>JAYTUZ010000204.1:0-3137 GCA_043744295.1 Gammaproteobacteria bacterium | reverse complement strand
GCCCGACCGTGGTGCGCGATGGACTGACGCTGATGGTCGATGACGGGCGCTTCCCGCTGAAACCTGGCGAGCAGCCGGTGATGAAGTCGATCCGCTTCCGGACGCTCGGCTGTTACCCGCTGACCGGGGCGGTCGAGAGCGAGGCGGCGACACTCCCGGAGATCATCAAGGAGATGCTGCTCACCACGACCTCCGAGCGCCAGGGGCGCGCCATCGATCACGACCAGGCCGCCAGCATGGAAAAGAAAAAGCAGGAGGGCTACTTTTGAGCCCCGCCAAGCGCAAGCAAAAAGACAAGGCGCCAGGCAGCTACCAGGCCTCCGAGCTGATCTCGGCCGACATCGACGCGTATCTGCTGCAGCACCAGCACAAGTCGCTGCTGCGCTTCATCACCTGCGGGAGCGTGGATGACGGCAAGTCGACGCTGATCGGCCGGCTCCTGTACGACTCGAAGATGATCTTCGAGGACCAGCTGGCGGCCCTGGAGGCTGACAGCAAGCGGGTGGGCACGCAGGGCCAGAACATCGATTTCGCACTGCTGGTGGACGGCCTGGCCGCCGAGCGCGAGCAGGGCATCACCATCGATGTGGCTTACCGCTTCTTCGCCACCGACAAGCGCAAGTTCATCGTCGCCGATACTCCCGGCCACGAGCAGTACACGCGCAACATGGTCACCGGCGCATCGACCGCGGATCTGGCCGTGATCCTGATCGATGCGCGCAAGGGCGTGCTGACGCAGACGCGCCGCCACAGTTACCTCGCGCACCTGATCGGCATCCGCAACCTGGTCCTTGCGGTCAACAAGATGGACCTGATCGGTTACGAGCAGGCGAAGTACCACGCCATCGTCGCCGACTACCGGGCCTTTGCCGCCAGCATCGGCATCTCGAGCTTCCTCGAGATGCCGATCTCGGGCCTTGCTGGTGACAACATCACGAACCGCTCGGCTCACATGCCCTGGTACCAGGGGCCCACGCTCATCGAGCATCTTGAGAGCGTGGAACTCGACGTCAATGCCGACCAGCAGAAGCCGTTCCGGATGCCGGTGCAGTGGGTGAACCGCCCGAACCTCGACTTCCGTGGTTTCTCGGGGCTGATCTCCGACGGCATGGTGCGCAAGGGGGACAAGATCAAGGTACTGCCCTCCGGCAAGGGCTCGAGCATCACCCGCATCGCCACGATGGATGGCGACCTCGACGCAGCGGTCGCCGGCCAGGCCGTTACGCTTTGCTTCAAAGATGAAATCGACTGCTCGCGCGGCGACGTGATCGCCCAGACCGACAACCCGCCCGAGTCGGCTGACCAGTTCGAGGCGACCCTCGTGTGGATGGCCGATGAAGAGATGCTGCCGGGCCGACCGTACTGGCTGAAGCTCGCCACGCAGACCGTCACCGCGCAGATCCAGGCCCCCAAGTACCAGGTGAACGTCAACACCATGGAGCACCTGGCGGCCAGGACCCTCGAGCTCAACGCCATTGGTGTCGCCAACCTGTCGACCGACCGGCCGGTGGTGTTCGAGGCCTATGCGCAGAGTCGGGACCTGGGCGGGTTCATCGTCATCGACAAGCTGACCAACGCCACGGTGGCCGCGGGCATGCTGCACTTTGCGCTGCGTCGCGCGGGCAACATTCACTGGCAACAACTGGATGTCACGCGCGAGGTGCACGCACGGCTCAAGAACCAGCGCCCGGCGGTGCTGTGGTTCACCGGACTGTCGGGTGCCGGCAAGTCGACCATCGCCAACCTGGTGGAGCGGCGCCTGGTGCGCATGAACCGGCACACCTTCCTGCTCGATGGCGACAACTTGCGCCACGGGTTGAACAAAGACCTGGGCTTCTCGGATGCCGACCGGGTCGAGAACATCCGCCGCGTAGGCGAGGTGGCCAGGCTCATGAGCGACGCTGGCCTGATCGTGATCACCGCCTTCATCTCCCCGTTCCGCGCCGAGCGCGACATGGTGCGGCAGATGATCGGTCCGGGCGAGTTCTTCGAGATCCACATCGATACGCCGATCGCCGTAGCTGAGCAGCGCGACGTCAAGGGCCTGTACAAGAAGGCGCGCGCCGGGCAGCTGAAGAACTTCACCGGCATCGACAGCCCCTACGAGCCGCCAACCGCGCCAGAGCTGCACATCGACACCTCGAAGCTGAGCGCCGAAGAAGCAGCTGACCTGATTGTCAGCTACCTGATCCCGTGACCGCTGGCGCGCACAGCGATGTCGAACTGGCCCGCCAGCTCGCGCAGACTGCCGGGCAGCTGTTGCTGGACCTGCGCGCCTCGGGGCTGTTCGAAGCCAGGGCGCTCGGCGAGGCGGGCGACCAGATTGCCAACGCTTTCCTGATGTCCGCGCTCCGGCTGCACCGGCCGGCGGATGCGATTCTCTCCGAGGAGGAACACGACAGCGCATCGCGCCTCGGCGCACAGCGAGTCTGGATCATCGACCCGTTGGACGGCACGCGCGAGTACGGTGAAATGCGTGCCGACTGGGCGGTTCACGTGGCGCTTGCGGTCGACGGGGTCGCGACGCTCGGCGCCGTGGCGCTGCCGGGTGTGCCGCTCACGCTTACCAGCGGCCAGACACCGAGCCGCCCGCAGCATAGCGGGCGCTTGCGCATGGTCGTCAGCCGCACCCGTCCCGCCGCGGAGGCGGTCGCGGTCGCCGAGGCACTGGACGCGGAGCTGGTGCCGATGGGCTCGGCCGGTGCGAAAGCCATGGCGGTGCTGCGCGGCGCAGCGGATATCTACCTGCACTCCGGCGGCCAGTACGAGTGGGACAGCTGCGCGCCGGTGGCCGTGGCCCAGGCCGCGGGCCTGCACGTCTCGCGCATGGACGGCAGCCCGCTGCGTTACAACCAGGCCAACACCTACATGCCCGACCTGCTCGTCTGTCCGCGGGAACACGCCGCGCGCGTCATTGAACTCGCCGCGCGGCAGCGCGGCTGACAGGCCGCGCTCTTGCGGCTGCTCGCCAAGGTGGTTGGGCGGCCTTCTGAACCGCTAAGACGCTCCCGGGTTCAGGCTGCCTTGCTCTGCGCCTCGAGCGCGCGCAGCACCTGCCGGTGCTCGGCCACGAGCTTCTTCACGAATCCCAGGGTCGGTTCGGCACGCCCGCCGTTGGCGGCCGCTTCGAGCTCGCC
>JAYTUZ010000203.1:0-10700 GCA_043744295.1 Gammaproteobacteria bacterium | reverse complement strand
CCAGCCGTTCGCGCGCCACTGCCAGCAGTTGTGCAGCCTCACGAGCTGGTCTGGCAAGAGCGATCTCGAGGCGCGTGCTCGCACCCTGTCGATGTTCGAGCAGCAGGGTGTAGCGCTGCACGGACCGATCGAGTGAGCGCAGATAACCTTGCAGCCCGGCCAGCAGTCGTTGCAGTGGAAACAGCAGCGCCGTGGCATCGGTCACGGCGTATGAGAATTCACAGCGGCTGAAAAACTGCGCTGGCGCCTGCAGCATGCGCAACGGCTCGGGTGTCTGGCCGCAAAGGCGCCGCAGATAGTTGCTGGCATCAGTGCCAAGGCGTTGCGCCAGCGCGGCCAGCGGCAGTGCCAGCAGCTCACCGATGGTACGCAGCCCCGTGCTGCGCAGGGCTGTGAGCTGTTCGGGTGCGAGTGCCAGCAGGGATAAGGGCAGTGGTTCCAGCAGTGCGCGCAACTCGGTGAGCGTGACGGCGTTATGCGTGTGGCCAACGCCAACGCCAGCGCCAGCGTGACCGGTGGCGCCACTGTTGCCCGCGCGCGCCAGCAGTGCCGCGCCTTGCGGCGTGGGCGCAACGCCAAGCGCGGCGTGGTAACCCAGCGTTGCGAGTTCGGCAGCAATGCCTGCGCGCAGCGCATCGGCACTGCCGAATAGTTGCCGGCTGGCGCCAATCTCCAGCCACAGCGTTGCCGGGCCGCTGCCCCCGGCTGGCATGCAGGGGCTGACCTGACTGCTCCACTGCAGAGCCCAGAGTGCCAGGTTACGCAGCGCCGCTGGCTCAAGCGACGGCAACAGGATGCACAACCACAGCATGCGCGTGCCCGCCACGGGCTTTATGGATATTGATGTGCAGACCGGCAGCATCAGCGCGCAACAGCAGCCGCAAAGCAGCCGGCGAGTGTTGCCGTGCGCAATGCGGGGCACGATAGAGCAGGCCGCAACTGCCGCCACTCTCGGCGGCAAGCTGCAGGCGACGCAGCTGTCGATCATCGACATGGTCCGGCCATGCCAGCACCGCACCGATCGCCGGACAACGCAGCGCCTGCTCCGCAGCCCACAAAGCGCTGCGCGCCTCGCGCGTCTGTATCCACAGCAGTTGCTCAAGCACGATGCCATGGCGTATGAGCGCCGGCGGATAAGGCAGGCAGGGCGGCGCAATCCAGGCAATGTGTTGCCCCGCGCGAGACAACTGCGCCAGCGCCGGCATCAACAACGAGAGCTCACCTATTCCCGTCACCTCGGGCATCAGTTCAGTAATAGCCCCCACCGGCCAGCCACCCCCCGGCAACAGCGCATCAAGTTCAGCAAACCCCGTCGACTGCGCCGCCGGCCGAGCATATTCGTCGGCTTGAGCACCACTTCGCCCATCACCCCGTACGCCGCGACATGCTTTTTCCAGCCGTTCCAGCACTGCCGCACGCCCTTCATGCTGCTCCAGTAGTGTTACAGAGCGGGGCAAGACGGCGACAGGTGTTTTGCCAAAGCGAATATCGTGGAGCGACGCAAAACACCTGTCGCCGTCTTCCCCCGCTCTGTACGACTCCTGTCTCATCATGATCTCGTGCCGCATGGCTAGCGCACCTGTGGCATGCCGCTGCGTACGAGGCCGACGACCAGTCCCTCAATCACGCATTGCTCGCGTCGCAGATCGACGCTGATCGGTTGAAAGGCAGCGTTGGCCGGTTCGAGGCGCAGCAAGTAGCCGTTACGGTGGTAATACTTCACCGTAGCCTCATCGCCCAGCCGCGCAACCACGATCTGACCGTTGCTCACCTGCGTAGTGCGATGTACGGCGAGAATGTCGCGATCGTGGATGTCGGCTTCGCGCATGCTCAGGCCGTGCACGCGCAGCAGGAAATCGGCGCGCGGACGGAACAGCGCCGGATCGAGCAGCAGTTCATCTTCGACGTTGCCGAGTGCAAGCGTGGGCACACCCGCCGCAACACGACCATAGAGCGGCAGGCGGCGCGTCAGGGCTCCGGTGTGTGTCAGCAGGCGGATGCCCCGGGCGAGGCCGGGTTCGAGTGCAATGAGGCCTTTGCCGGCCAGGGCGCGCAGGTGCTGATCGATGCCCTGGCGGTTGCGCAGGCCCATGGCCACAGCCAGATCAGCGCGGGTGGGTGGCCGGCCGTTTTGGCGCAGGAACTGTTCGATCAGTTCCAGCATCTGACGTTGGCGGGGGCTGGGTTCGGTGCTGGCGGCATTCATGGTGAATACCATACATTTGTCTGGTATCTATTGAAAGCCACCTGATTGCCGGCATGCTAGGCTTTCACGACAAACCTCCATGAAAACAATGCTCAAAACAAAAACTTATATCGCCCTGCTGCTTGCGGCCCTCACTGCACCCTGCCGGGCCACGGTTTATGACTTCCATGATCCCGAGCAGAGCATGTTTGGCGAGGATCAACGCATTCAGACGGCCTACGAAGATACGCTCTACGATCTGGCGCGCCGCTACAGCCTGGGTTCCGAGGAGTTGATTCGCGTCAATCCTGGCATCGATCCCTGGCTTCCCGGCGCCGGCACGACCGTGCTGATTCCAGGCCGGCGCATCCTGCCGAGTGGGCCGCGCGAAGGCGTCGTGATCAACATCGCCGAGCATCGTCTTTACTACTACCCCAAGCCCAGGCGCCATCAACCGCAGCAGGTGATCACCTATCCGGTCAGCATCGGCAAGATGGACTGGCGCACGCCACTGGGCGAGACACGTGTGATCGCGAGGCAAAAAGATCCCTGGTGGACGCCGACCGAGTCGGTGCGCGCCGAACACGCCAAAGACGGCGATATCCTGCCGGCGCGCGTGCCGCCAGGCCCTGATAATCCGCTGGGCGATCGCGCCCTGCGACTCGCCGCCGGCAAGGGCACCTACCTGATACACGGCACCAATAATCCCATCGCCGTGGGCCTGGCGGTGACGCACGGCTGCATACGCATGTACCCAGAGGATATCAATGCGCTGTTCCCGCAGGTGGCGATCGGTACCAAGGTGTGGATCGTCAACGAACCGGTGAAGGTTGCCTGGATCGACGGCGAGCTGCTGCTCGAGGCCCACCCGCCGGTAGATGCCGAGGGGCAGAGCCATGAACCGGACGTGGACAAATTTTCCGAGCTGCTGCGCGCAGCGGTCGGTGACAGCACCGTGGCGATACATTGGGATTATGCGCGTGAGGTCCTGCAGCGCGCCGATGGGGTGCTGGCCACGGTGGGACTGGCGGCCGAGCAGCCTGGAAATGAGCAGCCCGGGATCGAGCAGTCTGAGGCTGTTCCCGGGTCTGCTCCCGGGTCTGCTCCCGGGGCGATTGGGAGCAGCGTGGATGGGGGTGGCGCACCTGGAGGTTGAAACGAGCGGCAAATCAGCTATAGTTCGCTGCCTGAGAAGAGCCGTTTCTCTCTTAACTAATTGATTTATAAGAGTTTTCTGAAGAAAAGACATGTCAGAGCGCGATAGCGAAAACTTCGATATCGACGAGGAATTCGTCGCCGAAACCGAGGACAGCACCGATTACGACGGCATTCTGGCCAAAGTCGACAAACGGGTGCGCACGCAGGGGAAGCGCGGCAAGGCGGCGTGGAGCAAGCTCGAAGAGGTGCTCGCGGATCGCAAGCTGGAAAAAGATCTGCGCGACATCTTCGAAGACGAATAGCGCTCCTCAGTGATGGGTGCAGGTGCCGCAGCGGATTGGATCGTCCTGAAGTTTGGCGGCACCAGCGTCTCGACGCTCGCCAACTGGCGCAACATCGCCGCCGTAGTACGGGCCCGTCGCGCCACTGGCGCACGCATACTCATCGTGCACTCGGCGCTGAGCGGCGTCACCGATCGCCTGGAAAAATTGCTGGCGGCGGCGCTGGTCGGCGCGCACGAACCGGCAATGATCGCGCTGGAAGAGCGCCATCGCAGCCTCGCCGCCGAATTAGGCCTCGCAGTGAGTGCGCCGCTGGCCCGGAATTTTTCCGATCTGCGGCAGATGGCCTCGGGCATCGCGCTCACCGGCGAAATCAGCGATCGCACCCGTGCCCGGGTCATGGCTTGCGGCGAGCTGATGGCCACTGAGCTGGGTGCGCGTTTCCTGAACGATGAGGATATCGCCTGCAGCTGGTGGGACGCGCGTAGCGGCTTGCGCGCTGAAGCGCGTCCGAATACCTCGGCGCGCACCAGCTATCTATCCGCCAGTTGCGATTTTGCCGCCGACCCGGCAGTGCGCGCACAGCTGCAGGAGCTGGCGCCGGTCGTGCTGACGCAGGGCTTCATCGCCAGCAATGCCGCTGGCGACACCGTGTTGCTTGGCCGCGGCGGTTCAGATACATCGGCGGCCTATCTAGCGGCCAAGTTGCAGGCGCTGCGGCTTGAGATCTGGACTGATGTGCCGGGCATGTTCAGCGCCAATCCGCGTTCCACACCGGCCGCCCGCCTGCTGCGCGCGCTGCATTACGATGAGGCGCAGGAGATTGCCAGCAGCGGCGCCAAGGTCCTGCACCCGCGCTGCATTCTGCCGGTCAGGCAGGCGCAGATTCCGCTCTGGGTGTACGCCACGCAGACCCCCGAGCTGGAGGGTACGCACATCAGCGCAAGCCCGGGCGAGGGCGCAGCCCGGGTCAAGGCGGTATGCATCAAGAAAGGCATTACCCTGATCTCGCTCGACAGCCCCGGCATGTGGCACGAAGTGGGCTTTCTGGCCGATGCCTTTCAGATCTTCAAGCGCCATGGCATATCGGTCGATCAGGTGTCCACATCCGAAACCAACGTCACCGTGTCGCTCGACCCGGCCGTCAATATTCTGGATCAGCATGCACTCGATGCCCTGGTGGCCGAGCTCGCGCTGTTGTGCCGCGTGCAGGTCATTGGTCCGTGCGCCTCGGTGAGTCTGGTGGGCCGCAATATCCGCGGCATCCTGCATCAGCTCGGCCCTGCCCTGGAGCTGTTTGCCGAACAGCGCATCTACATGGTCAGCCAGGCGGCCAACGATCTGAATTTCACTTTCGTCGTCGATGAGGGGCAGGGCGATCGACTTGTGCAGGAACTTCACGAGTTGTTGATCCGGCCGGTGGCCGGTGACACTGTCCTGGGGCCTACCTGGTCCGAGCTTTATGGCACAAGCGCTCAAGCGCCGCCACGTGCCATCCCCTGGTGGCAGCGGCGCCGCGCTGAACTGCTGCAGCTCGCGCAGCAGCACGACAGTGCCTATGTCTATGAGCGTGACTCGGTACGCGCGGCCGCCCGCTCCCTGCGTGCGCTCAAGTCCGTTGACCGGGTCTATTACGCTATGAAAGCCAATCCGCATGCCGGATTGCTGCAACTGATGGCCGATGAAGGGTTGGGCATCGAGTGCGTCTCGCGCGGCGAGCTGGAACACGTGTTCAGCTTGCTTCCTGGGCTGGAGCGCGAGCGCCTGCTGTATACACCGAATTTTGCCGGGCGCGCCGAGTATGCCTGGGCCTTCGAGCAGGGCATTGTCGTGACCATCGACAACCTCTATGTGCTGCGTCACTGGCCCGAAGTGTTGCGCGGCCGCGAGGTCGTGGTGCGCATCGATACGGGCACCGGGCGCGGTCATCACCACCATGTGCGTACCGCCGGCGCGCACTCGAAGTTTGGTGTGCCACTCACCGAGCTGGCGCAGCTGGCAGAATTGGCGCGCGCGGCGGGTGTAAGCGTCGTCGGTCTGCACGCTCACCCCGGTAGCGGTGTGTTCGATATCAGCAACTGGTCCGAGACCGCCACGCTGTTGCTGCAGGCGACGCGGCAGTTTCCGCTGGTGAAGAACATCAATGTGGGCGGTGGCCTGGGCGTGCCCGACAGCCATGAACAGGCGAGCCTGGATCTTGCCAGTCTCGACCTCGCGTTGGGCGCCGCGCGGCAGGCGCGGCCGGAAATCTCCCTGTGCCTGGAGCCCGGGCGGTTTCTGGTCGCCAGCGCGGGCGTGTTGCTGGTGCACGTCACGCAGACCAAGAGCAAAGCCGAGCTGCGTTATGTGGGCGTGAGTACTGGCATGAACTCACTGATCAGGCCGGCACTCTACGGCGCCTGGCACGAAATCGTGAATCTCACTCGCCTCGACGCACCGGCCACCGAGCTGGTCAACGTGGTTGGCCCGATCTGCGAATCCGCGGATTTTCTCGGTCACGATCGCCTGCTGCCGCCGACCCTTGAAGGCGATGTGCTGCTGATCGCCAATACCGGCGCCTATGGGCATTCGATGAGTTCAAATTACAACCTGCGCGCCCCGGCGGAGGAGTTGCTGATCTAGTCTTGGCGCCGGACTGTGAGTTGCGTCACAGCTGGGGCCGTTGACCCATCAAGTCGCCTCGGCAGTGAACGATACCGGGGCATGCCCGGGAATCACACCTTACGCGCCGCCATCCACGCCCTGCCCGCACTGCTGCTGTTGAGCAGCTGTGGTGGCGGCGGTGGCCCACCCGCAGTGACTACCGCAGCTGCGAGCTACGGCATTACCCAAAGCAATCTGGAAATTGCCGCTGCGCTCTATCAGGATGCGCAGCGCACGCCATCAGGGTTTGTGAGCGATCCGCCGCCCGCTGGCGCGCAGCTGGTCGCTACCCGCCACCTGCAAAGCCACGAGCTGTCGCTCACCGCGGCCTCCAATTACGAAGTGTGCACCGACAACTGGAACGAGGCGCTCGCCTGGTCGGAGCAGACTGCGGCGCTGGGCGGCAGCTACGCCAGCCTGGTGGGCACCATCGACACCAGCCGTTACTTTGAATTTGACCGAACAAGGCCAGGCACGCCAACCCTGCTGCTGCGTCAGCGCGTATACCTGTGCAGTTACCTGGATCGCAGCAACTCCTCAGTCGAAGTGGGCAGCGGTCCGGCGGGCATGCTGAATGTGAGGCCCGAGACGGCTGCCGATCTGCGCCTGCTGAGCGAATATCTCTGGCGTTTCACCGCCTGGAACAACTTTGGCAGCAGCGTACTGGCAAGTGTCGAGGATCGGGGTGCCGCCGAACTCGGGCATACGCTGGTGATCGCCACCCTGGTGCGCGACGCGATCAGCAGCGGCTGTGATCGCATCGACGTGCTGCGCTGGCGGCACAGTCTGGACGCGGCCAGCGGCGCGCTGCAGCGCAGCCTGGCAACGCTGTGGAGCTTCAGTGCCCACCAGGCCGGTACAGTCGCCATCGAGTGCCAGTTCGGTTAATGCTGCGCCCGCAGCGAGGCCAGTGAGAGATCCTTGAAGGTGTCCTGGTCAGCCTTGATTCGGAAAGTGAGAAACGGACCGGCAGCCGTATAGCGATTGGCATCAAAATCGCGATCAGCATAGCCGCGCAGGTTGTAGCCGAGCGAGATCCAGACATTCTTCGCGACCGTGACACCGAGGTCGAAGCCTAGTGCCGAGTCGCCGAGATGCGAACTCCAGGACTGCAGGGTGGTGGCATGCGCGCCGACATCGAAGCGGCGCGACAGATCGCGCCGATAGTCAAGGCCCAGCAGGCTGGCAATACCGGAGTAGCCATCGCCGCTGAAACTGGCAGCGGTATAGCGCACACCGAGCTGCAGGCCCAGTTGTGAACGCAGGTCCAGTTGCCAGTTGCTGTTGAAATTGTTGACCAGGCGCGCGGCCCGCTGCCCAGTGGTACCGGTACCGGACTGTTCGTACTTCAGGTCCAGTCGATCCAGTACGATCCAATCGCTGCTGATCGGCCGGAATGCCCATGACAGGCGTAGCAGTGCCGCGCGGCTATCGGTGCCGATGGCAGTTCTGGAATTGCTGTCGAGCAGGTTGGCCGCCAGCGAAAAGGCATGACCGCGCAGCGGCTCACGATAAAATCCTGAGGTGAGCAACCAGCGCTCTTCGGTGTCGGCGTGGCGATTCTCGATACGCGAACTGAAGCTCCAGAGCGGCGTGCGATAAAGCGCACCGACGAAGCTGGCGAAGAAATCGCCAGTGAGCGTGCCGGAGGCCAGCGGGACGCGCGGGTTGAGCGGCGCCAGGCTCGTGCCACGCAGGGTGCGCGTCTGGTCGATGCCGAAGTCGTAGGTCCAGCGCGGATTCGGTTGCCAGCCCTGGGTCAGGCCCACGGTGCTGAACAGGCGCGGCCCGAACTCGGTGAACTGCTGGGCGATGCTCGATTGAATCTGTGCATGATCCCAGGGCGTGGAGCGTACACCGGCACGCGTGGTGTCGGAATGCAGTGCGCTGCCGGAGCTATGCTCGTAGTCGGTAAAGAACGTCGTGTTACGGGTCCAGCGGTAGTCGACGCCGAGCAGCGAGCGAGTAGGGAAGTCGACGCTCGCAGCGCGGCCGCCCATGGCAAATTCCTGGCGGGCCCGCAGCCGCCACTGGTCACCACGAAGCGTGAGGCTGCCGCCGACAAAGGCCTGATCGGAGACCTGCGAGCCATTCTGCACTGACCGGTCGGCGACGTGGCGCAGGCCGGCATCGACCACGCGGCGGGCATCTTCGCGGCGAACTTCGGCACTGACCAGGGAGCGATTGTTGCCGCTGTCGAGCACGTCCTCGCGATAGGCCTCGCCACGTATGTTCCAGAACTTGTCGAGCTTCACCCGGCCATCGGCGCCGATGCGGCGTGCGCCCGCATCGATCTGGCGCTGCTGTTCGACGCCAAAGCCCGGCTGCTGCTCGCGCACATAGCCACGGGCGTCGACACGTTCGGTCACATGCTGCAGTTCCGCCAGGTAGGCCGTCGCCTGTGGACGGCGGGCCGGGTCGTTCGAGTCGCTATGGGCGAGCTCGGCGCGCAGGCGCGTGGACTCGGTGGCATTCCAGCGCACATCCAGGCCGCCAAGCAGCGTGTTGCCGGCATCGGCGCCCTGTTCGATCAGGGTGGAGCCGAGTTCGAAGTGCTGATCGTGTGATTTGATCGACACACGACCACCAGCCGTCACGGACTTGGCACCGCCCACGGTTTCGTACTCGACCACTATGGTCTGCGGATTGAAGTTCTCGTCGCGGCTGGCCACCGGCTGGCGAAAGAAAATCGTACCGTTCAGATAGTCGATGCTGTAGTCGAGATAGCGCGACAGCGCCCGGGTGGAAACGATCAGTTCGCTGCGGATGCGATCCCGTATTTCGATGCGCAGTTTGTCGCTGTTGATGATGATATCGGCGTGCGTCAGACGATAGAGGCCCGAAGTGCCGTCGCCCGGCAATTCGTCGCGCACGAAATTCTGGTCGCTGTTGGTGGCGAACCCGGTGAAGCCATAGCGCTGGCCGGAGTATTCAGTCTTCAGACCGGTGAAAGTGCGGTTATAGCGGCTCAGGTCCGTTACCGTCAGGCCGGTCTGGTAGTCGCCAAACATGGCGTAGAACTGCCCGCGTTCAATTTTTAGGTACAGCTTCTCGCTGCTGGGCGCCTCGAAGCGCTGCTGCGTGCCGTCGCCGTAGATGGTGTAGTAGCGGTCCGGATCAATAGTGCCGAGCAGGCGCGGCGTCTCGTTGGGCGATTGCTGCGAGTCGAATGCGGCCGTGAGCAGGTATTTGCCCTGGATCGCGCCCTTGGCAAAGAAGGCCAGCCGACCGTCGCTGCTGTAGCCGTCGTCCACGCCGGCATCGGCAGCGGCCTGCATATTGTGGCTGATACTATTGTATGCCAGGGTACCGCTGGCGACGCCGACCATGACCCAGTCACGCGCCTGCGGCTCGAGCCAGACGTGCAGTTCCTGCTGGTGCCGCTCGCTGTAGCGCAGATGCAGCACGACTGTGCCGGCCTGCGCGCTCGGTTCGAGTTCAATGCGGGCGACCCCATCGCTGCCCACTTCGAAGGTCGGCTCGCGCCGACCGAGCGCCACCAGCTGATTGTCGTGCAGCGTCTGCACTTCGAACCAGCTGCGATAGGGAGCATCGATGCTGTAGCCGCCAATCGTGCCATTGCGGGCCGGCTTGCCAAAACGGTCCACCATGCGCAGGGCAATAACCGGCCGTGTCGTGCCATCGGCAGCCAGCACCGATTGTTCATGCACCAATTCGGCGTGTACCGCGCCATCGCCATAGTGCACGCTGCGCTCCAGCCTGCCGACCTCATGGCCGTCGGCATCGCGTATCGTGGCGCGCAACAGGTTCTCGCCCTCGACCAGGTCGACACCGCGCCAGCGGCTCAGCGCCACGGTGCCAGCGAGATTGTGGCTGACGCCGTCAAAATCCAGCGCGCTGGCCGCCTGCCCGTTGACCTCCAGCGCTACGCTTTGATCGATGGCATGCGCGATCGCGATCTTGATGCTGGGGATTGCCGGCTGCGTGTCAGCGGCCGGCAGCACCCAGGCCATGCTGTTGCCCATGGTTTCGATGTCGACATTGACGTCGGCATCCGGGCGGGATGCCGGTGGCGTGGCGGGCAGGGCAGGACTGGTCTTTTTCCAGCTGCCGATGGTGTCGACTCTGGGGCCACGCTGGTCCGCCTTGACCACCGTCAGCGATTCGGCTGCGCGCTGCCGGTCACCAGTGATGGTGATGTCGACCCGGCGGTTCGCTGCCAGGCTCGCGGCGTCACGGCCGGCACTCAGGGGCTCGTCCGGGCCCTTGCCGAGCGTGTGCACATGCGCGGCGTCGGTGCCCAGCAGCTCGCGTAGGTAATCTGCGACCGCCTGGGCGCGCGCCAGCGAAAGCGCGTAGTTATCAGCGTACTGGGCCCGGTTGGCTCGGGCGATGGGCGTACGATCGGTATGACCCACGGCACTGATGTCGAGATTGAGCACGCCGCGCCATTGCGCCGCGATGGCGGCCAG
>JAYTUZ010000202.1:0-3147 GCA_043744295.1 Gammaproteobacteria bacterium | reverse complement strand
CTGGATTACCCAGCAGGTCGGCCTGTCGATGGCGCTGGGCGCGTTGCTCGCCGGCATGATGCTGGCCGAGACCGAGTATCGCCACCAGGTGGAATCGACGGTGCGCCCGTTCCGCGAATTGCTGCTCGGGCTGTTCTTCATCTCGGTCGGCATGCTGCTCGACCTGCGCCTGCTGTACTTGAAGTTTTTTGTGGTCAGTGCGCTATTGCTCGCGCTGCTGCTGGGCAAGGCGCTGCTGGTCGCGCTGGTGACGCGCTGCTTTGTCGGCAGCACGTTCAAGGCGGTGCGCACCAGCATCGTACTCAGTGGTGGCGGCGAGTTTGGCGTGGCCCTGCTGACCCTGCTGGTGCGGCACAGCGAGCTGGTGCCGGCGCAGATCACCCAACCGCTGCTGGCCGCGAGTGTGCTCAGCATGGTGCTCAGCCCGCTGATCATTCGCTATAACCGGCCGATCGCGCGGCTGCTGCTGGGCGAGCAGGGACCGCGTGGTGGCGCGTTGGAGCGCGAGGACGCGGCTACCGGCGCGCTGGCGAAGCGCGAGCATGTGGTGCTGTGCGGCTTCGGCCGCGTGGGTCAGAACATCGCGCGGGTGCTGGAATCACAGGGCTTTGAATACATCGCCATCGATCTGGACCCGGCGCGCATCCGCCTGGCGCGCCACGCCGGCGATGCTGTGGTGTTTGGCGACAGCGCTGATGAGGAGCTGTTGCAGCGTGCCGGCCTGGCGGCGGCCAGCGCCGTGATCATCACCTTTGCCAATCCGGCGGTTTCGGTTGGCATCGTGCGGGCGGTGCGCCGGCTGCGTGCTGATGTGCCGGTGCTGGTGCGCACCCAGGATGATGTCGGCCTGGCCGAGCTGAGCGAGGCGGGCGCTACCGAGGTCGTGCCGGAAACCTTCGAGGCCAGCCTGATGCTGGTCTCGCAGGTGCTGATGCTGCTCAATGTGCCGGTAGGCAAAGTGGTGCGCACGGTTGGTGATATACGCGCCGGGCGTTACGCCACACTGCGCAATGTCTTCCGCCATGACGGCGCACTGGTGGTCGATGACACGCACGCCTTCCGCGAGGAGCTGCGTTCAATCGTACTGCCGCCCCAGGCCTGGTCCATCGGTCGGCAGCTCGAAGAGGTGCGCGCCCGGGGCGCCGATGTCACTTTTACCGCGGTGCGCCGCCACGGCATCACCGGGCGCCAGCCGGACGGCGCCACCGAACTGCGGGAGGGCGATATTGTCGTGGTCTATGGGACGCCCGAGGCCCTTGAGCATGCCGAAGCCGTGCTACTGGCAGGCTGAAGCGCGCTACAATGCGCGCCCTCAAGTGAACCGCGACGATCTCCATTTTCCGCCTCATCACCAGCCGCTGCGCGATGATATTCATGCGCTCGGCGAAGTGGTCGGCCTGGTGCTGCGCGAACAGGGCGGGGCGGAGCTCTATGAGCTCGCCGAGCAGGATCGCCGTGTGGCCATCGCCCGCCGCCAGGACGTTGCCGCCGCGGGCGAGGAGCTGCGCGCACGCGTCCAGGGCCGTCGACCTGAGCTGGCCCGTGATCTGGTGCGCGCCTTCTCCTCTTATTTCCAGCTGGCCAATGTCGCTGAGAAAGTGCATCGCATCCGCCGTCGCCGTGAATATTTTCTGGAAGCCAGCGATCGGCCGCAGCCCGGTGGTGTCGAGGATGCACTGGCTGAACTGAAGTCCCAGGGGTTGGAGCTGCCCGAGCTGCTGCAACTGTTGCGCTCGCTCAGTATCGAACCGGTGCTGATCGCGCACCCGACCGAGTCGGCACGGCGCACGGTGTTGCGGCGTCAGCAACGCCTGGCCGATCGGCTGCTCGAGCGCAGCAATCCGCAGCTCGCACCGCATGAGCGCCGTGGCCTGCTCGAGCGCATCCGTACCGAAGTCACCATCGACTGGCAGACGGCCGAGCACCCGCGCGAGCGCCTGACCGTGGCCGATGAGCGCGAACACGCGATCTTCTATCTGGCCGAAGTGCTCTACCAGATCGTGCCGGCGTTCTACCAGGAGATCGGCGCCGCGCTGGCCAAGCTCTACGGCGCCGACACGGAATCACTGGAGCTGCCGCAGCTGCTGAGTTTCGGCACCTGGGTGGGTGGCGACATGGACGGCGCTGCGGAAGTGCATGCCAAGAGCATCCGCGAGACGCTGGCGCGCCAGCAGCAGGTGATCATCAATAATTATTTCGACGATTGCCAGGAGCTGGCGCAGCAGCTGTCGCAGAGCGCGGCGCGGGTAGGCGTGTCGGCGGCGGTGACGCAGCGCATCGCCGAATATCGGACGCTCCTGCCGGGGGCACCGGGGCTGGCGCCGGCCCGCCACGACACCATGCCCTATCGGGTGCTGTGCGGGCAGATGGCCGAGCGCTTGCGCATCACCTTTGACGGTCGTCCCAATGGCTATGAGCGCCCGGGACAGTTTCGCGACGACGTGGCGCTGATCGCCACCAGCCTGCGTGAACATCGCGGCGTGCATGCCGGCTATTTCCTGGCGCGCCGGCTGCTGGCGCGCGTCGATACCTTCGGTTTTCACCTCGCCACGCTCGATCTGCGCCAGCGCAGCGCTGTGCACCATGCGGTACTGGCGCAGGGGCTCGACGATCCGCTCTGGCCGCAGCGTAACGCTGTCGAGCAGCACGCACGGCTGGTGGAGATACTCGATCGCGATGCGGCGCCCGGCGGCGCCTTCGACGCCCTCGGCCGGCGCACGCTGGCGGTATTCGAAGCCATCCGTCAGGGGCGGCATCGTTACGGCCCCGAAGCCGTCGGCCTGTACATCGTCAGTGGCGCGGCCACCGCGGCCGACGTGCTGGCGCCGCTGGTGCTGGCGCATTGGGCGGGAGCGCGCGATCGTCTGAGCGGTGCGGCCGCGATCGACATCGCGCCGCAGTTCGACACCGTCGACAGCCTCGAGGGCTGTGGGGAAGTCATGACGCAGCTGCTGGGCGACACCGCCTATCAGCGCCATCTCGTCGCGCGTGGGCGCGTGCAGACCATACTGGTGGATTATTCCGAGAGCAGCCGTGACAGTGGCATGGTCGCATCGCGCTACGCTGCCTACCGCGCGCAGCGCGCGCTGTCGCGCTCACTGGCGCAGGCACGCGATCGCCACGTGCTGTTCTACAGTCGCGGCGGTA
>JAYTUZ010000201.1:0-10789 GCA_043744295.1 Gammaproteobacteria bacterium | reverse complement strand
TCGGCGAGCGCAACCTTGATCTGCGGGCGCGCGCCGCCGATGATCGCGCCCACCTGCGTCGCGGCCTCGAACAGCTTCGCGGTCTTGTAGCGGATCACGCGCAGGTACTGCTCCTCGCCGGTGTCCGGATCGTGGACGTTCAGCAGCTGCAGCACCTCGCCCTTGGCGATCACATTGGTAGCCTCGGCCATGATCTCGATGACGCGCTGCGAGCGCACCGCCGCCATCATCTGGAAGGCACGGGAATACACAAAATCGCCCACCAGCACGCTGGCCTGGTTGCCGAACACCTCATTGGCCGTGTCGCGGCCGCGGCGCAGGGCGGACATATCAACCACGTCGTCGTGCAGCAGGGTGGCGGTATGGATGAACTCGATGAAGGCCGCGGCCTGAATTGGCGCCGAACCGGCGCCGCCGACGGCCCCACAGGCCCGCCCGGCGAGTACCACCAGCAGCGGGCGCAGGCGTTTGCCGCCACCGGCGATAATGTGCTCTGCGATCTGGTCTACCAGCGGCACAATGCTCTTGAGACCGCTGCGGATGGCGGCATCGACGGCCTCCAGATCCGCTCTCACCAGGGCGCGAATCTCCTCCAGCGCAGCCGCTGAGCCAGGCTGCAGGCCTTCCAGGGGCTTGAGTACGCTATTCAACTACCTGTTTCTCCAAGGAAAACCCGGTTTGACCGGCGAGGCAACGCTTGAGTAGAATGCGCGGCCTTTTCCGCATCCCGCCGCCCCGAGGCGGGCAGCGAATCACACGGAGCCATAGAGACAATGTACGCGGTCATCGCCACAGGCGGCAAACAGTATCGGGTGGAAAAGGGCGGCGTGCTCCGCGTGGAACTGCTCAAGGCCGAAGCGGGCACCACGGTCGAATTCGACCAGGTGCTGCTGATCGCCGATGGCGAGAAGATCACCGTCGGCAAGCCCATGCTCAAGGGCAGCAAGGTCAGCGCCACGGTCGAGTCGCACGGCAAGGGCGATAAAGTCACAATCGTGAAGTTTCGTCGCCGCAAGCATTACCTGCGCATGAAGGGTCATCGGCAGAATTACACCCAGGTACGCATCAACGAGATCAGCGCAGCCTGATTCAGCAGCAGATTTGGAGTTAAGCTCACATGGCACATAAGAAGGCAGGCGGCAGTACCCGCAACGGTCGTGATTCCCACAGCAAGCGGCTGGGCGTGAAGGTGTTCGGCGGCGAAGCGGTGCTGGCCGGCAACATCATCATCCGTCAGCGCGGTACCAATGTGCGCGCCGGCAGCAACGTGGGTGTCGGCACCGATCACACACTCTTTGCCCTGAAGGCCGGGCACGTGCTGTTTGGTCGCAAGGGCGCCGATCAGCGGATGTATGTCAACGTGCTGCCGAGCGGGACCGACCCGGCAAGTTAAGGCGCAGCGGCTGCGTTTCTTGCTGAAAGCCCCGGCCTAGAGCCGGGGTTTTTGTTTTGCGCACCGCGTACGCCTGATACGGGTAAGCTGGCCGGATGAAATTCGTCGATGAGGCAACGCTGCGGGTACAGGCCGGTAACGGCGGGCGCGGTGCCTTGAGTTTTCGCCGTGAGAAATCCCTGCCGTTCGGCGGGCCGGACGGGGGCGATGGCGGGACCGGTGGCAGTATCTGGCTGCGTGCCGCCGAGGGCATCAACACGCTGGCCGATTTCCGTAACGAACGCCTGTACAAGGCCAAATCGGGTGAGGGCGGGTCGGGCAACGATTGCTTCGGCAAGGGCGGTGAAGACCTGTATGTGAAGGTGCCGGTGGGTACGCTGGTACGCGATGCCGAGACCGGTGAAGAGCTGTGCGACATGAAGGTGGCCGGCCAGGATTTCAAGGTCGCGCAGGGCGGCAAGGGCGGTTGGGGCAACACGCGTTTCAAGAGCAGCACCAACCGCGCGCCGCGCCAGTTCGGTTCCGGGTTGCCGGGCGAGAAGCGTACGCTCCTGCTCGAGCTGAAGGTCATCGCCGATGTGGGTCTGCTGGGACTGCCCAACGCCGGCAAGTCAACGCTGATTCGTGCGCTCTCGGCCGCCAGGCCCAAGGTGGCCGACTATCCCTTCACCACTCTCTATCCGAATCTTGGCGTGGTGTATTGCGGTGAGCATCGCAGCTTTGTCATGGCCGATATTCCCGGACTCATCGAGGGTGCGGCGCAGGGCGCGGGGCTGGGACATCGGTTTCTGAAGCACTTGCAGCGCACCGGCGTGCTGCTGCATCTGATCGACATGGCGCCGGCCGATCCGGACGCCGATCCGGTACGCGATGCGCGCGCCATTGTCCAGGAGCTGAAGAACTTCAGTGCGGACCTGGGCACCAAGCCGCGCTGGCTGGTGATCAACAAGCGCGATCTGCTGCCTGACAAGGAAGCCGAAGCGCTGGCGAAGGATATTGCGCGCCGGCTCCGCTACAAGGGCCCGGTGCATCTGATTTCAGGCGCCACCGGGCGCGGCACGCGCGAGCTGGCTGAAGCCATCATGACTTTCCTGGAACAGCAGAAGAAACATGCGCAACAGTAAAGTGCGGCAGCGGATTGCAGCCGGCAAGCTCAAGCTGCGCATTCGCGATCTGCGCAATCTGGGCGTGAAATCCGAACAGGTACTGGGTGCGCTGGGCATATACACGGCTGATGCCTTACGCAAGCAGGGGGCGGTAAAAGTCTATGCGGAACTGAAACGCTCGGGCGCGGCGCCGTCGCTCAATCTGCTCTGGGCCCTGGCGGGGGCACTGGATCCGTGGCCGGAAGGCACGCATTGGCGCGAGATTGCGCGCGGGGATACGCGCACTTCGCTGCTGCTGGCGGTCGAGGATATGGAGGCCAGCGCGGCGTCGGCGCACCGCCTCAAGCTCATCTCGGCGATAAAGCCGGCCCGGCCCAGGTCTTAACCGAGGGCGTTGACCCGCGCGGCCAGGCGGCTCTTGTGGCGGTCGGCCTGGTTGCGGTGAATGATCTTCTTGTTGACCAGGGTGTCGATCAGCGGCACGGCGGCCTTGTAGCTGGCCTGGGCCTCGTCCTTCTTGCCGGCGGCGGTCGTGTCGATGACCTTGCGGATGGCGGTGCGCATGCGTGAGCGCAATGCGACATTGCGTTCCCGGTGCTGCGCTGCCTGACGTGCCGCTTTTTCCGCTGATTTTGTGTTTGCCAAGTGACTGACTCCGCCGTGCTGAAAACTGGTGCCCCCTGGGGGCCGCGTAGTGTGCGTAGCCGCCCGGGCCTTGTCAATGCGCCTCCGGTATAGTGAAGGGCCGCGTTGCCCTTGGGTTTCATGAGCCGCCCCATACTCAAGAATACTGCCGTCACGGGCGTAACCACCTTTCTCTCGCGCCTGACCGGCATGGGACGGGACATGGCCATTACGGCCGCCATGGGCGTGGGCGCGGTATCCGACACCTTCTTTGCGGTCTACGCGATCCCCAACTTCCTGCGGCGGCTGTTCGCGGAGGGAGCGTTTTCCCAATCCTTCGTGCCAGTGCTGTCCGAATACCGCCAGACCCGCACGGAATCCGAGGTGCGGGCGCTGGTGGCCGATACCGCCGGCACGCTGGGCGCGGTGCTGCTGCTGGTCACCCTGCTCGGCGTGGTGGCGGCCCCGGTAATCGTCTACCTGTTCCTCCCCGGCTTCGCGCATGCCGGGGGCGATCGCATGACGATCGCGGTCGAGCTGTTTCGTTGGGTATTCCCCTACCTGCTGTTCATCTCGCTGACTTCGCTCTACGCCGGTGTGCTCAACAGCTACCAGCGATTTGCCTTGCCGGCCTTCACGCAGGTGATCCAGAACGTGGTGATGATCGCCGCGGCGATCTGGCTGGCGTCGGGCAGCGAAAAGCCAGGTCTGGTGCTGGCGATCGGTGTGTTCATTTCCGGAGTCCTGCAGGTGCTGACGCTCCTGCCATCGGTGGCGCGCCTGCGACTGCTGGCGTGGCCGCGTTGGCGACCCGCTGCCGAAGGCGTCCGCCGCATCATCAGACTCATGGGCCCGGGCATCGTCGGTTCCTCGATGTCGCAGGTCAGCCTGCTGCTCAACTCGGCGATTGCCACCTTTCTGGCGGTCGGCAGCATCAGCGCGCTCTATCTGGCCGATCGCCTGATGGAGTTTCCACTAGGCGTGTTCAGCATTGCGCTGGGCACGGTGATCCTGCCGAGTCTGTCGGCACAATACGCCAAGCAGGCCGGCGCCGAGTTCTCGGCCACGCTCGACTGGGCGCTGCGCATCACGGTGCTGCTGGTGGCGCCGGCAATGATCGGCATGATGTTCTTCGCGGGGCCGATCGTCACGGCGGTATTTGGCTTCAGGAAGGTATCGGCCACCGGCATGCAGATGGCAAGTTGGGCGCTGATGGCCTATTCCTGGGGTGTGATGACTTTCAGCCTGGTGAAAGTGCTGGCGCCGGGCTACTACGCGCGGCAGGACACCCGCACGCCGGTGCGTGCCGCGATGATCGCGCTGGCCGTCAACATGGGGCTGAACCTGTGCATCGTGGTGCCAGCGGTGAAGTTTCAGTTCGGTGCGCCTTACCTGTTGCTCGCGACCACGACCTGCATCTCCTCGGCCGTGAATGCGCTGCTGCTGTGGCGCGGCCTGCGGCGCAGCGGCGTGTATCAACCGTCACGACTGTGGAGCGGTCTGCTGCTGCGCGTGGCCGTGGCCTGCGTGGCGATGGCGGCGTTGCTGTGGTGGATGGCATCGAGCCTCGATGCCTGGCTCGCCTACCGCCAGCTGGAACGCCTGGGGCGTTGCCTTGGCGGCATCACGCTGGCCGCGCTGCTGTATTTCCTGGTGCTGTACGCGCTGGGCGTGCGGCGTGGCGACCTGCAGACGCGCGTGGCGCCATGAAACTGGTGCGCCTGTCGAGCGCGCGCGCTTCATGGCCCGGTGCCCGGGCGCTGACCATTGGCAGCTTCGACGGCCTGCACCTGGGGCACCAGGAACTCATCCGTCGCGCGCGCAGCGCCGCACAGCGCTTGGCAGTGCCTGTGTCCCTGCTCAGCTTCGAACCCCTGCCGCGTGAGTTCTTTCAGCGCGATCGCGCGCCGGCACGACTGACCAATTTTCGCGAGCGTTGGCGCCTGCTGCAGTCGCTGGGGCTGGATGAATTCCTGATCGTACGTTTCGACGCGGACCTGGCGCAGATGAGCGCCGCGGACTTCATGCAGCTGCTGTCACGCGTCGGTGCGCGGCACATTACCGTGGGTCACGATTTTCGGTTCGGTCGCGGCGGCGCGGGCGACGCGGCCATGCTGGTGCAACATGGGCCGCCGCTGGGCTTTACGGTCGAGATCGTCGCGCCGGTGATGCTGGCCGGTGAGCGCGTGGGTTCGCGCATGGTGCGCGAGGCGCTGGCGAGCGCTGACCTGGTCGGCGCGCAACGCATGCTGCGCCGGGCCTATTCCATGCGCGGCCGCGTGCGGCGCGGTGCGCAGCTGGGGCGCACGCTGGGGTTTCCGACCGCCAACCTGGCGATGCAGCGGCGCGCGCTGCCGTTTTCAGGTATTTTTGCGGTGCGCGTGCACGCACCAGCCGCCAGTGTTGCGGCCCAACCGGTCGCGGCGCTCAATGCCTGGCCCGGCGTTGCCAGCCTCGGTACGCGCCCGCAGGTGAATGGCGTGGAGCCGCTGCTCGAAGTGCACCTGTTCGACTTCAGCGGCGACCTGTATGGCCGCGAGATCGAAGTGGAGTTCGTTGCCAGGCTGCGCGACGAACAGCGCTTTGAATCGCTGGCTGCGCTGACGGCGCAAATGCAGCGTGATGCCGCTGCCGCGCGGCGAGTGTTGTCCTGAAGTATTGGAATCGTTGTGACCGACTATAAAAACACTGTCAACCTGCCGCGCACCGACTTTCCCATGAAGGCCGATCTGGCGCAGCGCGAGCCGGCGCAGCTGCAACGCTGGGCGCAGCTCGATATCTACGCACGCATGCGTGAGCAGGCCCGTGGGCGCCCGCCGTTCGTGCTGCACGACGGGCCGCCCTATGCCAATGGCGCGATCCATCTCGGCCACGCAGTCAACAAGGTGCTCAAGGACATCGTCGTCAAGTCGCACGGCTTCGATGGCAAAGATGCGCCCTACGTGCCGGGCTGGGATTGCCACGGTCTGCCGATCGAACTCGCGGTCGAAAAGAAGCACGGTCGTCCCGGACACAAACTCGACGCCGCCGCCTTTCGTGCCGCGTGCCGTGAGTTTGCCGCGAAGCAGATCGACAACCAGCGCGCCGACTTCAAACGCCTGGGCGTGTTCGGCGACTGGGAGCGGCCCTATCTCACCATGGATCCGCACTATGAAGCCCAGCAGATCCGGGCCTTGGGCAAGATCATCGCCAACGGGCATCTCTATCGCGGGCTCAAACCCGTGCACTGGTGCCTCGATTGCCGCTCCGCGCTCGCGGAAGCCGAAGTCGAGTATGAGAATCGCACCTCAACCGCCATCGATGTGGCTTTCCGCTGTGTCGATGTGGCCGATTTCTCGCAGCGCACCGGCATCGCAGCGGCGGCGTTGAATGCCGCGGGGGCGGGTGGTGTATCCATCGTGATCTGGACGACCACGACCTGGACACTGCCAGCCAATGAGGCCGTCGCGCTGCGCGCCGATTTTGACTATGCCGCTTACGCCGTTGGGCGCGAAGTGCTGGTGCTCGCCGAGTCGCTGGCCGAGGCCTGCCTGGCGCGCTACGGGCTCAAGGGCAGCCTGCTGGGCCGCTTCAAGGGTGAAACCCTCGAAGGCCTGAAGCTCGAGCACCCCTGGCTCGCGCGCCAGGTGCCGGTGATTCTCGGCGATCACGTCACGCTGGAAGCAGGCACGGGCGCGGTGCATACGGCGCCGGCGCATGGTCAGGACGATTTCATCGTCGGCCAGCGCTATGGCCTGCCGGTCGCGAACCCGGTCGGCGCCGACGGACGCTTTGCGCCGGGCACCGAGCTGGTGGCGGGTCTCAAGGTCGATGCCGCAACGCCGGTCATTGTCGAGCGCCTGATCGCTGCCGGCCGGCTGCTGCACCAGGAACCGTATCCGCATTCCTATCCGCATTGCTGGCGCCACAAGAGCCCGCTGATTTTCCGCGCCACCTCGCAGTGGTTTATCAGCATGGACAACAAAGGGCTGCGCGCCGGCACGCTGCGCGACATCAAGGCCGTGCGCTGGACGCCGGGGTGGGGCCAGTCGCGCATCACCGGCATGATCGAGAACCGGCCCGACTGGTGCCTCTCGCGCCAGCGCACCTGGGGCGTGCCGATTACGCTGTTTACCCACCGCAGCAGCGGTGAACTGCATCCGCGCACCCAGGAGCTGATCCTCGAGATCGCGGCACTGGTCGATCGCGGCGGCATCGATGCCTGGTTTGCGCTCGATGCGGCCACGCTCCTGGGGAGCGAGGCCGAGCACTACGAGAAAGCCACCGATGTCATGGATGTCTGGGCCGACTCCGGGCTCTCCTTCGAATGCGTCGCGGCACTGCGCGATGATTTTCATGCGCCGGTTGATCTGTATCTCGAAGGCTCGGATCAGCACCGCGGCTGGTTTCACAGCTCGCTGCTGATGTCCGAGGCGCTCTATGCCCGCGCACCCTATCGCGGCGTGCTCACGCACGGCTTCACCGTCGATGAGCAGGGCCGCAAGATGTCCAAGTCGCTGGGCAACGGCATCGAGCCGCAGGACATCACCCGCACGCTCGGCGCCGACATGCTGCGCCTGTGGATCGCGGCGACCGACTACTCCAACGAGATGAGCCTGTCGCAGGAGATTCTCAAGCGCATGAGCGATTCCTATCGCCGCATGCGCAACACGCTGCGCTTCCTGCTCGGCAACCTTGACGGCTTCCAGCCGGCGCAGGCGCTGGCGGCGGCTGAGCTGCTGGCCCTCGATGCCTGGGCGCTGCGGCGTGCGCAGGAGCTGCATCTGGAAATCGCTGCGGCTTACCGCGATTACCAGTTTCACCTCATCTACCAGAAGATCCACAATTTCTGCGTCGTGGATCTGGGCGGCTTTTACCTCGATATCGTCAAGGATCGTCTGTATACGTCGCCGGCGAATTCCACAGCGCGCCGCTCGGCGCAGACCGTGCTGTGGCATATCGCCGAGGCCATGGTGCGCTGGCTGGCGCCGATCCTCTCGTTCACCGCCGAGGAGATCTGGCGCTTCCTGCCGGGTGCGCGCGCCGAGTCGGTGTTTCTGTCCACCTGGTATGAGCTGCCGGCTGCCGAGTCGAACGCCAGCGCCGCAACCGCCATCGATTGGCCGCTGCTGCTGAGCCTGCGCGCTGCGGTGGTGCACGAGCTCGAAGTGCTGCGCGTCGCCGGGCGCATCGGCGCGCCGTTGCAGGCGGAGGTCGATATCTATTGCAGCGACGAGCTGTATCCGCGCCTCAATGCGCTGGGTGATGAGCTGCGCTTCCTGTTGATTACTTCCGCGGCGCGGGTACAACGCGTGGCCACGGCGCCAGCGGGCGCGACGCTGGCGAGCACCGTGACGGGCGGCGGCGTGTGGTTGCGTGTGCAGCCCAGCGAACACCCGAAATGCGTGCGCTGCTGGCATCACTGTGCCGACGTCGGCACTCACAGCGAACACCCGGAGCTCTGCGGTCGCTGCATCGGCAACCTGGCGGAGCCCGGCGCAACACGCCGGTTCGCCTGATGGCACGCACGGAGGCCGCACCTGGCAGACGTGGCGAGACTCCGCCACGCGGGCAATGGCGCTGGCTGGCATTGAGCGCGGTCGTCATCGTGTTCGATCAGCTGAGCAAGCGCTGGATCGAAGCGCACCTGCAGAACTTCGAGACCCGGGTCATCCTGCCGGTGTTCAATCTGGTGCGCGCCCACAATCGCGGCGCCGCCTTCAGCATGTTCAATGACGCCGGTGGCTGGCAGCGCTGGGCTTTCAGTGCCCTGGCGCTGGGCGTGAGCGTCGCCCTGATCACCTGGCTGTTGCGCCTCGAACGCCAGGCGCACTTGCAGGGCGCTGCGCTGGCGTTGATTCTCGCCGGCGCACTCGGCAATCTTGTCGATCGGCTGCGCCTGGGCGCAGTGGTCGATTTTCTGCAGCTGCACTGGCACGACCATTATTTCCCGGCCTTCAACCTGGCCGATTCGGCCATCACCATTGGCGCCTGCGGCCTGCTGCTCGATGCCCTGCTGAGCTCGCGCCGTGCCGCTGGTCACTGAAGCATGCGCATCCTGCTCGCCAATCCTCGCGGTTTCTGTGCAGGCGTCGATCGCGCCATCGAGATTGTCGAGCGTGCGCTGCAGATGTTCGGCGCGCCGATCCACGTGCGCCATGAAGTGGTGCACAACCGCAGCGTGGTCGAGCGCCTGCGCGCCCTGGGCGCCGTGTTCGTCGAAGAACTGGACCAGGTGCCCGACCACGCCACGGTCATCTTCTCGGCGCACGGTGTTTCCACTGCCGTGGAGCAGGAAGCGCAGCGCCGTGGGCTGCAGGTCTTCGACGCCACCTGTCCGCTGGTGACCAAGGTGCACATGGAAGTCGTGCGCTTTGCGCGCGAGGCGCGCGAAGTCATCCTGATCGGCCACGCCGGCCATCCGGAAGTGGAAGGCACGATGGGGCGCTTCGATGCCGCGCACGGTGGGCGCATTCTACTGGTCGAGAGCGTGGCCGATGTGGCGCGCCTCGAGGTGCGTGAGCCGACGCGACTGGCCTTCGTGACCCAGACCACGCTCTCGGTTGACGACACGGCGGCTATTGTCACAGCCCTGCGCGCGCGCTTTCCAGCGCTGCAGGCGCCACGCAAAGAGGACATCTGCTACGCGACGCAGAACCGCCAGGATGCCGTAAAGCAGTTGCTGCAGGAGTGCGAGCTGTTGGTGGTAGTCGGCTCGCGCAGCAGCTCCAATTCCAATCGGTTGCGCGAGCTTGCCGATCGCGCTGGGGTGCCCGGGTTTCTGGTCGATGGTGCTGAAGATCTGCGCCCTGAATGGTTCACCGATCGCAAGGTCGTGGGCCTCACGGCGGGTGCCTCCGCGCCGGAAGCGCTGGTACAGCAGGTGATCGAGCGGCTCCGTGAATGGGGCGGGGCGCTGCCGGCCGAGGCAGCCGGAAAACCCGAGCACGTGGTCTTTGCACTGCCGCGCTCGCTGCGGCGCGGCAGTTAACAGTTTACCGGGCGGAATTGGCGATTTGGCGCGCAGTGCGGTACATATAGCGCCATTATGGCCGCGAACCCGACCCCGCACCCTGATCATGCCAGCGCCGCGCAACCGGCGGTCGACGTGGCCGCGCGCCTGCAGGCCTGCGGTATCCGCATGACCGCCCAGCGCCGCCGGATCGCAGAACTCCTGCTCACCGCACCTCGGCACCTTTCGGCCGACCAGGTGGCCGAGGCGCTGCTGCGTGCCGGCATGCGGGTCTCGAAGGCCACGGTCTACAACACGCTGAATCTCTTTGCCGCCCAGGGGCTGATCAGGCAGCTCTCTGTCGACGCGGAGCGCAGCTGGTACGACTCCAATGTGCAGGCGCACTATCATTTTCACGACGAAGCCTCTGGCGCACTGACCGACGTGGCGTTGCCGGAGGTGCAGTTCAGCCGCCTGCCGCCGCCGCCGCCGGGCATGGAAGTTGCCGGCATCGATATGGTCATCCGCCTGCGGCCGCAGCCCTGAACTGGAATTTGCGTTGCCTGCCGCGCGTGGCTTCTCTTAGAATGCCGCGCCTTTCTCGACTTGTCGGGTTCCGTGCCCTGCCGGAGTAGCTCAGTTGGTAGAGCGGCGCATTCGTAATGCGTAGGTCGTAGGTTCGATTCCTATCTCCGGCACCAACTGGCCTTCCGAAGACGTCCAAGAACGTCCAGA
>JAYTUZ010000200.1:0-3185 GCA_043744295.1 Gammaproteobacteria bacterium | reverse complement strand
GCGGCCGCAGCGCCGGGCTGCTGGGTCTGGTGTATGGCCTGCCGCGTGGCGCCTTTGACGTCAACCTGCAATTGTTGCTCAAGTTGCTGGGCAGCAGCCTGGCCGCCGGCCTCGAGCGCGTGCGCATGAGCCTGGCGCTCGAGCGCCTGGAGTCGCGCGCGCAGCTGGCGGAACTGGCCGCCAACGATGGCTTATGGGATTTCGACGTCGAAGCGCAGCAGACCTATTTCTCGCCGCGCTGGCGCACGATGATGGGTTACGACACGGTCGAACTGAAGAGCGATTTCGACTGGCGCACGCTGGTGCACCCGGAAGATGCCAACAAGGTGCAGAACGCGGTCCGCGACCACGTGGCCGGCAAGACGCCGATGTTTGAGAGCACGCACCGCATGCATCATCGCAGCGGCGAGTGGCGTTGGGTCATGAGCCGCGCCAAGGCCACGCTCGATGCGCATGGCAGGCTGCTGCGCCTGGTGGGCGTGGAGCTTGATATCACCGAACGCAAACTCTACGAGGAGGCGCTGTTCCGCGAGAAGGAAAGCGCGCAGATCACCCTGCAATCCATCGGCGATGGCGTGGTCACGACCAATGCCGCCTCGGTGATCGATTACATCAACCCGGTCGCCGAGCAGCTCACCGGCTGGCGCCTGGAAGACGCGATGGGCAGGCCGGTCGAGGAGATATTCCGGGCGTTTCATGAAGAGACCTGCGAGCCGCTGGAGAATCCGCTCACCGTGGCGATCCGGCGCGCGCGCTCGATCAAATCGGTGCGGCCCATGCTGCTGATCCGGCGCGATGGCAATGAGTTGTATGTCGAGAGCACGGCGGCGCCGATTCGCGATGGCGGCGGCCGCACCGCCGGTGGCGTGCTGGTGTTCCACGATGTCAGTGAGTCGCGTGAGCTCAACCGTCGCCTGAGCTACCACGCCAGTCATGATCTGCTTACCGGCCTGGTCAACCGGCGTGAATTCGAGAACCGGCTGGAGCGCGCACTCAAGAGCGCCAAGGCGCGCGAGTCCTCGTATGCGCTGTGCTACCTCGATATTGACCAGTTCAAGATCGTCAACGATAGCTGTGGCCACAGCGCCGGTGACGCACTGCTCGGTCAGGTGGGCGCGCTGCTCAAGTCAAAGGTGCGCTGGCGCGACACGCTCTCGCGCCTGGGCGGCGATGAGTTTGGCATCCTGCTCGAGAGCTGCTCGCTCGACGAGGCGATGCGCATGGCCGAGACGCTGCGCGAGGCGGTGCGCAACTTTCGCTTTACCTGGGAAGAGCGCGTGTTCCGGCTCGGCGCCAGCATCGGCGTGGTGCCGATCACCGCCGACAACGAAGACGTGGCCTCGATCATCTCGGCGGCCGACAGTGCCTGCCAGGCCGCCAAGGAGCAGGGTCGCAACCGGGTGCACAGTTTCGCCGAGAACGACATCGAACTGATGCGCCGGCGGCGCGAGATGCAGTGGGCGGCGCGCATCAATGCCGCGCTCGAGGAAGGACGCTTCGAGCTGTTTCGCATGACCATTCAGCCGCTGCAGAAGCCGGAAACCGGCGCGCACTACGAGCTGCTGCTGCGCATGCGCGATGAAACTGGCCGCATCGTCTCGCCCGATAATTTCATCGTCGCCGCCGAGCGCTACGGCATCACCCCGAGCATCGATCGCTGGGTGATTGAAAACGCCTTTCGCTGGCTGGTTTCGGAAGCCGATGAGCGCGAGCGGCTGACGCTCTGTTCGATCAATCTCTCGGGCCAGAGCCTGGGCGATGACAAGTTCCTGCCCTTTGTCATCGATCAGTTCCAGAAGAGCGGCCTCGATGCCAGCAAGATCTGTTTTGAAATTACCGAGACCGCGGCGGTCGCCAGTTTCTCGCAGGCCAATCGATTCATTCATGCGCTCAAGGAGCTGGGCTGCAAGTTTGCGCTCGATGATTTTGGCACTGGATTGTCCTCGTTCGGCTATCTCAAGCACTTTCCGGTGGATTTTCTCAAGATCGACGGCAGCTTCGTGCGCGAGATTCTGCACGACCCGATCGATCGCGAGATGGTGCGTTCGATCAACGAGATTGGCCATCTGACCGGCAAGCAGACCATCGCCGAGTTTGCCGAGAATGCCGAAATCATCCAGATGCTGACCAGCATCGGGGTGGATTTTGCGCAGGGCTACGGGATCGGGATGCCACAGCGGGTGCTCAAGGCGGTCAACAGCTGAGGACGGTAAGCGCGGCGTGGCGCGTTCGCCGCCAGCGCGTGTGCGCCTTCCCCCGCAATGTGGTCGGGCGCCGCCCCTGCGGGGCGGGACCTCGCCGTGAGCGGGCGAAACGGCTTGTTGTCTTGTAGTGACGTGCCGATCGGCACTGCGTTTCGCCTGCGCTCGCGGCGAGGCGCCCTCCAACACATTGCGGGGGAAGGCGCACACGCGCTGGCGGCGAACGCGCCACGCTGTGATGGCGGCGGTCAGGAGGGTGGTCGCCAGTTGGGCGTTGCGCGCGCTTTGCGCGCGGTCACTGGGGCAGCGTGTAGGGGAGGGGTAGAGGGCGGCAGGCAATCAAGAAGGCGCCCGAAGAAGCTGTGGTACCTGCAGTGTCTGGTGTGTAAGACGAAGGATCTGTGCCACCAGAGGGAGCGGGTAGCGGGGCTACGGCCAGGAACTCGTGGCTGCCGTCGGGCAGGGTGACGCTGTCTACCAGCTGGGCGGTGCGGCCGTCGGCGAGGTGCAGGGTCGTGCCGGGCGTGCGCGGTAGTGCATCGTTAGTCGCGAAGCGTTGCATGCGGCGTTTGACGCGGCCGCGGTAGTGGGCGCGGGCGATGACTTCCTGGCCGGTGTAGCAGCCTTTGGTAAACGAGAGGGCTCCCAGGCAATCGAGGTTGAGCATCTGGGCGAGGAATTGGCCACTGCTGGCGGCGTAGATCTGTGCCTGGCCGTTGGCGATCGCCTGAACCCTGGCGGCCAGCGTGGCGGCGGGCGCGCCGGGCAGGGCAATGATGCGTTCGTCCATAGGTACGATCTCAACGTGCACTTTGGCGCGCAGCACGAAGCGGCGCAGCGTGTTCACGGCAGTGGCCGCGAGATCAGCGGGCAGCAGCGCGAATATTTCCTGCACGCTGCTTGCCGTGAGCCACAGCAGCGCCAGCACGCGGCCCTGTGGACTGTGCAGGCCGGCGCACAGCAGGCGTTCGGCACTGAGCAGCT
>JAYTUZ010000199.1:0-10898 GCA_043744295.1 Gammaproteobacteria bacterium | reverse complement strand
GGCGATCGCCCAGGGCCTCGCGCAAAGTATCGGCGTAGAGCGGCGCGACCGTCGTGTTGCTCACCAGCAGGATGTCGCGTGCCGGCACCGCCGCCTGCACCAGGGCCTGCTGACGCAGCAGCCCGGCGCCGATGTTGATCGGGTAAGAGCGATCGCTGAGTTCTACCGTGAGTGTCTGCATGCGGCAATCTGGTGCTATGCCGCAAGTATACTGTGACGGCCCTAGGCGTGCGCCGCGCGATAGGCGAGGACGATCTGCTCGGCCACCTGGTGCACGCGCCTGCGGGTGGTGGTGAGGGTATAGTCCGCCACCTCGCGGTACAGCGGCTCGCGAATCGCCATCAGCTCCTGCAGCCGCTGGCGCGCATCGCCACCGTTGAGAAGCGGCCGGTTGCGCGTGCGGGTCGCGCGCTCGGCCTGCTGCGCGACGGAGGTTTCGAGGAAAACCACCCAGCCGTGCATCTTTAAGCGCTGGCGACTTGCGGGCGAAAGCACGGCGCCGCCGCCGGTGGCCAGCACAATGCCGGCGCGCGCGGTGAGTACGGCAATCGCCTCGGCCTCGCGCCGACGGAAGCCCGCCTCGCCCTCGCGCTCAAAGATCAGCGGAATATCGGCGCCGGTGTGCCGCTCGATCTCATGATCACTGTCGACAAAGGGCAGGCCGAGCAACCGCGCAACCTGCTTGCCCACGGCGGTCTTGCCCGAACCCATCGGACCGACGAGGAAGATGTTCTGGCTGCCGATCATGCCGCGTTCCTGCTGCGTACGCCGACATCATAAACAAAGCGGCCGCCCGAAGGCGGCCGCATGGCGTCGGAGCGTCAGCACCGACCCATCAATTGGGATTCGCGCAGGTTGCCGCTATTCCATAGGGGCTGGTCGGTCCCGGCGGTCCGACGCTGCAGGCGTAATCGCCGATCGCACCCTGCAGCACAAATGTCGAGGTCGTGCTGCTCTCGGTACCCTGCACCGTCGTTGACGCCTTGAGCGACACCATGACCCAATATGAATGATCACGCGGATAGGTGACGGTCACATCGAGGCGTCCGTTGAGATTTGTCACTCCGGAACTCGGCGCCACCACCGCAACGTTGCCGGGATCGAGCTTGCCATTCGTGTTGTAGTCTTTGCCGGGGGTCGAGTTGATATTGCCCGTGTAATCGGTATCTTCATTCCGGCACATGCTGATGGAGTTGTAGGCAAACGCGTCGGTCGGCCCGGTGGTGTAGGCTGGAAACCAATTTGTGGTATTGGCGCCAGCGCAACTTAACTGGCCCTTGCCGTACGCGACCGGCAGCACTGCGAGCGTCACTGGTATGTTGGCCAGCGCAGCGCCGCCACTGTCGACAGCGAACACGGAGTAGGTAATCTGGTACACGGCCGGACCCTGGCCGACATCGATGGTATTACCGGTGCCAAGCGACAGGAACACAGTCTGGCCACCAACTGTCAGCGATGTGGTGCTGGTGATCGCCGTGCCATGCACAGTAGCCGACACCGTGACACCGTTGGCGCCGCTGCTCGAATTACCTGCCGTATAGACCGTCTGCGCGATGCCTTGAGCATTGGTCACCGCCGAGGCCGCAGCGAGGCCGCCGTTGGTCGGGTCAGTCTGCACCTGGAAGTCGACGGTTGCGCCCTCCACCAGGTTGTTGGCGGCGTCGCGCACCGTTGCCGAGATCGTGCTCCTGCCCTGCACGGCGACCGAAGCCGGGCCCGCCTGGATGGCGATCTGGCTGGGTGCGGTCGCTACAAAATCCAGAGTAATCTGTGCCGTAACGCCCGTGCCACTGGCACTGACTATTGAAGGTCCCGCGCTGAGCGAACTGATCGATACTGTTGCGACACCGCTCGCGTCGGTGAGTACCGCGGTCGCCGGTACCAGTGTGCCGCGCGTCGCCGCGAACGTCACGGGTGCATTCGCCACCGGTACCCCGGCGTTCAGCCAGGTAACCGAGACATTCTGCGAGCTGCCCAGGTTTACCTTGGTGCCGTCGGCCGGCGCGGTAATGTTGAAACTCTGCGTGCTGATGTCAACTGACTTCTGCTGCGGTATCCCGAGTGCGGTGGCAGTAATCGTATCCGTTCCGCCCACGGTGGCGGCGAGCGTAAAGGTGCCGCGGCCAGTGCCATCGGTGGACAACGAAGCCGGAGTCAGCGTATTGCCACTGGCCGAAGTCACTGTCACAGCCGCCCCCGGGACGCCCTGGCCGGAGGAATTGGTCAGGAGCACGTCGTAGCTGCCGGAGTTGTTGAGCACCAGATTGGCCGGGCCGCTCAACGTCAGTGTGGTTCCGGTAACGCTGATCGGCAGGGTCGCGATTGCCGTACCGGCGGTCACTGTCACCGTGATCGTACGGTTGCTCGGGTCTGTTCCGGCATTCAGTGTGGCCTTCGCCACCCCACTGGCGTCCGTCTGGGCCTGAGTAACCGTCAGTGCGCCCGAGGTTGCCACGAAGCTCACCGTCACACCGGGGGCGACATTGTTATTCGCGTCACGCACCAGCGCCGTAATGGTTGCAGACTTCGAGCCGTCGGACGGCATCTGCGGAAGGTCGGTGACAACGCTAATCGTCCGCTGCGTATTCACCACCGAAATCGAAAGGTTGGCGCTAGTGGTGCCGGTCGTCGCAGTCACCGCAATCGCGGCACCTGCGGCAGCGCCGCTCGCGGACAGCGTGGCCTTGGCCACGCCGCTGCCATCGGTCGTCGCCTGTCCGACCACCAGGCTTCCGGCATTGGACGAGAAGGTAACAACGGCGCCACTCACAGCGTTGTTGTTCGCGTCCTTGGCCAGGGCGGTGATGTTGGCTACTGCCGAACCATCGGCCGGAATCGTCAGGCTATCGGAGGACAGCTGCAGCGAGGTAACGGCGGAGCCGCCGCCGGTCGTGCCGCAGGTATTTGCAAACGCGGTATCGCAACCACTCCCGCCACAAGCGGAGAGCGCCAGCGTCGCCAGAGCGGTCAGACCCGTAAACCAACTAATTTTGCGCATCTTGATCACCTGAGCAATTGATCCTTGAGTAAAGCCCACCGACACGTTGCGGTGGTTCAATTGACCTTCACCCCTTCACGTAGGATCTTCGGTGTCACGAAGATCAACAGCTCATTCTTGTTGTTTACCTTGGTCGTGGTCTTGAACAGGTGGCCGAATACCGGAATATCGCCGATGTAGGGCACCTTCTTTTCAGAATCGCGGCGCGTGGTTTCAAGAATGCCACCCAGCACCACAGTCTGGCCGTCACCGACCAGCACCTGGGTGGTGAGCGTACGGGTGTCGATCGCCGGGACATTGACGCCGCCAGAAGTCACGATCACCTGGCCAACGCTGTCCTTGGTGACTGCAAGGTCGAGAATAATGCGGTTGTCCGGCGTAATCAGCGGCTTCACCTTGAGTGACAGCACTGCCTTCTTGAACGAAATCGTGGTCGCGCCGCTCGAGGCGGACTGCTGGTAGGGGATTTCCGTGCCCTGCTCGATGGTGGCTTCTTTCTGGTTCGCCGTAATGATGCGCGGCGAAGACACCACTTCACCGCGACCCTCGGCCTGCGCCGCGGAGAGTTCGAGATCGACGATGTAGTCTGATCCCAGCAGCATGAATGCGAGACTGCCGGCCGGGTTGGATACCGGCAGGTTTACGTTGTAACGGTTGGGAGCAGCGATACCCGTGGGAACGCCAACCGGATACGGCGTGCCGTTGGCACCAAGGTTGGTGAGTGCCGACGAGAGGCCGGTGTCGGTCGACGCCGCCGTTCCGGAAGTCATGAACAGACCGTTGGTGCCATTGCCGCGCGTGCCCGTCAGGCCGGCGCGCACGCCCAGATCGCGTTCGAAGTCGTCATTGACGATGACCAGACGCGACTCGATCAGCACCTGCTTCACCGGGATATCCAGCGTCGACACCAGCTTGCGCACCGCATCGATGCTATCGGAGGTATCGGACAGCAACAGCGTATTGGTGCGCTCATCGACCGCGACACTGCCGCGGCTCGACAGCACGGAGCTGCCGCCGCTGCCCTTGAGCAGCGCCGCGAGATCGGAGGCCTTGGCGTAGTTCACCTGCAGGAACTCGGTGCGCACTGGCGCCAGCTCCGAGATATCCTTCTTCGAGGCCAGATCGGCTTTTTCGCGCGAAGCCAGCTCGTCGGCCGGAGCCACGATGATGACGTTGCCGTCCTGGCGCTTGTCCAGGCCCTTGGTGCGCAGCACGATGTCGAGCGCCTGATCCCAGGGCACGCTCTTGAGGCGCAGAGTCACATTGCCCTTGACCGAATCGCTGACCACGATGTTCTGGCCACTGGCGTCGGCGAGAATCTGCAGCACCGAGCGGGTTTCGATATCGAGGAAGTCGAGCGAGATCTTCTCGCCCTTGTATTCCTTCCGGTCGTCGGCGGACGCGGCGGCCTTGGCCGAGGGCTGTACCTCGACGACATACTGATCATCGGATTGATAGGCGAGCTGCTGGAAGTCGCCGCTGGCGTTGAGCACGATGCGCGTATCGTTGTTGACGCGCACCGCGTCGAAGCCGCTGACCGGAGTGCCGAAATCACCGGTGTCGTAACGGCGCGCAAGTTTCCTGGGCAGATCGGCGCCACTGAAATCGACAATGATCTGCGAACCCTGCTGCACCACGTTGATGGGTGTGCGCGGATCGGAGAGGCGCACGATCAGGCGGCCGACACCGCCTTCGCCGCGACGAAAGTCGATGCTGCGAATCTCACGTGCGCCGCTCGGAGCGGCAGCGCTTTGCGTGGCCGGCGTGCTGGCTGCCATGGCACTGGCGGCTGGCAGGCCCGCGCCCACCGTGACGATGATGTCATTGCCATCGACGCGGGTCTGGTAAGGCTGCAGCTGATCGAGGTTGAGCACGATGCGCGAGCGGCCATTGGCTTCGGCGGCCAGCACGGTGTCGACGCCGGCCGAGGCCACATCGATGCGACGCGAAGGCAGCGCCAGTGTAGTGCCGGGCAGGTCGATTGAAATGCGAGCTGGCTTGTCAATCGTAAAAGCCATGGGCTCGGGTGCCGGACCCGACAGATGCAGCGTGAGCTGGACCTGCTTGCCGCCAACCGTCTGCACGTCAATCGACTGCAGGGTATTGGCCGGGGCGTCAGCCGCCTGCGCACCTGTCGTGGCCAGCAAGGCTGCTGCCAGGCAAGTGATTGCGAGCGCCATGACGCTGCGCAGGTGTTGAACGGTTGGTCGCTTCATTCGCATGCTCTCCCTAATCCATCACTCGTTCACGGCCATGGCGGCGGGTCGTTCGATATAACCACCCAGGCCGTCCGGTACGAGCTCGATCAAACTGATCTTGTTTGGCGTGATCTCGGTGATCTTGCCGTCGTTCTGTCCGAGCCGATTGCCCACCAGCACGCGTTGCACCCGCCCATCGGCGACGCGCACCAACCCGAAGCTCTGGCCCTTGAGATTGATCGTGCCAACCATCTTGAGTGTGTCGAGCGAGAATTGCTCGAGGAACTCACGATTGCGCTGTGATTCAGGGCGCGGGCCGGCAGCGGCACCACGCGAGCCGCCCGGCACGAAGGGCGAGCGCAACGCGCCACTGCTGTAGGCGTAACTGTCATAGGGCTTGACCTCGGGCAGCGGCTCGACCCGCCCGCCCGGCTCTTTCTTGGTCGCTTCAATGAAGCGATTCAGATCAGCATCACGCCCGGAGCAGGCCGCCAGCAGCGCGCCACTCACTACGGCGAGCACCAGGGTGCGCATTACCGATTGCCTCGCATTCATGTTCCGGCACCTGGTCGCTGGGTCTTTTCGGCTTTGCGACGATCAGCCTCGGCCGAGGCCACTTCCTCGTCATCAAGGTAGCGATAGGTTTTCGCGGTCAGCTCCATCGTCAGCTGATCAAAGCCATTGCTCTTGTCGGCCGCGGTCATCTGTACATCGTGCAGGGTAACGATACGCGGCAGTGCGGCGATGCCACTGATGAACTGGCCAAACTCGTGAAAGCTGCCCACGAAGCGGATCTTGATGGGCCGCTCGGCATAGAAATCCTTCTTGATTTCGCCCTCGGGTTGAAACAGTTTCTGCGTCAGGGCCGAGGCGAGACCGGTCTGCGAGATATCCACCAGCAGGTTGTCGACCTCGGTCTTGCTGGGCAACTGCCGCAGCATGGCGCCGAATGATTTCTCGATGTCGACCAGCTGCTGCTTGTAGACGTCGAGGTTGGTGGCCTTGGCGTGCTTGGTGCGAAATTCAGTGCGTAGCTGCTGCTCCTGGTCCTGCAGCTGTTCGCGCTGCGGGTTCAGGCCCTGCCACACGAACGTGTAAGTGGCGATTCCGGCCAGCACCACGAAACAGACGCCGACCGCGCCAGCCCGTACCGCCAGCGGCCAGCGGCCCGGATTGCGCGGGTCGAGTGAACGCAGTTCTTCCAGTAAATTCATCAGCCGCCTCCGGTGCGCACTCTGCGCCGCGGCGTGCCCGTCGCCTCGTCGTCTTCGCCGGCCGTCGTGACCTGCGCGGCATCGAGCACAAAACTGTCGCCGACCGTGGAGCCGCTCTTGCTCTCGACCACTTCAAGCTCAGGGTCTTTCATCCACTGCGAGGCGGAAATGTTGCGCATCAGCGTCGAGACCCGGGTCGAGGATTGCGCCACGCCTTCAAATTTCAGTTTGCGGCCGACCTGTCGCACCGAAGTGAGATAAGTGCCATCAGGCATGGTCTTGGCGATCTCGTCGAACAGGTGCACTTCTTCAGAACGGGAGCGCTGCAGCTTTTCGATGACCTGCATGCGTGAAATGAAGCGCTGCTTCTGCGATTCGAGGTCGTTGATTTCCTCGATCTGCCGATCGACCGCCTTGATCTCGGTACGCAACTGCTCGTTGCGACGCTCCTGCGAGCTGATCATCGAGTTGAACATCACGTAACCCGCGCCAGCGACCAGCAGCGCGGCGACCGCCGCGACGCCGAGCGCCACGAAGAAGGCCAGCTTGCGCTCTTTGCGTTGCTGCTCGCGCCAGGGCAATAAGTTTATGCGTGGCATATCAGTCGAAGCTCCGCAGGGCCAGGCCGCAGGCCGTCAGTAGCGCCGTCGCATCGCGCTGCACCGCCTGGGCGCGCGCACGCGATGAGAGTTTCATCTGGCCCAGTGGATCGCCCTTCTCGGCGGTGATGCCCACCCGGCTCTGGATGACGTCGGCGACACCGGGCACATTGCCACAGCCGCCACAGATCAGGATTTTTTCCGGTTGCTCGCGCCCACTGCCCGAGGCCAGGTAGAACTGCAGCGAGCGGCTCACCTGCTGCGTCATGTCGTCAATGAACGGGTCGAGCACTTCGGCCTGGTAATTGCCTGGCAGGCCGCCTTCCTTCTTGGCGCGCCCCGCCTCTTCCATGGTCAGGCCGTAGGTGCGCATGATTTCTTCGGTGAGCTGCTGCCCGCCAAAAGCGAAATCGCGCGTGTACACCACTTTGAGATTGCGCAGCACGCTGAAGGTGGTGCTGCTGGCGCCGAAATCGACCACCGCGATAGCGCGATCAATGCCGCCGTCGGGCATCTGGTGGGTCATCAGCTTGCAGGCGTTCTCGAGTGCAAACGCCTCGACATCGACGATGCGTGCGGTAAGCCCAGCGGCCGCCACGGCGGCACGACGCTGCTCCACGTAGTCGGTGCGCGAGGCGACCAGCAGCACGTCGACGGAATCGTTGTCCTTTTCCGAAGGGCCCAGCACCTCAAAGTCGTAACTGACTTCATCCATCGGAAACGGGATGTATTGATCGGCCTGCATCTCCACCTGGGCTTCCAGCTCGGCATCGCGCAGGCCGCGCGGCATCTGAATGACCTTGGTGATGGCGGCATCGCCGCTGATCGCAATGGCCACCTCGCTGCTCGAAGCGCCCGAACGCTTGACGGCACGGCGGATCGCCTCGCCGACCGCTTGCGGGTCGACCAAAGTCTTTTCATTCATGGAATTGGGCGGCGTAGGCTCTGCAGCATACGATTCCACGCGGTATTGACCGCCCGCAGTTGCCAGCTCAATCAGCTTGATTGAGGAGGTCGTGATGTCCAACCCCAACAACTGGCGGTTCTTACGCGAGAACAGGAACACGTTTTTCCTTCCTTATCAGTAAGATGCACGCCAAAGCAGTAACCTTTCGCGAATATAGCGCCAATATATATCAGCCGTCGGTTAAATTGAACGTGAGTCGTCTCACGAATTTGGTCCCCGGCGCTCTTACGGGCATATTTAGTCCCCGTTTGAGCCCCGGCTGGGTACCGCGGCACTACACAGCCCGGGCAGTTCACCATGGGCTCATTGTTCAGTGCAATACATGGAGTGTGAATAGGTGAAGTCCCGCACGCTGCGAGTACTAATTAGCCTCGGGGCCGCCGGATTGGTGCTGCTGCTCGGCCTCGTCTATGCCCTGCTGGCGAGTTATGTGTACATCGCCCCCTCGCTCCCCAGCTCGGAAGGGATGCGCAACACCCCATTGCAGGTGCCGCTCAGGGTCTATACCCGGAGCGGTGCGCTGATCATGCAGATCGGCGAGCAGCGGCGCGTGCCGGTGAGTTATGCGGATATTCCGCAGCTGGTGCGCGAAGCGTTCCTGGCGGCCGAGGATGATCGCTTTTTCGAACACGGCGGCGTCGATTATTTCAGCATGCTGCGCTCGCTCTGGGTCGACGTGAAGGGCGGGGAGTTCACCCAGGGCGGCAGCACCATCACCATGCAGACCGCGCGCAATATGTTCCTCACCAAGGACAAGCACATCCAGCGCAAGCTCCAGGAAGTGTTCGTCACGCTGCGCATGGAACGTGATTTCACCAAGCAACAGATACTCGAGACCTACCTGAACGTCATTTTCTTCGGACAGCGCGCCTATGGGGTGGCCGCCGCCGCTGAAGTGTATTTCGGCAAGCCGCTCTCTGAGCTTTCCGTGGCCGAGGCCGCCATGCTGGCGGGACTGCCGCAGGCGCCCTCGCGCTACAACCCGGTGACCAGCCCCGAGCACGCTACTGAACGGCGCCGCTACGTGCTGCATCGGATGCAGGCGCTGCACTACATCGATGCCGCGACCGCCAAGCGCGCCGGCGAGGAGGAAATACACGCCCGCGAATTCGCACCGCACTACGACGTCGAGGCGCCCTATGTCGCGGAAATGGCCCGCATGAAGGTGATCGAGCATTTCGGCGAAGCCGCGATCAACCAGGGGTATCGCGCCATTACCACCATTGACGGGCGCCTGCAGACGGCCGCCAATCGCGCCCTGCGATTGGGTCTGATCGAATATGACCGGCGCCACGGCTATCGCGGCGCGCTGCGCAATGTGCCGATCGGCGCCGATGCCGTGCCACGCCAGCTCGAGGGCCTGCTGGCCAGTTTGCCGCCGGTCGGCAATCTGCAATCGGCCGTGGTGGTCTCGGTGGCGCCGACGGCCGCGCGCGTCTATGTGCGCGGCACGGGCTTCGCGCAGATCGAGGCCGAGGGCGTTGCCTGGGCACGCGGCCGCAATGGCGGCAGCAAAGTCGATGACATCGTGCGGCGTGGCGATCTGGTCTACGTACTCAGCAACGGCCAGGGCGCGGCGCAGCTCGCCCAGATCCCGGAAGCCCAGGGCGCGCTGGTAGCGCTCGATCCGCAGGATGGCGCCATTGCGGCGCTGATCGGCGGCTTCGATTATTTCAGCAACGCCTATAACCGTGTGACGCAGGCGCATCGCCAGCCAGGCTCGGGCTTCAAACCCTTCCTGTATTCGGCTGCGCTCGAGCATGAATTCACGCCCGCGAGCGTCATCATGGATGCGCCCATCGTGGTGGCCGATCAGGGGGTGGAGCAGACCTGGCGCCCCGAGAACGACGGTGGCACTTTCAGCGGTCCCACGCGCCTGCGCGAAGCCCTGGTGCATTCGCGCAATCTGGTCTCGATACGCCTGTTGCGCGCCGTGGGCGCGGCCGATGTCATCGACTATGCGGCCCGCTTTGGCTTCGATCGCGCGGCGATGCCGAACAATCTCACGCTTGCGCTCGGCACACTCACCGCTACGCCCCTGCAGGTCGCCACCGGCTACTCGGCTTTTGCCAACGGCGGCTTCAAAGTGGAGCCCTATTTCATTGAGCGCATCGAAAATGCAGCGGGTGAGACGGTCTGGCACGCTGAACCGGTGGTGGCCTGTGCAGCCTGCGAGACGGCCGCTACCGCTGCCAACGATCTCACGCCCGAACCGAACCCTGCCGCTGCGGGCAGCGCTGCCGCGGCCACGCCAGTCAGCGCGACGCCGGCCAGCACGCCCGCCAACCCCAGGCTGACCATGGCGCCGCCGCTGGCCGAACGCCTGGCGCCGATGCTGCCCGCAGCGCGACACGCCACGCGCATCATCACGGCCGCCAACGCCTGGCTCATGGACGACATCATGGCCGACGTCATCAAGCGCGGCACCGGGCGGCGCGCCCTGGTGCTGGGCCGCAATGATCTTGGCGGCAAGACCGGCACCACCAATGAATCGCGCAACACCTGGTTCAACGGCTTCAACCAGAACCTCGAGGCCACGGTATGGGTCGGCTTCGATCAGGAGCGGCCACTGGGTGAGGGCGAGGAAGGCAGCAGCGTGGCGGTGCCCATCTGGGTACGGCTGATGCGCGAGGGCCTGCGCGGTATGCCGGATGTGCCGCGTGCCGTGCCGCCCGGCCTGGCCATGGCGCGCATCGATGCGCAGAGCGGCCTGCTGGCGCCGGCCGGAGATACCAATACTGTCTATGAATATTTTTTCGCCGACAAATTACCGGCGGCAGGTAACGCCGCCAATACTCCGGACAACGGCGGCGGCGAGCCGCTGTTTTAGGGCCGCCCGCTCATGCCCAGACGCCACTCACCGCGCAGCACGAACCTGCGCCGCGCCCTCAGCCAGGAAGCGGCGCGCCTGATGTCGGAGCA
>JAYTUZ010000198.1:0-3211 GCA_043744295.1 Gammaproteobacteria bacterium | reverse complement strand
TCATTTCGACAAAGCGGCCGACCAGCAGGAAGAAGATGAACATCGCCACCGAGTCGAAGTACACCTGGCCGCTGTCGCGCCAGGTGTTGAAGACGCTGGCGCCAAAGGCGAGCAGCAATGCGGCGGCCACCGGCACGTCCATGCCGAGGCTGCGCCGGCGCAGATCATGCCAGGCTCCTTTGAGAAACGGCGAACCGGCATAGAACAGCACCGGCACCGCCAGCAACATGCTGGTGACGCGCAGCAGGCGCGCGAGCCAGGGTTCGATACCGCTGATCGCGCCGGCGTACAGGCCCACCGTGTACATCGACATCTGCATGGCGATGAGACCACTGAGGCCGATGCGCTTGAGCATGGCGCGACGTTCCGCCTTGCGCGCCGTATCGGCGGCGGCGCCGGTAAGCGGCACGGGCTTGAACCCCAGGCGCTGCACTTCGTCGAGCAGTGCGCTCAAGCGTTGCGTAGCCGGGTTCCACGCCACATTGACACGTGCGGTCGTCAGGTTGACCTCAACGTGCTGTACGCCAGGCAGTGCTCCCACATGGGTGCGGATCGACTGTGCGCAATTCGCGCAGTGCATCCCCTCGGCGAAGAACTCGGCCTGCTCGAGGCCGCGTGCGCTCTGCCAGTGCAGGTGGGCGGCGGCCTGCTGTGTCACGGTAATCCGGCCTTGAGCGTAAGCGGCGCCTGCAGCGCGCCGCTGGTGCGCGCGCGCAGTAACCAGTTGCCGCTGGCATCGCTCAGTTGCACCCACCAGTGCGCGCCCGGGAGCGCTGCGCAGGCCGCGCCGTAGTGGCCACCCGAGCCCTGCAGCAGCACATGCCTATCGCTACCCGGGGTCGTGGGATGGGTCAGGTCCAGGCGCAGGGCTGTCGGGGCCGCACCCTGCAGGCTCACGCTGCAGCGCTGTGTCGCGGCATCGACGCGCAGCTCGGCCCGCAGCCCGAGCGCTGCGGCGCGCTCGAGGCGTGCATCGTCGGCCGCGAGCCCACCGCCTTCCCAGTGATAACTCGCGGGCAGTTCGCGATCGCCGCCGCTGAGGGCCAGCGCCAGGCTCCAGAAACTCGCCACCACCGCCAGTGCGGGCAGGGCGATCACCATCCACAGCACCGGATTGTGGCCGGCGGCGTGGGTGCGGACTTCAGTGCCTGGATCCATGCGGGTGCCCAATTTTTTCTAGCCTGCGGGCGCCAGAAAGCGCGCCTCGTGCGTGACGCTGACCCGCGGATCGTCGCTGGCTGCGACCTTGAAACGGATGCTCTCCGCGCCGGCTGGATCGAATGCCGGACGGCGCACCCGGACCACGACAGGGTACACCTCGCCGGGGCCGACCTCGTATCTGGGGTAGGCGGGATCCAGCGCCAGCGCCCCCGCACCACTCACGCTGATATCGAACTGGCGCTCGCGCTCGGTCTTGTTGAGAATTTTGAGCGTGTAGACGTTCTCCACCTGCCCGTCATCGAGTACCCGAAACAGGCTGTTGCGATCACGGATCACATCCAGGCCCAGCGGTGTGCGCAGCGCCAGGGCCACAATAAAACCCGCCACCAATGCGGTGAGCAGGGCCCCGTAGACCAGCACCCGCGGCCGCACCACGTGCGTGGTGCGATGATCGAGCGCGTGCTGGGTGGTGTGGCGAATGAGTCCGCGTGGCGCGCCGACGCGATCCATCACGTTGTCGCAGGCATCGATGCACGCCGCGCAGGCGATGCACTCGTACTGCAGCCCCTTGCGGATGTCGATCCCGGTCGGGCAGACCTGCACGCACCAGGTGCAGTCGATGCAGTCGCCCAGGCCGCCGCTGCCGCGCACTGTCTCGCGCCCGCGCGCGCGCGCGCCGCGGGGCTCGCCGCGCCCGGCGTCATAGGTGACGATGAGCGTATCCTTGTCGAACATCGCGCTCTGGAAGCGCGCGTAGGGACACATGTACTTGCAGACCTGCTCGCGCAGCAGCCCGGCGTTGCCGTAGGTCGCAAAGCCGTAGAAAAACGCCCAGAAGGTTTCCCACGGGCCAAGATTCAGGGTTGCGGCGTTGGCGAACAGTTCGCGGATCGGTGAAAAGAAGCCCACGAAGGTAAAGCCGGTCCACAGCGAGAAGCCCACCCACAGGAATTGTTTGCAGCCCTTGCGCGCCAGCTTGTGCAGGCTCCATGGCGCCGCATCCAGTTTCATGCGCACGCTGCGCGTGCCTTCGGTGATGCGCTCCATCCACAGATACGCTTCGGTCCACACGGTCTGTGGGCAGGCAAAGCCGCACCACAGGCGTCCGGCCAGTGCGGTGAAAAAAAACAGCGTCAGGGCGGCGATGATCAGCAACCAGGTCAGGAAGATGAAATCCTGCGGCCACATGACCAGCGACAGAATATAGAACTTGCGCTCGCGCAGATCGAACAGCACCGCCTGCCGGCCATGCAGTTCGAGCCACGGCAGCAGATAGTAGATGCCCAGCAGCACCCACACGGCGAGCGTGCGCAACCGGGCAAAGCGGCCCTGCACCTCGCGCGGATAGACCTTGTGATGCGGCTCATAGTAGGAATCGCCGCTGGTGGCGGCGCTTGGCGGACTGGCGCCGCTCACGATTGCGCTCCGCCATCCGGGCGCGGTGTTGACTGTCCGTGTACGTAGAGTGTGAGCGCGCTGGCCAGTGCGCTCAGGGCCCACAGGCCGAAAAATCCCAGTGTATAGACGCCGATGCGGTCGAGATGATCGCCCGCGGGAATGCTGCCGAGCAGATCATCCGGCGCGACGAACGCAAAGAAGAACATGGTGCCCACGCTGGCCGCGAGGAACGAAGCCCAGGCCACGGCGCCGATGGCGCGCGCGCGGCGCGTCAGTTCATGGGGAGGCGTGGTCATCGTTCAGCGACAACACGTAGGCCGCGAGCAGGCGCACGCGTTCGGCGCCCAGGCGCTCGCCCTGCGCGGGCATCTGTCCCTGCCGGCCCTTGGCGATCGAGGTGCGCACCGCGTCCACGGAACCACCGTACAGCCAGGTCTGGTCAGTCAGGTCTGGAGCCCCGATTGCCACGTTGCCCTTGCCATCGGCGCCATGGCAGGCGATACAGTTGGTCGCGTACAGCGCCTGGCCCGCAGCCGCATCGCCAGCCGGCAATTTACGCCCCGACAGCGACAACACGTAGGCCAGCACGTTTTCGACGCCCTCGTTGCCGAGTATCTGCTGCCAGGCGATCATCACGCCGGCACGGCCGCCG
>JAYTUZ010000197.1:0-11008 GCA_043744295.1 Gammaproteobacteria bacterium | reverse complement strand
TGTGGGAACTCAAGGGCCCGGCCGATAGCTGGGAAGCCCAGCTCGATAAGCTGCTGGCTGCCGAGCCCGTGTTTGCCGTGCTCTCGGGCGTCGGCGGCAGGAACTGGGCCCCGGTGCACCGCTTCTGCGAGCGCGCCGCATTGCCCTGCATATTCCCGAACGTCGAACTGCCGGTGGTCGCGGAAGGCGACTTCCATACGCTGTATTTCTCCAAAGGCGTGTTGCTGGAAGCCGGGCTCATCGCCCACGAGCGTGAGCAGCGCGCTGACCAGAAAGCCGTGCGGCGGCTGGTGCAGGTCTATCGTGCCGGAGACATCGGCGCCGCGGCCGCGAAGCAGCTCGCGCACAGCGCCGCCCGGCCACAACTGGAAATCGTCGAGCGTGTCATCAAGGCTGGTGCGCCGGCGAGCGAATTGCGCGCGGCGGTGCGCGACACCCATCCTGGCGATGACCTGGTGCTGTGGCTCAGGCCCGCTGACCTGGCCGCGCTTGAAAGCCAGCCGCCGGCGGCGACCGGGCTGTGGATGTCAGGATTGATGGGCGGACTGGAAAACGCGCCACTGCCCGAACACTGGCGCGCCGTCACGCACCTGGCCTATCCCTTCGACCTGCCCGACAAGCGGCGCGTGCGCGTCGACTACCCGCTGGGGTGGTTTCGCATCCGCAAGGTGCCGCTGCTCGATGTGCAGGTGCAGGCCGACACCTACTTGGCTTGCGGCCTGCTGTCAGAGACCCTGAATCACATGGTCGACACCTTCGTGCGCGACTACCTGGTCGAGCGCATCGAAGGCATGCTCGAGCACCGCCTCATCACCGGCTACTATCCGCGCCTGACGCTCGCGCCCGGCCAGCGCTTTGCCTCCAAGGGCGGATACGTCGTGCGCTTCGCCGAAGCCAAGGGCACGCGCATTATCGCCACTGGTGACTGGATCGTGCCCTGAGGCCGTGCCCTGGCCCTGAGTGCGCGCACCGCGAGCAATAACAGCAGGGCGCAAAGCTCGAGCAGACCGAAGCTGCCTCCGCCACCGCCACCGCTACTGCCGCTGGGCGTAACCGGCTTGGCGTTCACCGTTGCGGTGACTGCAGCTGAGGTGCTGGGGCTGTAATTGGCATCGCCGCCATAGCTGGCAGTCAGGCTGTGAGTACCGACGGTGAGCGCACTGGTACTTACGCTGGCAGTGCCATTCACCATCAAGCTGCCGGTGCCGATACCCGCCGTACCGTCCGTGAATGACACGCTGCCGGTCGGATTCAAGCCAGTCACTCCGGTTACGATCGCGGTCAGGGTGACCGACTGTCCGTCGGTACTGGTGGTCGGCGTCAGGGAAAGCGCCGTGGCGCTCGCGGCCATGGTGACGGTTACGGTGACCGGCGCAGAAACGCTGCTCAGGTTGCTGACATCACCGCTGTAGCTTGCGCTGAGCCCGTGGCTGCCCACGCTGAGCACGTCGGTGCTCAGCGTGGCGATTCCGCCAATCAACTGCAGGGAGTCCAGCAGCGTGCTGGTCGTGTCGTCGATGAAATCGACCGTGCCCGACGGGCTTGCGCCCTGCACCGTCGCGGTCAGCGTGACCGACTGGCCCACGCTGATGCTGCCCGGTGTCCGCGTGAGGACCGTGGTACTTGCCACCGGATTGGTGGCATTGACGACCTGGACGAGCGGCGGCGAGGCACTGGCCCCGTAGCGGGTATCGCCGCCATAGATTGCCGTGATGTTGTGGTAGCCGACGCTCAGGGAGCTGATGGGGAACGTCGCTACACCATTATCGCCCGCCGTGAGCGTCACCGTGGTCAAGACCGTCGTGCCGTCCTTGAAGGTCACGGTACCCGTCGGGCTGCTGCCGGAGACGGTCGCTGTAAAGGTTACTTCGGTTGCGTCCTTACTGGGGTTCAGGGAGGAAACGAGCGCGGTCGTGGAAGCGCTGCCGACCAGCGTGACTTTTGCAATCACCGCGCTGGTCGGGCAGCTCATGCTGCAGGTCGCGCCGACGCCGCCTGCCAGGTAGACGCTGAGCTGGTTGCTGTCGACGAACTGCATGGTGTGCCAGGCCGAACCGGCGCCATTTTGCATCTGGACGTTGGCCCCGGCGACGAAACTTGCGTCGGGCGAACCGCCGCTGCCGAGTCGGAAGAGGTGCGTGCCATGATCGAGCGCGTACACCCGATTGAGGGCATCGGTGCGCACGTCGATGACTTCGTTCCCCGTGGCTCCCTGCACGACGCCGTTGGTTCCGAAGCCGCTGTCAGGCAATCCGCCGGAGGTCAGTCGCGCCACATAGCTGGTGCCGTTGGGCGATCCGGTGCTCGAGAAGTTTCCGCCGACCACCACCTTGCCGGTGTTGTCCAGTGTGATGCCCTCGGGATTGCCGCCGGTCGCCGAGGGCGTCAACGCCACCGCAAAGCCGGCAGTGCCGTAACCCGTATCCAGCGTGCCGTCGGCGCCATTCAGGCGGACCACGAACTGCGCCACCGGCTGATTGCTGGTTGCGGTCAGGCAGTTGCCCGTGCAGGCGAAGCCACCGAGGTAATAAGCACCGGAGTTTGCATCCTGCGTGATCGCCGTGCCTCCGGCAAAGTCGTAGCCGGCGGGAAAGGCCGCGAAGCTCGAAAAACCGTTGGGGCCGAAGACCGGGTCCGCAACCAGTTTGTGGGTCGTAGTCCCGAAGTAGTTCGTGGTTCGCGGGCTCAGGCGCAGTGCCGCCAGCTGCAGCGTCCCGTTCGTGTTCCCGTAGAGGCAAGCGGCCACCAGGCGTCCCTGGCCGTCGAAAATTGGGTGCAGTCCCAGGCAGGCGGACTGGTCAAGGGGGCCAGTGGCGGGCCGGGTGTAGGAAGCGAGCACCCTGCCGGTCGGGTCCAGCCAATACACCGTGGCATTGAGCCAGCCATTGCTGCCGACGTTGCTGCCAACGATGAATACATCGCCGGTCCGCGCAGCGATAACCACGCCGGCGGGACCGTTGATGACGGCCTTGTTGACCGCCTGGCTGATGGTCAGCGCACTCCCTATCAGCGCGCCCGTGGACGAGAGCCTGGCGATGAGAATATCGGGGGCCGGCGTCGAAGCGGTTGGCAGGCCATTCGGCTCGGCAAATCCGGCGGCCGCGATTGTGCCGTTGGCCAGGGGCTGCACGGCGTGCAGGTAAGCGCGCGGGGCGTTAGGAAAAGCAATCGTCGCCACGCCCGAAGGCGGGGCAAATGTGAGGTCGAGTTCGCCGTCGGCCCAGACCGCGAGCGCTGCAAAGGCGGCGATAACAGCGCCCAGCCATGCGGACTTACGCGGCAACGGGGTCTTCATAGGATCTTTACCTCCTATCTTGGATACCAGTGTGCGCGGGGACTGGCAATACCGTCAAACCCTATGCAGTCCAATTTCAGACTGCCAACGCCATCGGCCAGCGCTTCACTTTGCGGGTGGCTTCGCGACCGGTGGCTTGGCGCTCTTCTGTACCTTTGGCTGCACCTTTGGCGCATTTGGAGCCTGGGGAGCCATGACCGGCGCCGGCTCGATCTTGAGCAACTCGACGTCGAATATCAGCGCCGAGCCTGGCGGGATGGCCGGCGGCGAATTCAGGTCGTAAGCAAGCTCCGGCGGAATGAACAGTCGCCACTTCGCCTTGGGCTTCATCAGCAGCAGCGCCTCGCGCCATCCCTTGATGACCGAATTCACGTTGAAGGTGGCCGCCTGGGCATGGGCATCGGAGCTGTCGAATTCCGTGCCGTCGATCAGCCGGCCGCGGTAATGCACCGTGACCCGATCGCCAGGCAGCGGCGCGGCGCTCTTGGTCTCGCCCGCGTCGATCACCTGGTACTGCAGGCCCGAGTCGGTCGTCGTGACGCCGGGCCCCTTGCCGTTCTGTGCAAGGTAATCGCGTGCCGCGGCGTGATTGCGCTCCGCCAGGACATCGCGCCCGGAGCGCACCAGCTGCATGGCGTGTTCCTTGTCGTCAGGACCCAGGCTCTTGCCTGCCAGGCCCTCCTTCAGGCCGCGCACGACGGCATCGACCGACAAAGCCTGTGCCAGCCCCGCGCCACGTAGCTGATTGCCGAAGACCAGGCCAACGCTGTAGCTCGAGTCTTCAATCGGGACGGCGGCCGGCACACTGCTCTGGGGCGTGCTCGGCGCGGTACTCGCGGGCGCACCTGCAGGCGGAGTCTGCGCCTGGCTCACCGCTGTCATGACGGCAAGCGTAGCGAGCGCGAGTGCGCGTCGCGGCCAATGGCTGTTGTAACGATTCATGGGGATTCCCTTGGGTTGAGAACAGGACTTGGGGTGACCGAGGGGCGGATGGCGGGCTGTCGCCCCCGCCGGTGCCGGCTGGCTCGCGGCGTGTAGACGAATTTCCAGTCGCAATAGCATTCCGCCTTTTCAAATGATGCATCGACCGCGGAAAAACCGGCCACCTTGATCGGCTTGCCCGGCGAGCGGCTCACTACCCCCATGATACCGCCTTCCGGCGCGAGTATGAGTTCCCAGTCGGCGCTGTTGGTCATTGGGTCGAGGAAAATCCGGCGCAGAAACCGGCGCGGCACCGGCGAGCGCTTGTCATCCAGCAGCTCGGTCAGCGCCTGCGGGTACTGCCCGCCGCTGGCGCGATAGCGGCCGATCGCCACGCGAATCTGGTCGCCGGCGAACAACAGCTGCGCTTCCTTCTCGCGCCGGATCTGCGTGCTCCACACCACGCCGACCGTGGCGAGTGTGATGCCGAGAATTGCAATCGCGTACAGCAGGCCAAGATAGGTGAAGCCGGCGCTGCGCGCCGCTGCACGGCGCGGCCGTTGCGCCCGGTTCATCGCTCTACCAATCCTTGAATGACGAGCCATCGCTGGCATTGCCCTCGGCAGCGCTATGCAGGTCGCGGATGCCCGGATGATCGGCATCTTCGGAGACCACCATCTGCCAGGTGTCGGCCGATTTGGTAAAAGGGTCGACCGGCACCGCGCGGATATAGTGACGCTCGACCAGGGCGAGCAGCGAATCGGGGTACTGGCCGTAGTCGCCGAAATGCTTGTCGATCGCCTCGCGCATGACGCTGAGGTCCTGGCGCAGCACCGCCTCGCGCGAGCGCTCGAGGGTGCGGAAATAGCGCGGCACCGCGATGGTGAGCAGCACGGCGATGATGCTCATGACTACCAGCAGCTCGATCAGCGTGAAGCCCGGTGAGCGCCGTCTGCCGGTCTTGACCCTACCAATCATGATAAGGCACTCCGTTCAGCCCCTTGCTGGTGCTCAGCGAATGGATATCGAACACGTCCTCGCCCGGCTGCGGGTCCTCGGGCGGGCTGGCATAGCTGCGCAGACCCCAGGTGTCCTCGGGAGCGGCCGCGCCATCGGGGAAGAACGGGTCGCGCGGCAGGCGGCGCATGAAATAGATCCTGGCCTTCTCCGGGTTGGTGGCGTCCTCGACGCCCTGGTAGAGCTGCCTGAGATCGGTTGGGTACCCGCTCTTGTCGGCATCGACCATCACGCGGCCCTGGTCCGCGGCATCCTTGTAGGCATCGATCGCGCCGCGGATGTCGCGCAGTGCCGCGCGCAGTTCACTTTCCTTGGCGCGCTGGATGGCCATGCTGGCCAGCGGCAGCGCCGCGCTGGCCAGCAGGCCCACGATGGCCACCGTGATCACCAGCTCGATCAGCGTAAAACCGGTATGTGGACGGCGGCTGGGCACGGACGGCCGCGTAATCTTCAGTTGGTCACGGACACCGTCAAAGGCGTCGGCGTGCTCGATGCCATGATGGCGCCGCTCCCACCCATGAGCGTGACCTGCGCGGCGAAGGCCGTCTGCGGACGCGCCTGCAACGCCTTGAACTTGAGCACCATCAGCTCGCCAGAGCCTGAAATGGGCGCATCCGACGGCGCCGTCACGTCCAGTTGCGCGCCGCCTGAACGACCGCTCACCTTGGCACTGATGGAGCCGGGCACCATGCCGCCGGGATCGCCGCTGAGCAGCTGGAAGGCCGCGCCATCGAAGCGCACCTGCGAGCGTACCTTGGCTATGTTCTGATCAGTCTGCAGCTGCAGCGTCACCGTGAATTCATCGCCCACCTTGACCTCTGCCGGGCCCGCCAGGGTGGCGGTTGCATGGGGTACCGGGCCGTCGCTCTCGGTCGGCCGACCCGAAGGCACCTCGGTAATGCCCTGCAGTGCCGCGATGCGCGGCGAAGGCGTGACTGCCGCAGCGCTGCCGCCGCCAACGGGGCTGCCAACCACGGTTGTCGAAGAGTCCTGCGTGCTGACATCCATCGGTGCGCGCTCGATCGGAGTGCCCGACATCGCCGACCCGGCGGCCATGGCTCCCGGGCTCATGGCAGCGGCGCCGGAAGTGCGGGGCATCGAGCCGGCAGCCGAACCCAGCGGCGAGAGGCCACTGCGCGATTCGGTGCCAAACCAGAATTCCGTGGTGTCACTCGAGGGCCGCGGCTTGGCGCGGATAATGCGCGGCGTGATCGACAACACCACCTCGGTCTTGTCGCGGCTGGTGTTGTGATCGCTGAACAGGCGGCCAACCACCGGGATATCGCCGAGTCCCGGAATCTTCGAGGCACTGCGCGTATCGCTGTCCTTGATCAGGCCAGCCAGGATCTGCGTCTCGCCGTCCTTGAGCTGCAGCAGTGTGGTCACGTTGCGGGTACCGATCTCGTAGGCGATCGTGTCGCCCACGGTAACGCGGTTGGTGATCGAGCTGACCTCGAGGTTCACCTTGATGGCCACGTCGTTGTCGGCATAGATCGTCGGCTCGACATCGAGCGTCAGGCCCACATCCAGGTACTGAACCTGGGTATTGCTGACCACGCCGCCGTTTCCCGAGGCACTGGCCGCGGTGGTGATCACCGGCACGCGGCTGCCGATCAGCACCTTGGCTTTTTCCTTGTTGCGGGCCCGGATGCGCGGGCTGGCCAGCACGTTGGAAGTGCCGGTGGTCTTGAGGGCATCGAGCGTCACCGACAACGAGGACACCGAAATCGTACTGCCATCCTGGTTCTTAAGGTCATTGACTACCAGTTTCGAAGGAGTACTCAGCTTCGCCGACGTTGGATAGGAAATGCCCAGCTGCTGCAGGCGGCTGCGCGTGATCTCGAGCACTTCCACTTCCATCATGACTTCCGCTTCGGCGATATCGACCGAAGCCACCAGCTTTTCGGCCATGCGCACATTCTCGGGCGTGTCACGCATGATGACGGCATTGGCGCGCTCGTTGACGACCAGCGTCTTGGCGTCGAGCACGGTCTTGATCAGGCTCTCGACATCCTTGGGCGCTGCGGTGTTCAGATAGAAGGTCTTGACGATCTGGTCCTGGTAGTCCTTCTGCTTGGCGGCGGTATTCGGGTAGATGAGCACCATGTTGTCGGAGAGAACCTGGCGCGCCAGCTGGTTCTGGCCGATCACCAGGTCGATGGCCTGCTCGATCGGCACATCCTGCACATAGATGGTGGTCTTGCCATCGCTCCTGACATCCTTGTCGAAGATGAAGTTGATGCCGGTCTGGCGCGAGAGCACTTCAAATACCATCTTGGTGCCCGCATCGCGAAACTGCAGCGTCACCGGACGGTTGTCACGGGTGCGCAGATGCGGCGTCACGGTCACGGGTCCGCGGGCCGAGTCGATCCTGGCGCGCAGTGCAGTCGCTGCGACGTAGCCCGGATCCTCGGCGAGCACGCTGCGCAGGCGGGCATCGGCCTGGTCGTAGTCGCCATTTTTCAGATCCTGCTGCGCCTGCGCCACCAGCTGCGCATGGCGCCGGTCGGCCTCGACACCTTCCAGGCCGCGCCGGGCACGATCATTGCCGCTCTCGATCGCCAGCACCCGCTTATAGGTCGCATCGGCAACCTCGGTCTGGCCGCCAGCACGGGCGCGATCGCCCTCGGCGATCAGCTTTTGTACCGCCTGGTCGTGGCGGCTCTTGAGATCAAGCTTGTAGCTGAGGTTGGCCGGATCAGTGCTCACCGCCTGATCGAGCTTCTGCAGGGCCACCTCATAGCGTCCCTGCTCGAATTCTTCGAGCCCCTGTTGATGCAGGCGCGAGCTTGCGCACGAAGCCACCAGCACGGCGCTGGCCAGCGCAATCATCAGCCTGCCAATAATCCGGTTCACTGCGAGCCTCCCAGAGCCAACGCCTGCTGAATCTTCAACGGTAAGTAGGTGAGCATCAACTGGCCATTGGCCGCGCTGTCCACGCTGTAAATATGGTCAATGGTGTCGCCAATGCGCACATCGAAGACGCGATCGCCACGCGTCAGGAAGTATACGGTGACATCGCCAGGACGGGCGTAGCTGCCCATCACATTAAAGGGCAGCGGCGGTGCTGTCGGCGCGGGTGGCGGTGGCGGCTCGACATAAGGCGCCGGCGGCGGCGGCGGCGGCGCCACATACCACGATTGCGTATGAAACAGCGCCGGTGCGGCCTTGCCATCGCTCACGCGGCGCGAGAGGCGCGCCAGCAGGCTGCTGGCATCCGGACCGCTGGTGCTCGAGACGTTACGCCGCACGGCGCCGCCGGACGCAAGACTGCTGGGACTGCCGACCGGTCCGCGGCCTGGCTTCGATACTGCGCTGCTGGTGGCAGTCGGGCTGTCGGGCGCGGAAGCCAGTATGTACACGCCGATCGCGACAGCCAGCGCGGCGAGCACCTTCAGGCGCGTGGTGAACACCATCAGGGCTCACTCCGCACGTAAGCGGACAGCTTGAGCTCCGCATCGACCTGCTCGTCGCCCACGTTCTTGCGCTCGATACGCAGGCCTTCGACCGCCACCGCCGGCAGGGCGATGAGGGTGCGATCCATGAAATCGCGCAGCTTTGGGTAGGTGGTGCGCACCGGGAAGGTCATGCGGTAGCGCGCCGCGACGCCATCGCGGGACGGCACGAATTCATACTGCCCGCGAGCAAGCTCCACGCCGGCGGCCGCGGCCTGCGCGAAAACCTTGCCCACTACGGTCGGCGCATCGTCGCGTTGCGGCAGCGCCGCCAGCACCATGCCGCCGGGTGTTGCGGCAACCGGCGCGTGACCGAGCGGCGCGAGGTGCAGGATCTGTGCTTTGAGCGCTGCGACCGCCGTGCCCTGCGGCAGGTTGTTGGCGACGAACAGCACCAGCGCCGCAACCACCAGTGCTATTCCGGAAAGGCCGGTGGCGCCAACGCGGCGCAGGCGATAGGCGGACTCCGCCACCGCGCGATTGGCGAATGTCTGCAGGCGCGCGAGCGTCGTGGCCGCAGTGGGACGTACCAGGCCAGCGTGCGCAGCGCTGGCGGGCGTGACGATGGCGAGCGGCGCGAGTTGCGCTTCGTCGGGCGCATCATCCTGGGTCGCTACGGGCGTCGCCACGGGCGTCGCTGCCGGCACCAGCTTGAGATACGGCTCGTTCACGACGCATCGCTCCAGTCGGCTGACAACTGGAAGCGCACCGGATGATCTTTGTCGTCGCTCCTGATCTCGTGACTGTCGAGCATCGGATAATGCAGCACCTGCGTCTTGCGCAGGCGCTGCACATAGGCGAGCGCGAGCTCGAGCGTGCGCGCCTCGGCCGTTACGCGCACCCGGTGCTTGGCGTGATCGGGTTCGATCGACAGCACCGCCACGTCGTCGCTGGAATCGCCGCTGGCATGCTCGAGTTCGGCCAACAGCTGCGACCAGGGCGTGCCCAGCTCACGCACGGTCTTCTCGGCGTACTGTGCGCCCAGACCCGCGACCGTATCGAGTGCAGCGCCGCTACGCGCCGCCCGTTGCAGGGCCGCGCTGCGCAGCTCCAGCCCGGCGCGCTGCGTGCTGAGCGCATGCAGCTGCAGCATCACCAGCGCCAGAGCGATGGCGCCCACGGCTGCCAGGGCAATGCCGAGCGTGCCGCCGTGGGCGCGGTTGCCGGCAAAATCAAGTTCGAGTCGCGGCGCGCTCATGCCTGGTGCCTGCGCAGGAATTCCAGCTTGCCGGCGGTCGAATCGCCAGCCCGCTCTTCCTCCAGCCAGATAAGTTCGGCGCCGCTCGGGCCGGCCGCAATGCGCAGGCCGACCGGCGCATCGACATACACCCTGCCCTCCTGCGCGGAATTGTTCGCCAGCCGTCCAAAGGTCTGGAGCCGCCGCAGTTCAACCGCCCAGTCAGCGCCGATGCGCACGCTGTGCACGCGATCCCAGCCGCCGGGCACCAGACGCGCCGCGGCCAGCGTGCCCTGCTCGATCGACACGAACCAGGCGCCGCCATCGGGCAGGCTGGCACGCCAATGGTTGTAGGCGGAGATCAGCTGCGGTTGCAGTGATTTGAGCGGCAACTGATGGCGCGAGAGGACGAGCTGCAGTTCTTCGATGAGCGCGGCCGGCACGGCACAGGCCACCTGGGCGGCTCCCGGACGGCTGTCACTGAGCGTAACGGTCCACTCACTGACGATCTCACCATAAATGCCAGTGAGCACGTGACGCGCGTGGGTGAGGCGCTCGGCCGCGCCGCTCAATGCCGCGGCATAGGGCACCGTGGCATAGCGCACCCAATGATCGGCGATCACCACGCGTACCGCCGCTTTCTGCCACTCGGGCTGTGAGAGCTGGGCATCCAGTGCCGCCAGCACCGCCGTCCAGTGACTGTCCCCTGCCACGTCATTGAGCCAACCGCCCTGCGCGACCTGTTGCGGGCGCACGCCGCGCGCGAGCCGCGTCAGCGACAGCTTGTGCGGGGCGAGATAGATGCCGATTTCATCACGCCATAGTGGTGACACGATTGACCTCCTCGAGAGTCGTTTCGCCGTTCCGCACCAGGTCCAGGGCGGCGTCGCGAATGAAGCGCACGCCTGCGGTGACCGCCAGTTCTTTCAATTGGCGCACCGGCACGCGCGCAATGAAGGCTTCGCGGATTTCATCGTTCAGCACGAGCAGCTCGCCGATTGCCTTGCGACCGCGATAGCCGCTGCCACGACAGTGCATGCAGCCGCGCCCGGCGCGGAAGTTGTAAGCGGCAGTGGCGACCGCGGAGACGCCCGATTCGTCCAGCAGCTGGCGCGGCGGACGCACGCTTTCGGCGCATTGTTC
>JAYTUZ010000196.1:0-3246 GCA_043744295.1 Gammaproteobacteria bacterium | reverse complement strand
GGTCACCTGCCCGGACAGATACAGGGGGACGATCTCCACCAGTCCGCCGACGCTGATCACCAGCGCGATCAGCACCGCCAGCAAGCCGGTGCGCTTTTCTATGAGGTCGTGCTTCATGACAGTTGCTACTCCCTGGCTGGCCGCTGTCAGGCCGGCGCCATGACCCGTGTGTCGATGTTGGTGGCGCGCTCAGCCAGCGTGCGACGGACGTTGTAGGCCATCAGGAACATGCCGCTCAGCACCATCAGTCCGCCAATCAGGCGCACGATGTAGAACGGATGCGTCGCCTGCAGCGCTTCCACGAAGGTATAGGTGAGCGTGCCGTCCGCATTGGTGGCGCGCCACATCAGGCCCTGCATCACGCCGGCGATCCACATCGCGGCGATGTACAGCACGATACCGATCGTCGTGGTCCAGAAGTGCCAGTCGATGAGCCGTATGCTCCACATGGTGGTGCGGCCATAGAGGCGCGGGATCAATGCGTACAGGCAGCCGACCGACACCATGGCCACCCAGCCGAGCGCGCCTGAGTGCACGTGGCCGATGGTCCAGTCGGTGTAATGCGAGAGCGCGTTGACGGTCTTGATCGACATCATCGGCCCTTCGAAGGTCGACATGCCGTAGAACGACAGCGAGACGATCATGAACTTCAGGATCGGATCGGTGCGCAGCTTATGCCAGGCGCCCGAGAGGGTCATGATGCCGTTGATCATGCCGCCCCAGGAGGGCGCGAGCAGCATCAGCGAGAAGACCATGCCGAGCGACTGCGCCCAGTCGGGCCGGGTGGTGTAGTGCAGGTGGTGCGGGCCGGCCCACATATATATGGAAATCAGCGACCAGAAGTGCACCACCGAGAGGCGGTAGGAATACACCGGCCGGCCGACCTGTTTAGGCACGAAGTAATACATCATGCCCAGGAAGCCAGCGGTGAGGAAGAAGCCCACCGCGTTGTGGCCGTACCACCATTGCACCATGGCATCGACGGTGCCGGCATAGACCGGGTAGGACTTGGTCATCGAGACCGGGATTTCGGCGCTGTTGACGATGTGCAGCACCGCCACGGTGATGATGAAGGCAGCGAAGAACCAGTTGGCGACATAGATATGTTTGACGCGCCGTATGGCCAGTGTGCCGAGGAAGACCACGGCGTAGCTGACCCAGACGATGGCGATCAGGATATCGATCGGCCATTCGAGCTCAGCGTATTCCTTGCCGCTGGTGATCCCCAGCGGCAGGGTGATGGCTGCCAGCACGATGATGAGCTGCCAGCCCCAGAAGGTGAACTCCGCCAGTTTAGGCAGGAACAGCCGCGTGTGGCAGGTGCGCTGCACGATGTAGTAGGAAGTTGCGAACAGCGCCGAGCCGCCGAAGGCAAAGATCACGGCGTTGGTGTGCAGGGGGCGCAGCCGGCCGTAGCTCAGCCACGGAATATCGAAGTTCAGGGCCGGCCAGATCAGCTGCGCGGCCAGCAGCGCGCCGACGCTCATGCCGACAATGCCCCAGACGATCGTCATCAGGGCGAACTGCCGGACTACCCGGTCGTTATAGTTCGCTGGGGCCGCGGCCGTCTGGATTCCCTGGGACATCATCCGCCTCCACTACACAAAAAAGCGCGGGTTGCAGTCACGCGCCCGCGCATTGTAACCATTGCTGCCGCTCGAGTGGCTTCGTAGGTACACTTATGATCCGGCCGCAACAGTACGTACAAACCACTACCTTAAATGATCACCCGCAAGACAACCAGCAAGCCAGCCGACGCACCCGGTCCGCTGGCGACGGCGCGGCGCGTGGTCGTCAAGGTCGGTTCGGCTCTGCTGGTCGATGCGCGCACTGGCCGGCTCAATCGCGCCTGGCTGGAAACGCTGATCGAAGACCTGATGCGTCTGCGCCGGGGCGGGGCGCAGCTGATACTGGTGTCCTCGGGCGCGATCGCGCTGGGACGCCGCCACCTGGGGCTGCCGCCCGGCACGCTGCGCCTGGAGGAGAGTCAGGCGGCCGCTGCAGTCGGGCAGATTCGCCTCGCGCATGCCTACAAGGAACTGCTCGAGGCGCATGAGGTCACGGTGGCACAGGTGCTGCTTACCCTCGAAGACAGTGAGCAGCGCACGCGCTACCTGAACGCGCGCGCCACGCTCGCAGCGCTGCTGCGGCTGGGGGCGATCCCGGTGATCAATGAAAACGACACGGTTGCGACCGCTGAGATCCGCTATGGCGACAATGATCGGCTCGCGGCGCGCGTCGCCCAGATGATCAGCGCCGATTGCCTGGTGCTGCTCTCCGATGTCGACGGGCTCTACAGCGCCGATCCGAACCTCGATCCCGCAGCGAAGTTCATTGGCACCGTGCGGCAGATTACACCGCAGATCGAAGCCATGGCCGGAACTTCAGCCTCCGCGGTCGGCTCGGGCGGCATGGCGACCAAGATTGCGGCTGCGCGCATTGCCGTGGGCGCCGGCTGCCACATGTGCATCGCCGCTGGTGCGCGTCGCCATCCGCTCAAGCGCATCGAAAGCGGCGCACGCTGCACCTGGTTCGTACCAGCGGCTTCGCCGGTGGCGTCTCGCAAGCAGTGGATTGCCGGCACCCTGCGCCCGGCCGGCGCCATCCATATCGATGCGGGCGCGTTGCGTGCCCTGCGGGCGGGCAAGAGTCTGTTGCCTGCTGGCGTGAGCAGGGCGAGCGGGCGCTTTGAATCGGGCGACACCGTGAGCGTGCTGGCGGACGACGGCGTCGAGGTGGCGCGCGGTCTGGTCGCCTACTCGGACACCGATACGGCGCGCATCCTTGGCAAGCGCAGCGCCGATATCGAAATATTGCTGGGCTTTCGCGGTCGTGAAGAACTCATTCATCGCGATGATCTGGTGATGATGCGTCAGGAGCCTGCCACATGACCGCCAGCGCAGCCGCCGGCACCCATGCCGAGATTCACGCGCTGATGCACAAGCTGGGCCAGGCCGCGGTGGCGGCTGCCGCGCCGCTGGCCCTCGCCGACGCGGCCACCAAGAATCGCGCCCTGACAACTGCCGCCGCGGCCTTGCGAGCGCACAGTGCGCAGATACTCAGCGCCAATGAGCAGGATATGCAGGCGGCGCATGGCGATGGCCTGGGCGCCGCCATGCTTGACCGCCTCCGGCTCGATAGTGCGCGCGTTGCCGCCATGGCGAACGGCGTTGATGACATAGCGAAGCTGGCTGACCCCATTGGCAGCGTGATGAGCGAGTGGACGCGGCCCAACGGCCTGCACAT
>JAYTUZ010000195.1:0-3269 GCA_043744295.1 Gammaproteobacteria bacterium | reverse complement strand
CATGGGAGAAGCGCGCGGCGTCGCTGGCGGCCTGCGGGTTGGCGCCCAGATCGATCATGTCGATGAGCACCTGCGCGTGACCCTGCGCCTGCTGGCTGCCGCCCATCAATCCGAAGGCTGTCAGCGGCTGCCCGTCCTTCATCACGAATCCGGGCAGCAGGGTATGGAATGGCCGCTTGCCAGGCGCAATGACGTTGGGACTGTCGGGGCGCAATGAGAACAGTGCGCCGCGGTCGTTCAGCACGAAACCGTAGCCAGGCACGGTGATGCCCGAACCGAACGTGTCGTAGACACTATATATGTAGGACACCATGTTGCCCCAGCGATCGGCCACGGCCACATAGACAGTGCCGCCAACCGGATCGCCATGAGCGTCCGGCGTAGCGCTCTTGTGCATGTCGATGTGCTGGCATTGCTCCCGCGCATAGGGCTTGGATATCAGCCGCGCCACCGGAATCTTCACGAATCCGGGATCGCCGTTGTAGGCATACAGATCCGCGTAGGCGATCTTCTTGGCCTCGATCAACAAATGCCAGTAGTCAGGAGCGCTCGGCCCGAGCGTTGCCAGGTTCACGCCCAGCCGCGGTGCGCACACTTCGAGGATGTTGAGCATTTCCAGCACGGCGAAGCCCTGTGTATTGGGCGGAAATTCATAGACGTCATAGCCGTGATAATTGGTCGTCAGCGGCGTCTCCCAGGTGGCGTGGGTGGCGGCGAGATCGGCCGCCGTCATCGTGCCGCCGAGCGCGCGCGATTTGGCGAGAATGGCCGTCGCGATCTCACCCTTGTAGTAGGCATCGCGGCCGCCGGCCTGCAGCACGCGCAAGGCGTGCGCGAGATCCGGGTTGCGAAACACGCTGTAGGGGCTGGGAGGTTTGCCGTCCACCAGGTAGGTCTTCACCGAGTCGGGATCCGAGGCGAGCACCTCGGCGCCGTAGATCCAATCGTCCTGGATGCGCTCCGTGACCGCGAATCCCTGTTCAGCAATCCGCGCCGCCGGTTCGAGCAACTGTTTGAATGTCAGCGTGCCCGCGCGCTTCAGCAGCACATCCCAGGCATCCACCGCGCCCGGCGCTGTTACAGAATCGATGCCGTGCACGGGGACCTTGTCTTTGTAGCCGCGCTCCGCCAGATGTGCCACGGTGGCGCCCGCGGGCGCACGTCCACTGCCATTCAAGGCCACCAGGCGCTTTTCCTTCGCGAGCCAGGCGATCACGAATACATCGCCACCGATGCCGGCGCTGCCCGGCTCCACCACATTCAGGGCGGCGGCCGTGGCGACGGCCGCGTCAAAGGCATTGCCGCCCTGGCGCAGGATCTGCAGTCCCGCTTGCGCGGCCAGCGGCTGACTCGTGGCTACGACGCCATGCCGCGCCAGTACTTCGGAGCGGGTCTGGGCCAGCCAGCCGCTGGCGCGGTCGCCGCGCAGGGCGGCGAACGGTGCCACGGTGCTCGGCGGCGCGCTGTCCGGCTCCGCGGCGGCCGCTGCACCGAGCATCGCGATCATCAATAGCGTGCCGATTCGTGCCGATCTGGCAAGCAGGGCCGTCTTGTTCATCAGTATCTCCTTACCCGGAAACCGCACGGCTTCGCAACACGTTGATGCGGTGGCCGGATAAGCAGTATAAGCGGGAGTCAATCGAGCTGGAGTGTGAAGTCGTCAGGCACCTTAATCGATCTCGTCATCGTTGCCGGCTATGATGGCCGCCGCATACCAGAGATCGGCTTGAGGTGGTGATTGGCGGAGGGGGATGAAATGACCATGGATTATCCCGACGATACCGACGGTGCTGAGCTGCGAAAAGTGGCAGCCGCGGGCGCGGATATGTCGAGTCCGATGGTCATTGAGTTCTCGATCGAAGCCGCAGACGAGCGCAGTGCGCGCAACATCGCCGAGCTCGTCGAGGCTCAGGGGTTTGATCCTTCCATTTCAGACAATGAGGGCCGGGGCTCGTGGAGTGTGTACTGCGCCAGGTCGATGCTGGCGACTTATGATGGGGTGGTGGCTGTGCAGACGGAGTTGACTGCGCTGGTGGCAGCCCACGGTGGGCGTTGCGATGGCTGGGGAACGTTCGGGAACGCAGGATAATCGAACCAATGAGTACGATCCACGATCACCAGGCCGTTCCTTCCGACCCGGCACTGCGCGTCAGGGCGCTCGAATCACTGCTGGTGGCGAAAGGCCTGGTCGACCGCGCGGCACTTGATGAGCTGATTGATACCTACGAACACAAGGTCGGCCCGCGCAACGGCGCCCGGGTGGTGGCGCGCGCTTGGACTGATTCCGATTACCGGCGCCGGCTGCTTGCCGATGCGGACGCCGCCATCGCCGAGCTGGGATACGGCGGAATGCAGGGCGAGCACATGGTGGTGGTTGAAAACACAGCCACGGTACACAACGTCGTGGTCTGCACGCTGTGCTCCTGCTATCCATGGCCGGTGCTCGGCTTGCCGCCGGTCTGGTACAAGTCCGCGCCCTATCGCTCGCGCACGGTGATTGATCCGCGTGGCGTATTGCGCGAGTTTGGCCTGAGCCTGGGGGACGATGTCGAGGTGCGGGTCTGGGATAGCACGGCGGAATTGCGCTACCTGGTGCTCCCGGAGCGGCCAGCCAATGCCGGGACCCTGAGCGAAGCGCAGCTCGCGCTGCTGGTAACGCGGGATTCAATGGTGGGCGTCGCCAAGGTCAGTGCCACGAGCGAGTCATCTCTCGCATGAATGGAATTCATGACATGGGAGGCATGCATGGCATGGGCGCCATCGAACCGGAGCAGGGCGAGCCCGTCTTCCACCATCTGTGGGAGGGTCGCGTTTTCGGACTCCGCCGTGCGATGGGCGCCTGGCGCAAATGGAATATTGATGTTTCTCGGCATGAAGTTGAGCTTGTGCACCCCGCCGACTACCTCCGCATGAGCTACTACGAGCGGCAATTCACCGCATTTCTGCTGTTACTTCAGAAACGGGGCTTGGTCACGTCGGCTGAAATCGAAGCAGGTGTTCCGGCTCCCGGCTCATCCGTGGCGCTACCGGCGCTTACCCGGGAAAAGGCGGCGCAGCTGGTCATTACCGGCGTCCCGACCAGCCGGGATGTGCCAGTGCCCGGCAAGTTTCGAACCGGCCAACGGGTGCGGGCGATCAATGCAAATCCACCTGGCCACACGCGCGAACCGCGCTATGTGCGCGGCAAACTCGGTACCATCGATCGCGACCATGGTGTCTTTGTGTTCCCGGATACCAATGCGCATTTTCTTGGCGAGAAACCGCAGCAC
>JAYTUZ010000194.1:0-11261 GCA_043744295.1 Gammaproteobacteria bacterium | reverse complement strand
TGCGCGTGGCGACGCTGGCGCCCAGCAGGCAGCCGCCGACAAAGCCCAAGGCATGCGCGATGAGATCCGTACCCTCGCCCGCTGAGCCGAACCAGCCCAGCAACACCACTCCGGCTATCAGTGGCGCCCAGCGCAACGCCCAGCGCTGCCGCAGATGGTAGCGGCTGCGCCATGAATGCGCGGCCATCAGACCGAGTGCCGTGAATACCGCAGTCGATGCGCCCACCGACCGATACTCAGGCGGGCCAAAATGAGCGTTGAACAGATTGGTCGCTGCGGCACCCATCACGATCAGCAACCAGGCCATGCCGGCGCCCAGTTGCCGCGCAGCAAGGTAACCGAACCAGCCACCCGCGCCCAGGTTGGCCAGCAGATGCGCGCCGTCCCGATGCAGGGTGAGTGCAGTCCAGGCGCGCCACCACTCACCGCTTTGCACCAGCGCCGCGTTGAGTTCCCCGCGCTCGAAGGCATCGATGCGCCAGATGCCGTTCGACACGGCCAGCGCGATGCCGAACAGGGCAACAACGTAGACCACGCAGCCCAGCCAAGCACCGCGGTGTAAGCGCGCCGGCAGCGGCGCTGCTGCAATGGAAGCGGCGCGCCGCTCCATGGCGTATGCGTGCAGCTGCGCCACTGCGCCGGGCACGTCGGCCGGCTCCACGCCCAGCAGAAATTTTGTCCCATCGAAGCCAATGCTGCAGGCGATGCCGGCGGCGGCCAGCACCAGTGAGCGTTCATCGCAGTCCGCACGCTCTGCTGACTGGTAGATTTCCGTGGGCGCGTCCGGCACAAAGTTCCCTCAGCGGGGATCCAATCGCTGACACTATTGGGATCGCAGCGCCGCTTTGCAAGCGCAGGCCGCTGCACCCAAATCAAGAAGATGTTGCCGAGCGAGTGCGTTCCAGCGTAGTCTTCGCTCCGCTTGATTGCAGACAGGTGGCGCTTCCGTTAGTCCGCGCTTGCCTGTCGATGACCTCGACGTTCAGAACCCGGGGCATGCTCATTGAGCTATTCGGGACGGATCGTTGGTCGAGGCGATCCGCCCTATCTCCCGCCTGGCTTCATAACCGGCCCGGGAGTGACTCACACCATCAAGAGACCAAAGCCAGCGAGGACGATCATGACCGAAGACAAGCAGCAGAAATTTACCGCGAAAGTTCGCCGCGGCCTGAACTGGGTCCATACCCAGGCCCACGGTGAAATGGAACGCAGTAAGGCCGCCAACGGTGGCAAGATGCCCGGCTTCAATGCAGCTGATCTGGCTGATCTGGATGCTGCCTTGCTGTGGATCGAGCAGAACAAGGAAGCCAAGACCGGCGCCTGAGGCCCAGGTGCGGGCTGCCGGCCAGCCCGCGTTCGCCAGCGAAGGATTTATGCGAATAGCGCTGCTGCTTCTGGTTTCGCTGTACCCCTGGCTCCCTGCGGCAGCAGCGGAGACCAGCTGGATTGACGGCCAGCATTACTTCCGCATCGAGCCCGCACAGGCCACCCATGTGCCCGCGGGAAAAGTCGAGCTGGTGGAAGTGTTCTCCTACGCCTGCCCGGCCTGCAATCTTTACAACCCACTCATCAACAAGCTCAAGGCGCAGCTGCCGGCCAAAGCCGAGCTGAGCTACCTGCCGGCCTCCTGGCACCCGGAAGAAGACTGGAAGACTTTTCAGCGGGCTTTTTTTGCCGCGCAGTCACTGGGCCTGGTCGAGCGCACCCACGACGCGGTGTATGAGGCTATCTGGAAAAGCGGCGAACTGGCCATCATGGACACGGAAACCAGTCGCCCCAAGCGGCTGCTGCCCACCATCGCCGAAGTTGCCCGATGGTATGCGCAGACCACGCAGCTTACTGCCGAGGCATTTCTTGCGGCCGCGCAATCCTTCAGCGTCGATGCGCTCATGCGTCAGGCGGACGAGCAGATCAGGGCCTACCAGGCCGACGGTACGCCGACCATCATAGTGAACGGCAAATATCGTCTTACGCCGCGTTCTGCCGGCAGCGACGAGCAGTTCATCAGTCTGGTGAATTGGCTGGTCTCAAAGGAAATGAACCAGCGTTAGTGCTCATGTGGCCCGATGCTGGACAGCGCCGCGGGTCGACAGCCACGAGCCCAGCAGTATCAGCGCAAAGGCCAGCACGCCTCCCAGTCCCAGCGGCTCGTGCAGCACGATGACGCCCAGGGCGACAAACGCCAACCAGACCCGCGTGCTCATCGCTGCCTGCCATCGCACTCACCTCACCTCTGGCCGGCAAGCAGCTCGCATCTAATATCGACCACTTGCGCCGCCACCGCCAAACTCACCGCCACCGCCCTGGATCCGATCAGTTGCAGACACCGCTGCAGTCGGCGCGAGCGCCACTGCGCCGGCCATCGACAACAGATCGGTCGCGCCAACGTCGCCCGCCAGGCGGCGTGCCGTAATGCCGTGGTACGGCGTGCGCAGTGCACGCTCGAGCGCGACAGCCACTGCCAGCAGCATGCAACCGCCGGCGATCAACCGCACTTGCGTGCTCAGATGAGTGTAGTGGCGCGATTCAATGAGGACACAGGCCAGGCACACCATGAAAGCCATCAGTGGCGCATGCGCGCGGCGCTTCAGGCCTGCAAGCAGGGCGAGTACGCCCAGCGTCATTGGTCCCAGCAAAGCCAGCGCGCTGGCGGGCGACAAGACAGGCACGCCAATGGCGGCATGCAGCGGCGAGCTGACGCCTGCCACCCACAGGTAGGCGCACCCTGGCAGCGTTACCATCAGCCAGCGAGTCATCTGCTCATGCGCAGGTCGGCGAATCTGCTTCACGCCGAGCAACAACGCGCCAGTTGCCAGCGCGAAGCAGAAGCAACTGGCCAGCACGCTGGCCGGCAGTGCCACCGGTACCTGACTGAGATAGACAGTGAACGACAGCAGCACCGCGGCCACCGTGATGAACAGAGGATTGAGAAAGCGAATTCCGGCAAGGACAAATACTGCAGCGATCAGCAGCGATGTGCCCAGCGCAGGCATACCTCCACTCCATTCCTCAATGCGGACCGCGATAGCCGCCAGTCCGGCAAGTCCAAGGGCTTCTTCCAACCCGCAGGAAAAGCAATGCCGGCCTGCGGCGAACCATTCGCCGGCCGCGACCAACGCGACGCCAACGACCATCAGGGGCAGGTGCAGCAGCTCGCCCATGGCGAGGCTCAGTCCGGCGGCGATGATTCCCAGTACAAATAGCGCGCTGCGCGCCAGCAGCGAGACCGACTTCCACCCACCGGTGCGCGCCGCCAGCTCCGGTGCTGATCGCGGCAGCGCCAGGCGCGCGGCGACGCTCAGCCAGCGCTCCTGATTCGGAGTCGGTCGCCTGACAATCATGTCGCCACGGCTCGGATCAATCCATGGCAACGCCACAGCAGCGCAGCTGCGGCCACGACAGTAACGAGTTCAGCGATCGTGGTGGCAAGCGAGCCGTCAATGATCTGTGCCTCGACCACGCACAGGCCGAGCGCCAGGTAGCCGATTCCATATATGACGAATAACTCCTGGCTGCGGCGCAAGCCGATGCGAATCGCACACAGCGCCAGCATGCCCAGCACGGCGAGACCGGCGACACGCGTGCCGGCATTGACGCACCAGGCGAGCGCTCCCCAGCAGGCAAGATTGCACGCCGCATGGTCCAGCACGCTCAGGAAAAGGCGCACGCCGCCCAGGCGCCGATGCGCCGCGCGCCAGCCGAGCAGCAGCATTGCGCAACCGAGAGCGCGCCATCCTGATTGATGCAACAGCTGCTCCCACCCCAGCAGCGACAGCACTTGCCCCTGCACGCCCAGCCAACCGGCCAGCGAGGCGACTGACAATGAAAGCAGCAGCGCTGATTCAAAATAATAGGCTGTAGCACCATGAACGATGGCCAGCACCAGCAGATGCCAGGGCCAGTGTGCGCCAAACCAGTGAAACTGCGCCTCGGCGTAAGCCAGATCCGCACTGAGGACCAGTGCGCCGAGTAACAGCAGATACTCGCCGCCCACTGAGCGCCCGGACCGTCGCTGACCGGTGCGCAGCGCACTGGCATAACAAAGCGCAGCTACGACTACCAGCGCCAGCACCAGCGTAGCCGGGCCGATGCGCTCAAGATGATGCTTCAGGACCAGGCCAAGCCCGGTCAGTACCGCGGCAACGGCCACGTACAGCGCAACCCGCAGCTCCTCGTAAACGGAAAACAGAGTGCCGCGCTCCAGCGTCACGGCACGCTGCGCGACCGGTCCGCTCACCAGGCCCGTGGCCTGCAATTCACTGATTTCGGCTTCGAGCGAGAGCATGGGCGCCACTATAAGCCGGCGTAAGCCAGGCCTGCTCAGTGCTCGCCGGATGACCCCTTGAGCCCGTCCGAATGCACCAGCTTCGGTCGGCGTCGGGCGGCGTTGCTGCGATACATTTCGATGGCGCGCTGCGGATCAATGCCCATGTGTTCGGCCTGGTCAAGCAGGAATCGGTACAACTCGCCAAATTCCGCAGCCAGCTGCGTCTTGTCGGCATCGCGCCGACCGAGCGCGAACTGGTGCAGCAACTCCTTGATGGCACCGAGTGGCGGCGCATCGGGTCCGCGGCCCGATTGCGGTACGACGACGGCGCGCAGCCAGCGCAGCGCGGCGCGCAATTCGGTGAATACGGCAGTGCTCTGCCCGTCAGCCAGCCTGGCGCGCAGTTGTCCGATGTCGGCAATGCGATGCTCATCAAACACCACCGCGGCCCGCGCACCCTCGGGCAGGCTGAGTTGCCCGAACAACAGCTGTTGCCAGGCAGGCACGATTGCGGCCTGGTTCGAAGCCAGCTTCCGGCAATCGACCAGGATGCGCCAGCACGACACCAGTCGGGCAAAGTCCTGCACGCGGGCGGTGAGCGGTTCGGCATCGCCGCGCCCAAGCGTCGGCAGGTCACGCAAAGTTGCCCAGACCAGACCACGGTTGAACTTCAGGTCGATTGCTTTTTTCATTGTCGTGTAGTCATTACACCTTTAAGTTGAAGTTGCGGAAATGTCAATGCCGTTGCCGTCCACACCAAGAAAAACAATGCTACGGCACCCGCGACGACAATTGTCAGGCCGCGATTCGGAACCCACGCGCTCGCCCAACCGGTCAGCACCGGACCGCTGACGCTGCCAACCGTATATGCCAGCGCCACGGCCATGAGTCCGGTGGACATGCCTGCCGCGCCGATGCGCTGTCCCACTTCAATTACCGCCAGCGTGTTCATGCCGCCGGCAGCGCCACCCCACACGAACAATACTGCAAACAGCAGCCACGGGTAATGACCCACCAGCGGCAGGCTGAGCGCACCAGCACCAACGATCAGCGCCGTGAGCAGTTGCGCACGGCGAAACCCGGCTCGGTCAGCCAGCCAACCCAGCGGTATCTGCAGCAGCGTGCCGCCCGCTCCAAAGCCGCCCAGCACGGCGGTCACACCCAGCGCGAGCCCGTGCCGGTCACTGAGTACCGGCAGGAACGAAATGGATGACGTCTCGACGACGCCCGCCAGCAACCCGGCCATCAGTGCGGTCGGCACGATGCGCACCGTGGCCAGTCGCTGGGCGCGATTGGCAACTTCGGGGTGAGCGTCGCTGTCAGCAAGCGTGAACAGCATGGCAGCGCTCAGCAGCAGCAGGCCAATGCAGCTGATGATCGGCCAGGGACCGCTATAGCCGGCCACCAGAATCAGCAGCGGACCGGCGGCGATGCCACAACCCATCAGCGTTTCATGGCTGCCAATAGCGCGCCCCCGAATGTTCTCCGGCGCTGCATTTACGATCCAGGTATCGCAGGCCACCCAGCGCAGTATCAGGCCGACACCGAATACAAAGTTGCACGCGAACAGCAATAACGGATCGGTCGCGGGCAAGGCGCAGAGCAGCGCCAGTGCCGAAAGCGCCAGTGCAATGCGATTGGTGTTCATGAATCCGCAGCGGCTCAGAATTGCGGGCGCCAGATGACCCAATAGCAGGATGGCCAGCCAGGGCGCGCCCGCCACGACGCCAACGATCAGTGTCGAATGATGGGCCGCGTTCAGGCGTAGCGCCATGAGCGCAGGCACCGTGCCGATCTGCACAATCTGCGCCAGGAAAGACACGGCATTGATCCTGACCAGGCGCCGCAGCGCCGCTGCGGTAGCCGGAGCGGTCATGCGTTGGACACGCAAAGCCGGGCTCCCATCGGACAATTGGTCGACAGATGGTTGCCGGGTGCGGCGATATCGCCATAGCTGGGCGGGGTACCGCGCTCAAAATAACTGTTCCAGGCCGCGACAATCTTGGCTGTGTATTGCACCGGCATCTCGTGCAGGTGCGCACGTTTTTCCAGCTCGGCAAAAGCCGGGTCTTTGTGGTTGGCTACCCAGGAGCGCCGGTCCGCAGAAAGGTGCGTGGGGCACAAGCCCTGGTCAACCTGCGCGGCATAGTTGCGAATCGTCATTTCCGCCATGCTCTGCCAGGCCGCGCAGGATTGCTCAAACAGGTAGCGACGCTCGCGGCGCGTAAGCTGGGCAATTTCGCAGTCGAAACGACTGATGCTCTGATCACGCGTGAACATGGAAAAAGCGTAGATATCGGAAGTAATATTCACCAGCGGCACGGGTGCCGACATGAGCGGATCATAGAGCGGGTCGCTGAGATTCTCAGCTCCGGGAACAAATGCCACCGCGTCGAAATCGAAGAACGCCGTGCGGCAGGCGGTGACCGGGCACACCAGGTTGAGGACGAAGTTGAGTGAGCCGCCGGCGACCAGCTCGCCGGGAGCTGCTTCCGAAAGTGTGCTCATGATCTCGGCCAGCGCCTTGATGGCAGGGCGCACGCCGACCAGCGGCGCCCAGACGTGGGCGGACGACAGGGTCTTGGCCGGGTCACGTATGACATACATACAGGCGATCGCCTCGCGACGCTCAAGGGCGCCAAGGAAGCGACGCCATCCGACCACCACATCACTGAGGCTGTTTACATCGACGGCAAAATAGCGATCAGCCGCAAACTCGCGCCGCCCGGCCACACAACCGAGCGAATGACGAAACCAGGCCTGCAGATCTTCGCTCAGAATCGTGGCGGCCTGGCCACAATGAACCTGGTGATTCTTGGCCGGCAGAAATGGTCGCGAACGTGCGCCCCCGGTTGCCGGCGGTGTATCGAATGCGGTATCCATGGCCCTGCCTTCTGTTGCGCTTTCCATTTTCGTTATTCTTGCCCGTGCCCGGCGCTGCTGACTATTTGGTTGACTGAAGATATACTGTATGCTGCATACATGTGTCAAACGGCGATAATGTTGGGATTACACAGGCTTAGATCGTTTTGAGCGTAAAACACATCACCCCGCTGCGAGGTGCCCCGATGCCGCAAGCTACCAGAAGCTCTAACCTGCTCGGGGCTTTCGTAATCGCAGCGTACGACCAGATGCTGGAGCGCATCGAGGCCGACCTGAAGCTCGGCGGTCAGTCGGCCGCGGCGCTGGTGGTCGTGGGCTTCAACCAGGGTCGCAGCGTCGACTTTCTCAGCGGTGCACTGCAACTCAGCCATTCGGGCTGTGTGCGTCTGGTCGACAAGCTGGCCGAAGCCGGCCTGGTGGAACGACGCAAGGGCAAGGACCGGCGCGTCGCTGAGCTCCAGCTTACCGAGGCCGGCGAAAAGCGCATGCAGGTCGTGCTGCGCACACGGCGCAAGTACCTCGACCGGGTGCTGCAGTCGCTGAATATCAAGGAGCAGCGCCAGTTCACGGCCATGATCGAGACCATGCTCTACGATATGACAAGCTGCGACGAGCACGCCGAAGCGATGTGTCGCTTCTGCGACGAGACGGTATGTCCGCAGGGATCCTGCCCGATCACCCTGGCGGTCGTGAAGTGAGCGAGCGCCTCAGCGCTTGCCGCCGCGCACCGCTAGGGGCGCGCTCCTGGCGCGACGCTCAACCTGTCGCTGCCCGGCGCGGATCAGATCAACGCCTTCTTTGTCAGCCAGGTGAATCATAAACAGCAGCAAATCGCCAAATTCAGCTTCCAGTTGAGCGGTCGAATCTCCCGGCCGGTTCAATACAAAACTGGTCAGCAGTTTCTTGACGCTGCTCAGATCGGCTTTTTCTTGTCTTACCATCCGACTCTCCGGTCTCGATGGATACCCCAGCGCTCTAGCCTAATGCAGCGCCTGCCATTTGCGCAACGCGACGGCCATAAGCTTATGAACTACTTAACAATAATATCAATGCTCTTTGGGCGTGCAGCCTCGCGCTAAGATGGGCCCCGGCGTGGACTCTAGCGGGTATTTGCGTGCACGATTTATTTCAGGCAGTGGTGCTGGGCATCATCGAAGGTATTACGGAGTTTCTGCCGATCTCGAGCACCGGCCACCTGCTGATCGCTGAACACTGGCTGGGTGCCCGCTCCGAGCTCTTCAATGTCGCCATTCAGTCTGGCGCCATACTCGCGGTAGCGCTGATTTTCTGGCAGCGCATCCGCCAGTTGGCCACGGGCCTGGGCGAGCCCGCGCAACGCGACTACTTTGCCAAGCTGCTGTTGGCTTTTGCGATCACTGTGGTGGGCGGCCTGGCTGCCAAGCAGCTGGGCGCCACCCTGCCGGAGACAATAGGCCCGGTGGCCGGCGCGCTCATCGTCGGCGGCCTGGTCATACTATTGATTGAATGGCTGGTTTCCGGGCGCACCGTGAGCACCGAGGTCACCTGGTCGGTGGCCTGCTGGGTAGGTTCCTCCCAGATCCTGGCGGCGGTGTTTCCCGGAACCTCGCGCTCGGCAGCGACAATTTTTGCCGCCATGCTCGCCGGCCTGACCTCGCGCGCCGCCGCCACCGAGTTTGCCTTCCTGGTCGGCATTCCCACCATGTTCGCCGCCACCGGTTATGAATTCCTCAAGCTGCGGGGCGCCACCTCGGGCAGCGAAGACTGGGTGACTTTCGCGGTGGCCTTCGCGACTTCAGGCCTGGTCGCCTTCGCGACGGTCAAGTGGCTGCTGCGTTACATACAGACTCACCGCTTCACCGTGTTCGCCTGGTACCGCATTGCCGCCGGTATCGCACTGCTCGCCCTGACTACATAATCCCGGACAGTCGCGCCCTGCTCAGGCGCGCGCGTCAACCGCACTACCCCAGCGACGTTGTGAAAGGCAGGGACTTTCTCCCACGCTGTAGACAACCCGATGGAGAGCGACATGACGACGATCTCACGCTGCCTTGACTCAAGTACGCCGCAAACCTGGCTTTCCGGACTCCCTGCTGCGCTCAGCGCGGTACTGGCGACTGCACTCGCCACGCTGCTGGTCGCCTGCGGTGGCGGCTCATCCGGCATGGCCGCCAACAACGGCAACCTGGGCAGCTGCGGCGCCGACTGCGGCACGGCCCTCATTACGCTGCAGGATGCGGCTGGCGATTTCCAGAGTTATACCGTCGACGTCGTCTCGCTGAAACTGCGCAAGGCCAGCGGCGCGCTGGTCGAGACCCTGCCGGCCACGACACGCGTTGATTTTGCGCAGCTCGTGTCACTCTCCGAACTGATCAGCGCCGGGCAGATTCCTGCCGGCGACTATGTCGCGGCAACGGTAACGCTCGACTATGCCAATGCCAGCATCGCGGCTGACGACGGCATTGGCGGCAGTGTCGCGCTCACGCCAGTCGACACCAGCGGCAACGTCCTCAACGGCCGCGTTGACCTGAGCGTGCTACTGGACAATCGCCATCATCTGATCATCACGCGCGCACGCACGGCGCGCCTGGCCTTTGACTTCAACCTGGCGGTTTCAAACGTGGTCGACCTGACCACTGCCACCGTCCAGGTTGCGCCCATGATCCAGGCGAGCGTCGTGCCACCTGCTGATCTGAACATCCGCGTGCGTGGCGCGCTGGTCGCGACCGATACCGCGGCGGCCACCTATACGGTCGATGTCCACCCCTTTCACCTGAACCAGGGCGGCGTCGGGCAGGTCGTGGTGCACACCACCGGTACGACCAGCTACGAGATTGACGGCGTGGCCTACAGCGGCGCCGCGGGCCTGGCACAACTGGCCACTCTTCCGGGCGGAACCGTGACTGCCGCCTTCGGCACGCTGACTACCAGCGATTACACCTTCAGCGCTGATCGCGTGCTCGCCGGCAGCAGCGTCGCCAGCAACCTGAGCGACCGGGTGCACGGAATGGTGATGGCGCGCAGCGGCAATACCCTGACGGTACGCGGCGCGACGCTTGACCGCCGCGATGGCAGCTTCGAGTATCTGCGTGGCGTGGTCACGGTGACGCTAGCCGACACGACCCGCGTGACCGAGGCGGGACAGACCGGCAGCTTCGGCATCGACGCCATCTCCGTCGGCCAGCGCATCGCAGCGGCTGGTACGGTGTCGATCGACAACGCCACCGGCGCTGCCGCGCTCGATGCCAGCAATGACCGTGTGCGCCTGGAAATCACGCCGCTGTGGGGCCTGCTGACGGGCGCGGTCGTCAGCCCGCTGGTGCTCGACCTGCAGGCCATCAATGGCCGCAATCCCCAGGCCTTTGATTTCACCGGCACCGGTGCCAGCCCCGCAAGCGATGCCAACCCGGCGGCTTACGCGATCGACACCGGCACGTTGCCATTGTCAGACCTGTCGGTCGGCGCGCCCGCCCGTGTGTTCGGTTTCGTCGTGCCGTTCGGCAGCGCCACCAGCAGCGATTTTCGCGCACTCAGCGTCGTCAGCTACGCGGACCTCGACGACGCGCTGGTGCTCAACTGGTCGCAGGGCGGCGCCAGCGGTGCGTTCCCCGGACTGAACATGAATTCCAGCGCGCTCGACCTGGATCTGAGTGGCGCTGGTTCACTGCACTTCATGCAGGTCGGGCCGGGGCGCATCAACCTGCTGTCACTCGCCACCGCGCCACAGATCGTGGCGCCGACCGCGAACGGCAATGGCTGGTATGCCATTGGCCACGTGCGCGGCCGCGCGATCGAGAACTACTCGAACTTCGTGGATTTCATCGCCGCACTCGCAACCGACATGCAGGGCACGACCCGGGCGCTGGGCCTGGCGGCCGACGGCCACTACGATGCCAGCGGCAATGTGTTCAGCGCCGAACGTGCGGCGGTGCTGCTGAGCGACTGAGGTGGCGACGGCCGCTGCTCAGAACGCGTAGACCAGGTTGACGGTGCTCACGGTATCCACCTTCTTCAGTGGCGCGACAGCCTTGGTGTTGTCGCGCACGTCGAGGCCGACTGACAGCGCCAGCGCATCGCTCATCTTGACCTCAATGCCCAGGAAGTTCGCCAGCAGCGTGTTCTTCGAGCCGAC
>JAYTUZ010000193.1:0-3293 GCA_043744295.1 Gammaproteobacteria bacterium | reverse complement strand
CGCCCGATCCGTACGGGTGGACCAGCGAAGTGGTTGCGCTGGTGCGCCCTCGAGCGCGTTGATGCGCGAGAGCAGATTTCCATATACGATTTTGGGATTCAATAACTCGAGACCGCAACTTTCCTCAAGGTGCAACATGCAAGCCAATACCCCGCCGACGTTGATTACCCGCAGTGGACGCCTCGCGATCCTGATGGCCGTGCTGGCCACCGGCTTGGTGCTGGCGCTGCCAGCCGGCGCGCAGACGGCACCGTCCCCGACCGCCACAACGGGCGGACTCGAGGAGATCATCGTCACCGCGCAAAAGCGCGCCCAGAATTCTCAGGATGTGGGCATTGCTCTGTCGGCGGTAACTGGCGACGATCTGAATGCGCTCGGTGTGGTCGGTGCGACCGATATCACCAGGGCCATGCCGGCGGTGGTGCTCACGCAACCCAACGGGCCGTCCTCGTTCAGCCTGTCGATTCGCGGCGTGACGCAGAACGATTTCGCCGATCACCAGGAGAGTCCGGCCGCAGTCTATATCGATGAGGTGTACATCTCGCAGATGGCGGGCCTGGCCTTCTCGCTGTTCGACATGGATCGCGTCGAAGTGCTGCGCGGCCCGCAAGGCACGCTGTTTGGCCGCAATGCCACCGGCGGCCTGGCGAACTTCATCACCCGCAAGCCCACCAAAGAGGCGGGCGGCTTCGTCAATCTCACCTTTGGCGAGCGCAGCCTGACGCGCATCGAGGGTGCACTGAACGGCCCGGTGACCGGCAGTGTGAACGGCCGGTTGTCGTTTCAGAGCAATCACTACGACCCGCTGTTCCACAACGTGGCGGGTGGCGCCAGCGATGGCGAGAACGGCAACGACTGGGCGCTGCGCGGCCAGCTCTCCTTCGATCTCCCCAGCAGTGGCAATTTGTTGCTGTCTGCGCGCACCAGCCGCTCGGATGTGCACGCCGGTTCGTGGGAAATTCTGACCACCAAGAACCTCGCACCGGGCGTCAACGGCCTGGCGGGTCCAGACGAAAACCCGTGGGGCACCTGCGCCGGTTGCAATGCCACCGGTGTTCCGGGTGGCCAGGCGTTCACCATTCGCGACAACCTCAGTGGCTTTGCCAAGCTCAAGTCCAGCGGGCTGTCTGCCAGGTATGCGCAGGATTTCGGCGGTACCACTTTCACACTGATTGGTGACTACTCTACGCTGCGCAAGGACTATGCCGAGGATTCCGATTCCTCGCCCTACACGCTGTTCCAGTTCTTCAATGGCAGTGACGTCGACCAGCAATCGCTCGAAGCGCGCCTGAACGGCGGCGACCAGAAGCTGAACTGGACGGCAGGCCTGTATGGCATGCGCATCAACGGCAAGTATTTCGAGGGCTGGCAGGGACCGGCGTTCTTCTGGGCGCAGGAGTTCGATTCGCCCAACAATCCCAACAACAGCAACTACTTCGGTATCCCCGGCGCCTGGCCGGAGGGTACGCCGCCGTATTTCACTGACGGGGGTATTCCCGGAACCGGTGCCAACAGCTTCCCGTTCACAAATGGCGGCCTGCCGGCAACCCGCGCACCCTATGAGCTGGTGACCAAGTCCTACGCAGCCTTCGGGCAGATCGAGTATCGCGCCACCGATCTGATCGGCTTCACGCTCGGCGCGCGCGTCACCCAGGACAAGAAGGACTACCAGTACACCTGGTTCCCGTACGTCTACTACCCGCAGAGCACTACCGGTGCAATCACGGTGCTGACGCGCCCCAACTGGGCCGCGCTCAACGACTACAACAATTCGCGTGCCGACACTCTATGGAGCGGCAAGGCGCAGGTGGACTTTCATCTGTCCGATCGGGTTCTGGCCTATGTCAGCTATAACCGCGGCGTGAAGGCCGGCGGCTTCAACGCCCCGCTGTTCCCGTTGTTTGTATCGGAGATCCCGAAGGTATCGTTCAAACCCGAGGAGTTGACTTCCTACGAAGTGGGCTTGAAGTCCGAGCTGCTGGATCGCAGACTGCGATTCAATGCCGCCGCGTACTACTATGACTACAAGAACTACCAGGCGCTGATCTACACCATCTCGCTCAACCAGCTGGTGGTCAATGCCGGCGCCAAGCACAAGGGCGCGGAAGCGGAACTGGAATGGGTGCCCAATGATTCCTGGCGCTTCGGCCTGGGGCTCGGCTACGTGGATGCCATCGTCGAGGGCGTGGATTCCCGCGGCACCGGCGTGCGCGGCGACTTTGTGCCGCCGAACGCGCCGAAGTGGAGCGGCAACGCGCTGGCGGCCTACAGCTTGCCGGTGCGCTCCGGCAAGCTGACCTTCCAGGTGGACGGCAACTACCTGTCGAGTTTCTGGTTCAACCTGGGCAACACGCCGGCGGTCGAGCAGAAGGGCTTCGAGGTCGTGAATGCACGCCTCAACTGGGCATCGGGCGGCGACCGGCTCGATATCGGCGCGTCGCTGGAGAATCTCGCCAACAAGCGCTACGGTGTCATGGGCTTCGATAACACCTCGATCAACGGCCTGGCACAGCGCTATCCGGGCATGCCGCGCTGGTTCAAGGTGCACGTTAACTACAGGTTCTGACTCCTACCCCCTGCTCGGACACGACCATGAAGAAAATCGCCACACTCTTGAGCTTGCTGTTCACAGGTACGCTGTGCGCACAGGTCACGGCCATACGCGCAGGTTTCGTGGTGGATCCGGCGCACGGCACCGAGGCCCGCGACCAGATCATTCTCATCGAGCAGGGCAGGATCAGCGCGATCGGCGCGGCGCTCGCCATTCCGGCCGGCGCCAGGATCATTGACCTCTCGCACGAGTGGCTGACCGCCGGACTGATCGATGCGCATACCCATATGAGCTTGACGGAACTCGAGGGTAATGCGCCCTTCGAATCCTTCTACCTGAACCAGAGCTCCACGTTCCGTGGCCTGCGCGGCCTGCACAATTCCCAGGCCGTGCTGCTTGCCGGGTTCACGACGCTGCGCGACGTGGGCAACAGCGGCGAGTACGCGATGAGTGATGTGCGACGCGCGATCGAGGCGGGCTGGTTCGTCGGTCCCAGCATCATCGATGCGGGCAAGATCATCGCGCCCTTCGGTGGCCAGTCGCGCGACATCCCGCCGAAACAGGGCGCGTTCTGGAGTTTCGAGTATATCGATGCCGACGGCCCTGCCGAGGTGCGCAAGGCCGTGCGCACCAACATCTACTACGGTGCGGGCGTGATCAAGCTGGTGGCCGACAACAACCCATATCACTATTCGCTGGAAGAAATCCGCGCTGCGGTCGATGAGGCCCACCGCGCGGGCCT
>JAYTUZ010000192.1:0-3293 GCA_043744295.1 Gammaproteobacteria bacterium | reverse complement strand
CTACGCTGATCGGCAAGCTGGGTGTCGAGAGCGCCTATGAATCGCAGTTGCATGGTCTGAACGGCTACCGCCAGATACTCGTCAACGCGCAGGGGCGTTCGGTCGATCGTCAGGGCGCCTATCAGCCGGACCTGCGTGCCGAGGCACCGGCTCCGGGAAAGGATCTGGTGCTGTCGATCGACCTGCCTACCCAGCAGGCTGCCGAAGCGGCGCTCGGTGAGCGGCGCGGAGCCGTGGTCGCCATCGATCCGGCCAATGGCGACGTGCTGGCGCTGGTGAGTCACCCGGGTTTCGACCCGAGTGTGTTTGGTCGCGGCCTGACCAGCAGCGAATATGCCGTGCTGACCGGCAATGAAGACAAGCCGCTGCTCAACCGCGCGTTGCGCGGAGCCTATCCGTCCGGCTCGACGATCAAGCCGGTCATGGCGCTGGCCGGGCTCAGCTATCAGCTCATCGATCCGCAGCGACGCGAGTTCTGCAACGGCCAGTTTCACCTGCCGGGCAGCAGCCACCTGTATCGTGAGGGCAAGGGCGGCAAACACGGCTATGTCGATCTCATCGATGCCGTCGCCCGCTCCTGCGACGTTTATTTCTACAGCCTGGCGGCGCAGATAGGCGTCGAGCGCATCGCCAGTTTTGCCGCGCAGTTTGGGCTCGGGGCACTCACCGGCATCGACATCAGCGGTGAAAAGCCCGGGCTGCTGCCCACACCTGCATGGAAGCAGAAGGTCTACAAGCAGATCTGGTACCCGGGCGAGACCGTCAATCTGGGCGTTGGCCAGGGTTACCTGCTGGTGACGCCGCTGCAACTGGCGCACATGGCGGCGATACTGGCCGGTCGCGGTCAGAGTTTTCAACCGCGCGTAGTCATGGGCGTGCGCGACAGTGCGGGCAAGATCGAGCGCAACGCCCCGATCGCGGCGCCCGGCGCCACCGGCATCAGCAGCGACGCCTGGGCGCTGGTGCTCAAAGGCATGATCGGCGCCACCACCTATGGCACGGCCGCGGCCATCAGCAAGGAAGCGCGCTACAGCATCGCGGGCAAGACCGGCACCGCACAGGTGTACACCGTGGCGCAGAATGCCAAATACAATGCCAAGACCGTATCCGACAAGCTGCGTGACCACGCCTGGTTCATCGCTTTCGCCCCGGCCGAGACGCCACGCATTGCGGTATGCGTACTGGTGGAGAATGGCGGCTTCGGCGCCAGTGCTGCGGCGCCCATTGCCCGTCGTGTCATGGACGCCTACCTGCTCGACGATCCGACCAGCGCCAAACCAGCGGGTGGCAAACCATGATCCTGGATGACAACCGCGACTCGGCCGCCAGACGCACTTTCTCGGCCACCGCCCGCCTGCTCTCGGCGCTCAAGCTCGATGGTCCGCTGCTGGTCAGCCTGGGGCTGCTGGCGCTCTATGCACTCATCGTGCAATACAGTGCCTCGGGCCAGAGCCTGGATACGGTCATGCGCACGCTGATGCGCCTGGGGCTGGGCACCATGGCCATGATCGCACTGGCACACAGCGGCCCCAATTTCCTGCGCAGCCTGGCGCCCTGGCTGTACGGTGCGGGCATCGCACTGCTGCTGGTGGTCGACGCCATCGGCTATGTCGGCAAGGGCGCGCAGCGCTGGCTCGACCTGGGCCTGATACGCTTTCAACCCTCGGAGATCATGAAACTCGCCGTGCCGATGATGGCCGCGGCGTTCATGCACGAGCGCCCGCTGCCGCCCGCCTGGCGCAATCTGCTGGTGCTGGCAGTCATTATCATTCTGCCGGTCGGCCTGGTCGCCATGCAGCCGGACCTGGGCACGGCGGTGCTGATCTTTGCCACCGGCGCACTGGTGGTGCTGATGGCGGGACTGCAGTGGCAGGTCATTGCCGGGCTGGTCGTGGCCGCCGGGGGCCTGGGCGTGATCGGCTGGAATTTCCTGCACGACTACCAGCGCCAGCGCATTCGCATCTTTCTCGATCCGCAGTCCGATCCGCTGGGTTCCGGTTACCACATTATTCAATCGCAGATTGCCATCGGTTCGGGTGGCCTGTTCGGCAAGGGCTGGATGAATGGCAGCCAGGCGCAGCTCGAATTCCTGCCCGAACGCTCCACCGATTTCATCTTCGCGGTGATTGGCGAAGAGTTCGGGCTGCTGGGCCTGCTGGTGCTGCTGCTGCTCTATCTCTTCATCGTCTCGCGTTCGCTGTTTCTGGCTACCCAGGCCAGTGGCACTTTCGCGCGCCTGCTCGCCTCCAGTCTGGCGCTGACCTTTTTTGTATACGTGTTCATCAACGCCGGCATGGTCAGCGGCCTGCTGCCCGTGGTCGGCGTGCCACTGCCGTTGATCAGTTACGGCGGCACTTCAGTCGTGACCCTGTTGGCCGGCTTCGGTATCCTCATGGGCCTGTACTCACACCGCAAGCTCGTCAACTCGTGAAGCGCGCTGTTTTTTTCCATCCGGCCCTGCTGCTGTACGCAGCGCTGCTGCTGACCGGCCGCCCGGTTGCTGCTACCGAAACTGCCGAGCTGCGCACCCTGCCCGGCCACACGCGCTTTGACCTGGCGCGCGCCGACATCAACACCTTCGTCGATCATCTGGTTACGCAGGGCTTCCAGCGCGATGCAGCGTTCGCCCTGTTGGCCAGGGCGGAACCGCAACCCAAGATCATCGAGGCGATGGCGCGCCCCGCCGAGAAGTCGCTGCAGTGGTGGGAATATCGCGCGCGCTTTCTCACCACCGAGCGCATCGACGCCGGCGCCCGTCTGTGGCGCGAGCACCGCGAGCTGCTCGACGCCGTTGCCATGGAACGCCGGGTGCAGCCGGAAATCATCCTCGGCATTCTCGGGGTGGAGACTTTTTTCGGGCGCATCACCGGCCGCTACCGCGTACTGGATGCGCTCAGCACGCTGGCCTTCGACTACCCGCCGCGCGCTGAGTTCTTCCGCCAGGAGCTCGAACAGTTCCTGCAACTGACGCGCGCCGGCGAACTGGATGCCGAGGCCACCCTGGGGTCGTACGCAGGCGCCATGGGCGTCGCGCAATTCATGCCCTCGAGTTTCCAGCGCTATGCGGTGCGTGAGGGCGAGTCGACGCGTCGCGATCTGTGGAATGACTGGGGCGACATTTTCGGCAGCGTGGCCAACTATCTGCAGCAGCACGGCTGGGAATACGGCCAGGCGGTACTGGCCGAGGCCGAACTCGGTTCGGCGCCGGAACCCGTTCCGGCCGCCAACGTAGCGCTCAGCGATACGCTGGGGGCGCTGCGCGGGCGCGGCATGCAGATACACACTCTGCTCGA
>JAYTUZ010000191.1:0-11516 GCA_043744295.1 Gammaproteobacteria bacterium | reverse complement strand
AAGGTGATTTCAGGGAACAGGATCACCTGCGGCGGATCGCCGGCCTTTGTGCCGGCAAGTCCGCCAGCGGCCGCGATCCAGCCCGCATTTCGGCCCATCACTTCAAGCACGAAGACCTTCGTCGAGGTGCGCGCCATCGACGCCACGTCGAGTGCGCCCTCGAGGGTCGAGATCGCGATGTACTTGGCCACCGAGCCGAAACCCGGACAGCAATCCGTGTGCGGCAGGTCGTTGTCCACCGTCTTGGGCACGCCGATGCAGGCGATCGGATAGCCCAGTTGCGTGCCGATCTGCGCCACCTTGTGCGCCGTGTCCATCGAATCATTGCCGCCGTTGTAGAAGAAATAGCCGATGTCGTGGGCGCGGAACACTTCGATGAGACGCTGGTACTCGGCGCGGTTCTGCTCCAGGCCCTTGAGCTTGAAACGCGCCGAGCCGAAGGCGCCGGCGGGCGTGTGGCGCAGCGCGCGGATGGTGGCGCGATCCTCGGCGCCGACGTCGATGAGATCCTCGGTGAGGATGCCGACGATGCCGTCGCGGCCGGCATATAGGTTCCTGATGTGCGCGCGGGCCTTGAGCGCGGCCTCGATGACCCCGCAGGCCGAGGCGTTGATGACGGCGGTGACGCCGCCGGACTGGGCATAGAGGGCATTGCGCGGCTTGGCTTTGGGCATGGTGGCGGGGCTCCGGTCTTGGGTAGTGCTCGCAGGCGGGAGAATACCCTGTAGAACGCGTACACGGGAGCCGCCGTTTGACCGTAGCGCGCGCCCTCGGTACCTTTGGCCGATGCGTATCGTTCTACTCGGGGCGCCAGGCTCCGGCAAAGGCACCCAGGCGCAGCTGCTGATCGCGCGTCTGGGCGTACCGCAGATCTCCACCGGCGATCTGCTGCGCTCCGCCGTGGCGCGCGGTACGAGCTATGGTCTGCGGGCCAAGGCGGCCATGGATTCGGGCCAGCTGGTGGTCGATGAGATCGTGCTCGGCATAATCCGCGAGCGGCTCGCCGATGCGGATGCCGCCCGCGGCTATGTGCTCGATGGCTTCCCACGCAATCTGGCGCAGGCTGAAGCGCTGGCGAGCATGCTGGATTCAATCGGCCAACCGCTCGATGCGGTAGTGCTGTTCGAAGTGGACTACGCCGAGATTGCCCGCCGCCTTGCCGGGCGCCGCACCTGCCCAAAGTGCGGCACCATCTATAACGTGCACGACGCCGCGACGCCCGGCATCACGCGTTGCGCGCGCTGCGCCGATGCGCCGCTGTTGACGCAGCGCCCTGATGACAATGAACAGACCGTCACGCGCCGGCTGGCAGTCTATGACGCGCAGACCCGGCCGCTCATCGAGCACTATCGCGCCCAGGGGCTGCTGCGCAGCATTGACGCGCAGGGCAGTGTCGAAGCAGTGATGGCGCGGCTGCTGAAGGCCCTGGGACTCGCCGCCTGAGCGCTATAGCGCGTTGAGCAACGCTGCGCCGATCACCTCGCGCCGCCAGCCAGTCAGCATGGCGCAATCACGCTCACCGCCCGCCAGGCGTTCCATATCGCGTCGCGTTGCCAACAGCTCTGGCGCCAGTGACAGTTCCGTGGCCATGCGCCGCGTGGTCTCGGCCAGGCGGGTTACCGTGGCTATCTGCTCCGGGTCAGGCCGACGCCGCGGTGGCAGGGGCGCCGGCGGCTCGGGCACCTGCGCCGCATCGATCAGCTCCAGCAGTACGGTGCCGCTGTTCTCGCGGATACCTTCGGGCAGCTCGCGCAGTTGCGCCAGCGCCGCCCTGCTGCGCGGCACCTGGAACACCAGGTCGCGCAGTGCGGCGTCGGGGATGATCCAGCCGCGCGGACGATTCGAGCTGATGGCGCGCTGTTCGCGCCACGCACACAGCTGCTGCGCCAGCCGTTGCCGGTCGGGATCCAGGTCGGCGAACGACTTGATGCGCCGCCAGGCCTGCTGCGGGTCAATGGCAAAACTGGCGGCGCCAAGCTCGCGCATTTCCTCGTCGAACCAGGTGTGGCGTCCCAGCTGTCCGAGGCGTTCGATGAGTCGTTCGCGCAGCGCCAACAGGTGGCGTACATCGTCAATGGCGTATTCAAGTTGCGCTGCCGAGAGTGGCCGACGCGACCAGTCGGTGCGCGTCTGGCTCTTGTGCAGATGGATGCCGAGCAGTTCCTGCACCAGATCGGCGTAGCCGATCTGCGCCGGCAGCCCGATCAGCGCCGCGGCTACCTGGGTATCGAAGATATTGCGCACCGTGCCGATCGCTGGCGCGAGCACCTCGAGATCCTGGCGCGCGGCGTGCAGGATCTTGCAGGGTGTGTCCGCCTCCATCAGTGGACGCAGCGCCGCCAGTGAGTCGAGTGCCAGCGGATCAATGCAGACCGCCAGCCCATCGCCCGCCAGCTGCAGCAGGCACAGCTGCGCATAATAAGTGCGCTCACGCATGAACTCGGTGTCCAGCCCCAGCGCAGCGTTGCCCGCCAGCGCCGCAGCGGCAGATGCCAGTTCAGGCAGTGTGGTGATCAAAGCGGACATGAGCTCTCCCCGGGGCGGCGCAACAGTGCGTGTACAATCGGCGCGATTATGCACGTACACATCCTCGGCATCTGCGGTACTTTCATGGGCGGCATCGCCGCCATCGCGCGCGCCGCCGGGCATCGCGTCAGCGGTTCGGATCGCAATGTCTACCCGCCCATGAGCACGCAGCTGGCGGCACTGGGCATCGAGCTCACCGAAGGCTACGAGGCCGCGCAGCTCGATGTGCGCCCTGATGTCGTGGTGGTGGGCAATGTCTGCAGCCGTGGCATGCCGGTGATCGAGGCGCTGCTGGAGCGCGGCATCCCCTATACATCCGGGCCCGAGTGGCTGGCGCGCGAAGTGCTTGCCGAGCGCTGGGTACTGGCCGTAGCCGGCACGCACGGCAAGACCACGACCGCGGCGATGCTGGCCTGGATACTCGAAGACGCCGGGCTGTCGCCCGGTTTTCTGATCGGCGGCATACCGGGCAATTTTCCGGTGAGCGCGCGCCTCGGCGAGCTGCCCTTCTTTGTAATCGAGGCCGACGAATACGACACTGCGTTTTTCGACAAGCGCGCCAAGTTCGTGCACTACCGGCCGCGCACCCTGGTGCTCAACAACCTCGAATTCGACCACGCCGACATCTACCCTGACCTGGCGTCGATCGAGCGGCAGTTCCAGCATCTGCTGCGCATGGTGCCCGGCAGCGGCAAGTTGCTGGTCAATGGCCGCGACGGCAATCTTGAACGCGTCTTGCGTGCCGGCTGCTGGAGCAGTGTGGAGCGCTTTGCGCGCGACGCTGGAGCAGGCATCAGCTGGTCAGCGCACCTGGACGAGGGCGCGGATGGTTCTGAATTCACGGTAATGGCCGACGGTGCAGACTGTGGCACCGTGCGGTGGTCGTTGATCGGCATGCACAACGTCGACAATGCGCTGGCGGCCATTGGCGCCGCGCGTCACGCCGGCGTGCCGCCGGCGCGCGCCATCGCGGCGCTGGGCAGTTTCGCCAACGTACGCCGCCGCATGGAATTGCGCGGCAGCGCTGCTGGCGTGCAGGTGTACGATGATTTCGCGCATCACCCGACGGCAATCGCGACCACAATTGAAGGCCTGCGCCGGCGCGTCGGCCAGCAGCGCATTGTCGCGGCGCTCGAGCCGCGCTCGAACACCATGCGCGCCGGCGTGCATCGCGACACGCTGGCCGAATCCCTGCGTGGCGCCGACAGCGTCTGGCTGTACGCGCCCGCGGATCTGGGCTGGGATGCCGCCGCCATCATGGCGCCACTGGGTGCGCGCGCGCACACGGCGGCAACCATCGAGGCGCTGCTGGCCGGGCTAATGGATGAATTGCGCGCTGGTGATCACGCGCTGCTGATGAGCAATGGCGGTTTTGGCGGTTTGCACGAGCGCCTGCTCGCTGCACTCGCGGCCAGCGAACAGCCGCGGCCCTAGGCGCCGGCGACGCGCTGATTGAGGCTCGCCGCGGCCTGCAGCGCGACGCGCACGACTTCGGTGTCGAGCGTGCCGTCGCGGCACAGCGTCAGGCGGCGGTAACCCGGCGGACTCGGATCGAGCGCGAACTGATCGGCATGCGGCAGGAACTGCGCGCAGGTCGACGGCACGGCGAGCAACCGCACGCCCTTGCGCCGCGATTCAAACTGCTGATGCACGTGTCCCCAGGCCACGGCGCGCACCATGCTGCAGCGATCGGTGATCGCGAAGAATTCGGCCGAGTTTTGCAGGCATACGGAATCAAGCCAACGGCTGCCGAGGCGCACCGGATGATGGTGCAGGCAGATCAGCACATGGCGCTCGCCTGCCGTTGCCAGCGCCAGCGCCAGCCGGTTGAGCTCAGTGGCGCTCAGATACCCGTGCGCCTGGCCCGGTATGCAGCTGTCGAGCATGACGATGCGCCAGGCGCCAAGGTCGACGTGGCCACCAACCTGAAACGGTGCCGCGCCCAGTTCGCGCGCCATGACGCCCGGGTCATCGTGATTGCCAGGCAGGCAATAGACCGGTTTGCCGAAGCTGCCGAACAGCTCGCGCACCGCCGCATAGCCGCCGACATCGTCGTTGACCAGATCGCCGGTGAGCAGTAGCGCCTCGGCGTTGCCGTGTTGAACGCGCGCCTGGCGCAGCACGGTTTCAAGCGCGCTGCGCGTGTTGACGCCGCGCAGCATGCCGTCGGCGCGCGCCGACAGGTGCGGATCGGAAAACTGCAGCAGGCGGATATCGGTAGTCATCGTGGCCAGTTTACACAGCAGAGCGCCGGCTCCTCGGTGACCTGATTCATATTCGCGCGCCCATTGAGGCTTAAGACTGCCGAACTGCTCCACAGTTCGGCAATCTGCGCCGCAGATGTTAAATGTCGGACCTCAGTAGCGGTACTGATCGGCCTTGTACGGCCCGCTCTGCTCGACACCGATATAGCGCGCCTGACGGTCGGTGAGCACCGTCAGTTCAGCGCTCAGCTTCTTCAGCTGCAGGCGTGCCACTTTTTCATCGAGGTGCTTGGGCAGCACATAGACGCCGATCGGATACTTGGCGGTATTGGCGTACAGCTCGATCTGCGCCAGCGTCTGGTTGGCAAACGAGGAGCTCATGACATAGCTGGGGTGGCCGGTGCCGCAGCCCAGATTCACCAGCCGGCCTTCGGCCAGCAGGATGATGCGCTTGCCGTCCGGAAAAATGATGTGATCGACCTGCGGCTTGATGTTTTCCCACTGGTACTGCCTGAGCGAGGCGCAGTCGATCTCGTTATCGAAGTGGCCGATATTGCAGACAATGGCGTTGTTCTTCATGCGCTGCATGTGTTCGTGGGTGATCACATGAAAATTGCCGGTCGCGGACACGAAAATATCGGCCTTGTCGGCCGCGTAATCCATGGTCACGACGCGATACCCCTCCATCGCCGCCTGCAGCGCACAGATCGGGTCGATCTCGGTGATCCACACCTGCGCCGAGAGCGCGCGCAGCGCCTGCGCCGAACCCTTGCCCACGTCGCCGTAGCCGGCGACCACGGCGATCTTGCCGGCCACCATGACATCGGTGGCGCGCTTGATGGCGTCGACCAGCGATTCGCGGCAACCGTACAGATTGTCGAACTTGCTCTTGGTCACGGAGTCGTTGACGTTGATGGCCGGAAAGGCGAGCTGCCCGTCCTTGGCCATCTGGTAGAGGCGCTTGACGCCGGTGGTGGTCTCTTCCGAGACGCCGCGCACCGCTTTCAGGCGCACCGAGTACCACTTCGCATCGAGCCTGAGTCTGGCCTTGATGGCGTTGAAGAGAGCGGTCTCTTCCTCGCTGGTCGGATGTGCGAGCACGGCGATATCGTCCTCGGCGCGCGTGCCCAGGTGCAGCAGCAGCGTGGCATCGCCACCGTCATCGAGAATCATGTTGGCGTGCTGGCCTTTTGGCCAATCGAAGATGCGGTGCGTGTAATCCCAGTACTCGTCGAGCGATTCGCCCTTGTAGGCAAATACCGCCGTGCCACGCGCCGCGATCGCCGCCGCCGCGTGATCCTGGGTCGAGAACACGTTGCACGAGGCCCAGCGTACCTGCGCGCCCAGCGCTTGCAGTGTTTCGATCAGCACTGCGGTCTGGATGGTCATGTGCAGCGAACCGGCGACGCGCGCGCCGCGTAGCGGCTGGAGCGGCGCGTATTCCTCGCGGATCGCCATCAGCCCCGGCATTTCGGTCTCGGCGATGAGGATTTCCTTGCGGCCCCAGTCGGCGAGCTTGAGATCGGCGACATGAAAGTCACCGGTGGCAGCGACAGCTTTGATATTGGCGTTCATGGCGGGCTCCAACTCCTGAATTACTTAAGGTAGTGAGCGCCGTTGGCACTTAAGCCACGGTATCGCAAGCCTGGCCGGGCTGTACCCGGTCGCAACGCCCCTCGCGACACCGGCGTGCCGCGGGGCACGTCGTGGCAGCAAGTATACCCGGTGTCGCCGGCGCCTGAAAGAGCGGCGTTCAGGGCCCGGCGCGAGAACCAGCGCGAGGCCGAAGAGGATCACGCCGCAGCAGACCAGTGTCAGCCAGTTCAACCAGAAAGGTGAGGATCGTGAAGTGGCCTTGTGGTCCGGTGTCATGGTGATCGTCACAATGCGTTATCGTGACCGTTACGCGTGTCTTGTAGCGGACGCGTGCGCATGGTTCCGCTCTAGCCTTTTCCTGAGTGGACCCAGCAGATGACGGGCGCGCACAGGCGATGGCGCTGAGCGGAACACTGCCAACGAAGTGCCCGGTATCGCTATGCTGCGCCGATGATCAGCAAGGCCGACAGCCATCCGCGACGATCCGCACGTCACGGCGTGGCGCGGGTGATTTCCAAACTGGGCCTGGGCTCGCGCACGCAGGCGGCGCAATGGGTGCAGGCGGGGCGGGTGCGCGTCAACGGCCAGGTGGTGCGCGATGCTGGATTTCCAGTGCATCAAGGCACCGATCGAGTCGAGGTGGATGAGCGGGAGCTCAAGCCTGCCGCGCGTGTGGTGCTGATGCTGAACAAGCCGCGCGGGCTGGTGACCACGCGCCAGGACGAGCAGGGACGCGCGACCGTGTATCGCTGTTTCGAGGGCGCCGCGTTGCCCTGGCTGGCGCCAGTGGGGCGACTCGACAAGGCCAGTGAGGGACTGCTGCTGTTCAGCAACGATCCGGCCTGGGCGGCGCACATCACGGCTCCTGGGTCCGGACCGGACAAGACCTATCATGTGCAGATAGACCGCGTGCCCGATGCCGCGTTGCTGGCGGCGCTCAGGCAGGGCGCTGTGCATGACGGGGAATTGCTTGAATTCAAGTCGCTGCGCACTTTGCGGGCCGGCAAGAAGAACGCCTGGCTGGAAGTCACTCTGGACGAAGGCCGCAACCGCCAGATCCGTTGCCTGCTCGAGGCCTTCGATGTCGCGGTGCTGCGTCTGGTTCGAGTAGCGATCGGCCCGCTGCAACTCGGCGAGCTGCCGAAGGGCAAATGGCGGCTGCTTGGCGCGCCGGAAATAGCAGTATTGTGAGCGCTGAACTGCTGCCGCTCCTGACTTTGCCAGTTCACAGGCAATTGCTCGCAGCGCGCGCGGCGGGTGCAGCCGCAGCGAGCTGCTCACTCGATCTGGGGCGCAGCACGAGCAGCGTGGTGATCGGCCCGCAATCCTGGCACTGGAACGATCAGCACTATCCTTACCTCGAGGTTTGCAGGGACCGCACTGTCTACCACTGGAGCGGCGCCGGCTTTCAGGCGGTGTCGCGCTACACCAACTCGCTGATCAAGCTTGTGCCCACACAATGGGGGCCACCCACCTTCGAGATTGACGGCATCAAGATGTTGCCGACCGCGCGGGTCTCACCGTACGACGACGCGCAGCGCAAAGTGGCGTTGATTGAGCCGCGTGGCAAAGCCATTCTCGACACCTGCGGGGGCTTGGGATATTTCGCCGCCTGGTGTCTGCGCGGCGGTGCGCGGCAACTACAGTCCTACGAAAAAAATTCGGACGTGCTGTGGTTGCGCACTCTTAACCCCTGGTCGCCCGATAGCGCATGGTCAGCAGATTCCTGCAGTGCCCTGACGTTGACGGTGGCAGACATCGCCGAGCGCATCGCCACGCTGCCGGCAGCGTCGTTCGAAGCGATTCTTCACGACCCACCGCGTTTTGGCATCGCCGGCGAACTCTACTCGCAGATCTTCTATGACCAGCTGGCCCGGGTGCTCGTGCGCCGGGGCAAACTGTTTCACTATACCGGCGCGCCGAACAAGCTCAGCAGCGGGCGCGATGTGCCCAACGAAGTCGCCAAACGCCTGCGGCGAGCCGGATTCACCACCGCCTTCAACGGCGATGGCGTGTTGGCCGTGAAGGGCGCGTGAGCAGCAGCTGAGATTCGCGCGTCGCGCCGGACTACTGCGACCCGCGCCTAGGTTTTACGGGCCGTGCGACCCGCGCGACGCGCCAGCCGCTGGCCCGAGGCCGCCAGCGCTGCGGCGCGATCGGTGCGTTCCCAGGTGAAATCGGCTTCGCTGCGGCCAAAGTGCCCATAGGCTGCCGTCTGCTTGTAAATGGGTCGCGCCAGATCGAGCATTTTGCGCAGCCCGTAGGGCGTGAGATCAAAATGGCGGCGCACCAGTTCGGTGAGCTGCTCGCGACTGAGCGCACTGGTGCCAAAGGTGTCGACCATGATCGAGGTGGGCTCGGCCACGCCAATCGCATAGGACACCTGCACCTCGCAGCGATCGGCCAGCTTCGCCGCCACCAGATTCTTGGCCACGTAACGGGCGGCATAGGCCGCCGAGCGATCCACCTTGGACGGATCCTTGCCCGAGAACGCGCCGCCACCGTGGCGGGCGTAGCCGCCATAGGTATCGACGATGATCTTGCGACCCGTGAGGCCGCAATCGCCCACCGGGCCACCTACCACGAAGCGGCCGGTCGGGTTGATGTGATATTGCGTGCGCTTGTCGAGCCAGCGCTTTGGCAGTACCGGCTTGATGATTTCTTCCATCACCGCTTCGCGCAGCTTCTTCGTCGAGATGTCATCGCTGTGCTGGGTCGAGAGCACCACCGCTTCGACGCCCACGGGCCGATCATTCTCGTAACGCAGGGTCACCTGGCTCTTGGCATCGGGGCGCAGCCACGGCAGCTTGCCGCGCTTGCGCACCTCGGACTGGCGCTTGACCAGGCGATGCGCGAGCGTGATGGGCGCAGGCATCAGCACCTCGGTTTCATTGGTGGCATAGCCAAACATCAGGCCCTGATCGCCGGCACCCTGCTTGCGTGCCGATTTGCGATCCACGCCCATGGCGATGTCGGTCGATTGCTTGCCGATGATGTTGATGACGCCGCAGCTGGCGCCATCGAAGCCCATGTCCGAACTGTCGTAACCGATCTCGAGCAGGGTCGCGCGCACCAGTTTTTCCAGGTCGATCCACGCTGAAGTCGTGACCTCGCCGGCCACGATCACCACGCCGGTCTTGATCAGCGTTTCGCAGGCCACGCGCCCGGCTGGATCGGCGGCCAGAATGGCATCGAGCACGGCGTCGGAAATCTGGTCGGCGACCTTGTCCGGGTGGCCTTCGGAAACCGACTCGGACGTAAACAGAAAGTTGTTGGACATGCACAATCCCAATGGCGGCAGGTAGGGGGCGGCGCAGTATAGCCGCGAGCGCTTGCCGGCGGAAAATCGCTGGTGGACAATGCGCGCCCGTTCCAAGCGCCCAGCCCACCGAGAACCCCATGCCCACACGCCGCGAGCTCGCCAACGCCATCCGCGTCCTGGCCATGGATGCCGTCCAGCAGGCCAATTCCGGGCATCCGGGCGCACCGATGGGCATGGCCGACATGGGCGAGGTGCTGTGGCGCGATTTTCTCAAGCACAATCCTGCCAACCCGCGCTGGTGGAATCGCGATCGTTTCGTGCTCTCCAATGGCCACGGCTCGATGCTGCTGTACGCGCTGCTGCACCTGAGCGGCTACGACCTGCCCATCAAGCAGCTCAAGGCGTTCCGCCAGCTGCACAGCCAGACCCCCGGCCACCCTGAGGTCGACGTGACCCCCGGCGTGGAAACCACCACCGGCCCGCTCGGCCAAGGCATCACCAACGCCGTGGGCATGGCGCTGGCCGAGAAGCTGCTGGCCCAGGAATTCAACCGCGACGGGTTCGCCGTGGTGGACCACCACACCTATGTGTTTATGGGCGACGGTTGCCTGATGGAAGGCATCAGCCACGAAGCCTGCGCGCTGGCCGGCGCGTGGCGTTTGAGCAAGCTGATTGCGCTGTACGACGACAACGGCATTTCCATCGACGGCAAGGTCGAACCCTGGTTCATCGACGACACGCCCAAACGTTTCGAGGCGTATGGCTGGAACGTGATCCGCGCTGTCGATGGTCACGACGTGGACGCTGTGGACGCTGCGATTGCGCGCGCCAAGCAGTCCGACAAGCCCACGCTGATCGCCTGCAAAACCACCATCGGCAAAGGCTCCCCCAACCGCGCCGGCACCGCCAAGGCGCACGGTGAAGCACTGGGTGCCGACGAGATCAAGCTCACACGCGCCGCGCTGGGCTGGTCTTACGAGCCCTTCGTCATTCCTGAAGACGCCTACACCCATTGGGACGCCAAGGCCCGTGGCGCCACGCGTGAATCGGACTGGGACGCCACGTTCGCGCTGTACAAAGCCGCGCACCCCGAGCTCGCCGCCGAATTCACGCGCCGCCAGCACGGTGATTTGCCCGCCAACTGGGCGCAAACCGCGGTGGATGCCGCGGTGTCCGCGCACACCAAGGCCGAAACCGTGGCCAGCCGCAAGGCCAGCCAGTTGGCGCTCGAAGCGTTCACCAAAGCGCTGCCCGAACTGTTGGGCGGCAGTGCCGACCTCACCGGCTCCAACCTCACCAACACCAGCAGCACGCCGGCGCTGCGCATGGGTGCCGACGGGGCTTCGAACGGCGGTCGCCACATCAACTACGGCGTGCGTGAATTCGGGATGGCGGCCGTCATGAACGGCATGGCGCTGCACGGCGGGCTGATGCCTTACGGTGGCACCTTCCTCACCTTCAGCGACTACTCGCGCAACGCGATCCGCATGGCCGCGCTGATGAAGCTGCGCGTGATCCATGTCTTCACGCACGACAGTATCGGTCTCGGCGAGGACGGGCCGACGCACCAGCCGGTCGAACATGCGGCGACGCTGCGGCTGATTCCGAACCTGGATGTCTGGCGGCCCGGGGATGCGGCCGAAACGGCGGTCGCTTGGGCCGAGGCCATCACCGCATCGACACGCCCGAGCGCCTTGCTGCTATCGCGCCAGAACCTGCCGGCGCAGCAGCGCAGCGCGGCGCAGCTGCAAGCCATCGCACGCGGCGGCTATGTGCTCAGCGACCGCGCCAACGCGAAGGCTGTGGTGCTGGCCACCGGATCCGAGCTGGGCCTGGCGATGGACGCGCAGAAGATTCTGGACGCGCGTGGCATCGCCGTGCGCATCGTGTCGATGCCTTCGACCAATGTGTTCGACCGGCAGGACGCC
>JAYTUZ010000190.1:0-11667 GCA_043744295.1 Gammaproteobacteria bacterium | reverse complement strand
ACGCTCGTTTTCACGTCGGTGAGTGGGCCTCGGGCGTAGGCGCATGGCGCGTCAGCTACAGCGAATACGAGCTGTGCCACCTGCTTGCCGGCTCAGTGCGCATCACGCCGGAGCAGGGCGAGGCGCGCCTGTACCGCGCCGGCGATAGCTTTGTCATTCCCAGCGGATTTCGTGGCACCTGGGAAGTCCTCGAGCCCTGCCGCAAGATTTACGCGATCTACGAGTAAGCCATGCCCGGCCGCAAGCGCTAGAACTTGTACAGTGCTTCGACCCACGCCTGCGTGAGATCGTCGGTAGCCGTGACATCGGACTGGTCGTAGCGGCCTTCCAAGCGCAGCTCGATGCTCTTGGCCGGCGCGTAGCCAAAGGTCAGCGTGCCTTCCTTCAACTTGCCGACCGCACCGGTGGCGTAGCCGTCCTTGTCATCGAGGTATTCAGCGCGCAGCGACGCACGCCATGAGTCGTTGATGGCGTAGTTGGCGTAGGCCGCAGCGCCCCACCAACTGGCCGAGCCGCCGCTGGCGGTGGCTTTTTCCTGGCTATCGAAATCGGCGCTGCCGACCAGCGTCAGTTTGGGCGATACGGTCCAGGTGGCCACCGCATCCAGCAACGAACGCTTGCTCACGCCACTGCTGGTGGCGCTATTGGGAAAATCACCGTAGTGACCCATCGCAGCCAGCGCAAAGGACTTGGAGGGCGCCAGACTGATGCCGACTTCAACTCCCTTGCCGCTACCAGCGCTGAGATCGTTGTTCCAGCCGTTATTTACGCCGAGCGTGAAGGTTGCCATGCTGCTCGCCGCGACCGCTACGCGCACACCCACGTGCGTCACCGGTTCGCTGTACCAGAACAGCAGCGAGCGTGTGATGTTGGCATTGCCGGTTGGCGCCGCGACTTCCGCGCCAGCGAGCGTCGTGAACTTGCCGCCCAGCACGGTGACTTTACCGGATACATATTGCACGTATGCCTGCAGCACATTGAAATCGCTGGTGCTGCCCTGCAAGTATCCGGGCGCATAGCAACCGTTGCAGGCCTGCGTGCCGGCCACCACATTGAGCAGCGCGCCGAACCCGGAAGCCGGCTGTTTGGCAATCGTAAAGGCAACCTGATCGAGGGCGAAGGTGTCGTAGCTTTGCGATGAGCTGGAGGCGTAGGAGTAGGTGCCATCGACGTAGCCTGAGAACGTGACGCCGGAGGACTCGAGTACTTCGGACAGCGTCGGTGCCGGCGCCTTTGGCTGATCGGCCGCCAGTGCAGCACCTGCCAGCATGGTGGCCAGCATCAGCCCCAGGGTTGTCGCGGATTTTCCAGACATGCGCATGAATCGATCTCCCTCGTTGGGAACAGAAAAATGAGTTGTCCAACTGCAGGCAACGTCGCAGCCGCCTGGTGGAGTCAAAGCATCTGGCGTGCCAAGGCTTCTGTGACGGCGCGTCGGATTGGCAGTCGATCGCCCTGGCAAGGCTGGCGCGCCAGCCAAGTCATTGATTAAATGGAAAGATGGCGCGGCTCAAGTCGCGACAGCTGGTGTAGTTGCGAGTCCAAATAGTGCGCATTCACAACAATTGACCGCAAAGCCCGCAGCGCCGCCCTGAATCTCACGCACCAATTCGGCCCGGGTTGCGACTGCTCTGCACCATGGCGGTCACGGCACGATTCAGGTGAAAATGACGCATGCCTGACGCAACGCCGCCCACCGCAGGTCACGCACTCACTCGCGGGATTGATCGGGTGTGAACCTGACGCCACTGCAGTTCATGGCCACCGCGCCGCGCGGCCTGGCCGACCTGGTGGCGCGCGAGCTGCGCGCGCTCGGCATCGACGAGCTGCGTGAGCGCACCGGCGGTGTTCTCTTCCAGGGCACGCTGGCGCAGGGCTACGCCGCCTGCCTGCACTCGCGCGTGGCCAGCCGCGTGCTGCTGCAGGTGGCGCAGTTCGAGGCCGCCGGTACCGATGCCTTTCACGCTGCGGTGCGTGCCATCGACTGGCGCGCCCACCTCGACCCCGCGCATACGCTGGCCTGCGAATTCACCGGTTCGCACCCCACGATTACGCACAGTCATTTCGGTGCGCTCAAGCTCAAGGATGGCATCTGCGATCAGTTGCGTGACAGCACTGGCGCGCGCCCCGACGTCGAACTGGAACGACCGGCCGTCAAAGTGGTGGCACATGCCAACGGCGCACAGCTTGGTCTGTACATCGATCTGGCCGGCGAGGGCCTGCATCGGCGTGGCTATCGCCAACGTGGTGGTGAAGCGCCACTGCGTGAAAATCTGGCGGCCGGGATACTGCTGCGCGCCGGTTGGCCAGCTATCGCCGAGGCTGGCGGCAGCTTTCTCGATCCCATGTGCGGCTCGGGCACGCTGCCCATCGAGGCCGCGCTGATCGCCGCGGATATCGCCCCTGGCCTGCAACGCGACTACTGGGGATTTCTCGGCTGGCGCGGCCACGATGCGGCGCTCTGGCAGACGCTGCTGGTGGCGGCGCGCGCGCGGGTTCGCGCCCAGCTCACGGTATCGATACGCGGGAGTGACCAGGATGCTGCGGTGCTGCGCAATGCCGCGCTCAACGCACAGCGCGCCGGCGTCGCCGCGTTCCTGCACCTTGACTGTCTGCCGCTCAGCGCGGCGCGTCCGGACAGCGCTACTGGCCTGGTATGCACCAACCCGCCTTACGGCGCACGACTGGGCGATGACTCGCAGGCGCGCGACGCGCATCGTGCCCTGGGCGCGGTGCTGCGCGAATATTTTTCCGGTTGGCAGGCTGCGATCTTCACCGGCTCCGCCGCGGGTGCGCGCGAACTGTCGCTGCGCAGTTATCGCACTCACGAACTATGGAACGGTGCGCTGCCCTGCCGCCTGTTGCGCTACGATCTCGCGCGCCCTGGCGCACCGGCGCGCGCCGCCGGTGAGCGACCGGCGCCCGATCCTGCGCTGGTGGCGAGTCCGGGCGCGCAGATGTTTGCCAACCGCATTCTCAAGAACCAGCGGCTGCTTGGGCGCGGCGCGCGTGCGCAGCAGGTGGGTTGTTACCGGCTTTATGACGCCGACATGCCCGAGTACGCCTTCGCGATCGATCGCTACCTGGAATCAGGCAGCGGGACGGTACATCTGTACGTGCAGGAGTATGCCGCTCCCGACAGCGTTGAGCCCGCGGCCGCGCAGCGGCGGCGCGCCGAAGCCCTGGCCGCGTTGCCGGGCGCCCTGCAGGTCGAGCCCGGCAATATCCATCTGCGGGTGCGCCGGCGCCAGCGTGGCGCCAGTCAATACACACGCGTGGCGCGCGAACATCAGTACTATCTGGTGGAGGAAGACGGCCTGAAATTCAATGTCAATTTCAGCGACTATCTGGATACCGGGCTGTTTCTCGATCACCGGCTGGTGCGCTCGCGCATCCGCGCCCTGGCCGCAGGGCGGCGTTTTCTGAATCTGTTCTGCTATACGGCCAGCGCCACGGTGTACGCTGCTGCGGGCGGCGCTGCACACACGCTCAGCATCGACATGTCCGCAACCTACCTGGACTGGGCGGCGCAGAATTTTCGCGCCAATGAACTGGCACGCGACCAGCACGAACTGCTGCAGGCCGATTGCCTCGAATGGCTGCAGGCGAAGTCCGCGCTGGTGCAGCCGGTGGTGCGCTCCGCAGCGAGCGACGCGCCATGGGACCTGATCCTGCTCGATCCGCCGACTTTTTCGAATTCCAAACGCATGAGCGGCGTGCTCGACACGCAGCGTGACCATGCGGCGATGATTGGCGATTGCATGCGGCTGCTGGCGCCCGGCGGAGTGCTCATCTTCTCGACCAATGCGCAGCGCTTCCGGCTCGACGCTGCCTTAGCGGAGCGCTGGGCTGTGCAAGACCTGTCGGCAGCGACAATACCTTTCGACTTCAAACGCAACGAGCGCATCCACTACTGCTTCGAGCTGCGCGCCCGCGCCTGAGTCCCTAGTTGCTGGCCGCTTCGCCGGCCTGTCGTTGCTGCGCCGCGGCCTGCTGGGCGGCGTCCAGCTGTTGCTGCACCCGCTGCCCGGTCTGCTGGGCCTGTCTGGCCGCCTCAGCCTCGGAGGCGGCGCCAGCCGCGCCGGTGGCGGCAGTTTCCGCCAGGCCACAGGCAGCGAGCGGCAGCGCCAGTATCAAGCACAATAATTGTCGAGGCATTGCAGTCTCCTGTCGATGTTCGCGCCGCTTAACGGCCGCTGAACAAGCCAGTTCAGTCGCCGTTCAGTGCCGCTGTTCAAGACTACTCCGCAAGCGCCAACAGCGCTGCGCGATTTGTGCAGGGCTGCGCGTCGTACACCGGCGAGAGGTAAATCGTGAACAAGTCAGCAGGATTTCTGATCATGGCAAGCAGCGTTCTGGGTGCCACGGCTGCATTGGCCGGCAACCATGACGGCAGTTACGATGGCGGTGGCTATCGCGACCATCGGCGAGTCGCGCGCGAGATGGACTACAGCTCCTATGTGGGCCTGAGTATCGGCCAGCTGCGCTACCATGAGGATGGACTAGACAGCATCACACCCGCTGCAGCGCTGCTGCGGGTCGGCGCGCCGCTGGGTTCGAACCTGGCGATCGAAGCGCGTGCCGGCGCTGGCTTCGGCGACGCATCGACCGACGGCTACCGGATGAGGGTGCAATCGCTGTATGGCGGTTATCTCAAAGGCTCCCTGCCGCTGGCGCCGGGATTTTCCTTTTATGCGCTGGGCGGGGTGGCTGCCGTGAATCTGCAACGCGACTTCGGCCTGGAAGACGCGCACGACACCGGGCTGTCATTCGGCCTCGGTGCGGACTTCGACCTGAGCGGCGGCGCCACGCTCAATATTGAATGGACGCGGCTGCCGGGCGGCGACAACCTGGGCTACGACTACAGCAACGATCTGGCTTCGATCGGCGTGGCCTGGCACTTCTGACTAGAGCAGGTCGCGCAGGCGATACCAGAGCATCGCCAGCACCAGTGCCGGGCGGCGCAACAGGGCGCCGCCCGGAAAATCACGGTGTGGAATGCGGGCGAAGATGTCAAAACGTTCACTGACGCCGGCGATGGCCTCGGCTGCGAGCACGCCCGCCATGCCGGTGAGAGTCAGCCCGTGACCGGAGAAACCCTGCAGGAACCATACATTGGGCTGCAGCCGGCCAAAGTGCGGGGCGCGATTCACGGTGATGTCGAGCAGGCCGCCCCAGTGATAATCGATGCGCGTGCCGGCCAGTTGCGGGAAGACGCGCAGCATGCGCGCACGCGTGACCGGCACGGCTTCAAAACCCTCGAGGCCTGAATAGCTGACGCGGCCGCCGAACAGCAGGCGGTGATCGGCCGAGCGGCGAAAGTAGTCGAGGATCCAGTTCAGATCGTAGACCGCAGCGTGGTTGCGGATCAATTCGCGGGCGCGCGCTTCACCGAGTGGTTCGGTGGCGATGATGAAACTGCCGACCGGCATGATCTTGCGCGCCAACCGTGGGGCGAGGCGACCCTCCTGCAGGTTGCCGGCCAGCAGCAGGTGCTGGCAGAGCAGCTCGCCGGCAGTGCCATGGGCATCGGTGCGGACCCGCACGCCCGCGGCCGTGGCGGAGAAATCGAGCGCCCGGGTATTTTCATAGAACACCGCGCCGGCCTGCGTGGCGGCGCGCGCCACGCCCAGGGCGTAGCGCAGCGGGTGCAGGTGGCCGCCGTGCGCATCGTAGAGCCCGGCGAGGTAGCGGCGCGTCGCCAGCACCGCCGCCATTTCCTCCCGCCCATAAAGTTGTGTGGGCGGATGTCCGAGGCGCTGCAGTTGCTCCTGTTCCCGCACGAGTTCGAGCACCTGCCGCGGCTTGTTGGCGGCCTGCAGATAACCGTCCACCCAGTCGCAGTCGATGGCGTGCCGGGCGATGCGCCGGCGCAGCAGGCTCAATCCCTCGACCGAGATATCCCAGACAGCGCGCGCGTCTGCGGGGCTCAGCAGGCGCTCGATCTTTTCCTGGCCACAGGCGACGCCGACCAAGGCCTGACCGCCATTGCGTCCCGACGCACCCCAGGCGACACGCTGCGCCTCGACTACCGCCACGCGATAGCCACGCTCCGCCAGTGCGAGGGCGGCCGAGCAGCCGGCCAGGCCGCCGCCCACGACGCACACGTCCGCCGCGACGCTGCCTGCCAGGGCAGGCGCGGCAGGCGGCAGGCTCGAGGATGCCGCGTAGTAGCTCTCGGGGTAGTTGGCAAGCGATTTCGCCATCCGGCCAGCATACTAGGGATGCGCCTCACTGACGAATTGTCTTATAAAAACAATAGATTACGGTACAAAAAATATAGTCTGCCGGGCCCGAAACAGCCACTTGGCAAGGGACTCCAGGGGGTTCGCTATGCTCTAATGCCGGGCAGTCAGCCCAGCGGTTGGCACCCGGGCGCGCAAGGCGCGAGCCCAAGCCAGCCAGAGTCTTCGCATCCATGTCCGCCAAGCGTCCCTTGATCGGTATTCCCGCAGATCGCCGCATGCTGGGGGCGCAGGCCTACCACGTTGCCGGCGAGAAATACCTCAGCGCCGCGCTCGACGCAGCCGGCGCCATTCCGGTCATAATCCCGGCGATCGGGCGTGAACTGCGACTGGACGGCCTGCTTGAATCGCTCCATGGCCTGTTGTTCACGGGCAGCCCGTCCAATGTCGAGCCGCACCACTATCGAGGCGAGCCGAGCAGCGCCGGTACCCTGCACGACCCGCAGCGCGATCAGACCACCCTGCCGCTGATTCCGCGCGCGGTCGCCGCGGGTGTGCCGGTGCTGGGCATCTGCCGCGGCTTCCAGGAAATGAACGTCGCCTTTGGCGGTACCCTGTGGCAGAAGCTGCAGGAGCAGCCGGGGTTTCTCGATCACCGCGAAGCATCGGATCAGTCTCTTGAAACCCAGTACGCGCCGGTGCACGAAATCACCCTGGCGCCGGGCGGGGTGCTGCAGCGGCTGGCGGGCGGCGCGACCTCGGTGCGCGTGAACTCGCTGCACAGCCAGGGAGTGCGCGATCTGGGCCAGGGCCTGAGCGTCGAGGCGCGCGCCAGCGACGGTGTGATCGAAGCCTTCCGGGTCACGGCCGCCAAGCAGTTTGCGCTGGCGGTGCAATGGCACCCGGAATGGCGTGTCATGGACAATGAATTCTCGAAGGCCCTGTTCGCCGATTTTGGCGCCGCCTGTCGTGAGCGAATCTAATAAAGGGAACCGCAGCGGTTCTCAAACAAGTTGGTGATGTATGGCTAATGAGATTCAGCAGTTCTTTCGCGACCATGGCATCTCGGAAGTGGAAGCCATCATTCCCGACATGGCCGGCATTGCGCGCGGCAAGCTCATGCCGGCGGAGAAATTCGCGGAGGATGCCGGCATGCGCCTGCCGGAGAGCATTTTTCTGCAGACCGTGACCGGTGACTATCCGAGCGACACCAGGGCGGCCATGAGTCCGGCCGAGATCGACATCGTGCTCAAGGCCGATCCAAAGACCGTGCGTGTGGTGCCGTGGGCGGCGGAACCCACCGCCCAGGTGATTCACGATTGTTTCTACTCGGACGGACGCAAGGTGACGATGGCGCCGCGCCAGTTGCTGCAGCACGTCCTGGAACTCTACGCGGAGCGCGGCTGGGAGCCGGTGGTGGCACCGGAACTCGAATTCTACCTGGTCGAGCCCAATATCGACGCCGACTACCAGCTCAAGCCGCCGGTCGGGCGTTCGGGCCGTGCGGAGCCGGGCCGGCAGTCCTACAGCATTGCCGCCGTCAATGAGTTCGATCCGATGTTCGACGACCTCTACGCCTTTTGCGAGGCGCAGGATATCGAGATCGATACGCTGATCCATGAAGACGGCCCGGCACAGATGGAGATCAATCTGCTGCACGGCAATGCGCTCAATCTGGCCGACCAGGCTTTTCTGTTCAAGCGCACGGCCCGCGAGGCGGCGCTGCGCCACAAGATGTATGCGACCTTCATGGCCAAGCCGCACAGCAAGGAGCCGGGCAGCGCCATGCACATACACCAGAGCGTCATCGACCTGACGACGCGTTCCAACGTATTTTCGAACGCCGATGGCTCGCCCTCAGCGCTGTTCTTTTCGCATATCGCCGGGCTGCAGCGCTATCTGCCGGCGGCCATGAGCCTGTTCGCCCCCAACGTCAATTCCTACCGGCGCATCACCCGCGTCTCGCTGGCGCCGATCAACGTGCAATGGGGTTATGACAATCGCACCGCGGGCCTTCGGGTACCGGTGTCCGATCCGGAGGACCGCCGCATCGAGAATCGCCTCGGCGGGGCCGATGCCAACCCCTACATCGCCATGGCCGCCTCGCTGGTCTGCGGCTACCTGGGCATGGTGCAGAACCTGCAACCGACCGAGCCGATCAGCGGCAGCGCGCACGATCTGCCCTGGGATCTGCCACGTTCACTGGACGATGCTCTCAAGCGACTCAAGGACTGTGACCCACTGCTGCGGCTGCTGGGCCAGCCCTTTGTCTCGGCCTATACCATCGTCAAGCAGGCCGAGCTCGAGGTGTTCCTGCAGGTGATCAGTTCCTGGGAACGCGAGCACCTGTTGCTCAATGTCTGAGCGGGCGCGCAGCGCGTGAGAGGGAGGCTGGTGGCACCCGGCGCACCGCTGGTGGCCTGCCTGCAGCTGCTCGGCTGTCTGCTGCTGGCGGGCTGCGGCCAGCGCGCCGCGCCGGCTACGACGCTTGGCGCGCAGCCGGGGGACATGGAAGCTGAGCGCGTCCTCAATGTCTACAACTGGTCCGACTATGCGGCGCCGGGGGTCATCGAGGAATTCGAGCAGGAATACGGCATCAAGGTTCACTACGATGTCTTCGATTCCAACGAGGTGCTGGAAACCAAGATGCTGGCCGGCGCCACCGGCTATGACATCGCCGTGCCCTCGTCTTCGTTCCTGGAGCGGCAGATCAAGGCCGGCGTCTACCAGAGGCTCAACAAGTCGCTGCTCACCAATCTCGGCAATGTCGATGCCGACATGGCCGCGCGCTTTGCACTCAACGATCCAGGCAATCTTTATTCCGTGAACTACCTGTGGGGCACCACCGGCCTGGGCTACAACGTCCGGCAGGTGCGCAAGGTGCTGGGCGATGCGCCAGTGAACAGCTTTCAGCTGCTGTTCAATCCCGCGATGGTCAGCAAATTCAAGCGCTGTGGTGTCACCATGCTCGATGCGCCGGAAGACGTCATCAGTACGGTGCTGGTCTATCTGGGGCGCGATCCCAACAGTGAGCGGCTGGAAGACCTGGCGGCCGTGGAAAAACTCCTGGCTGGCATACGCCCCTACGTGCGCTACATCCACTCATCGCGCTACATCGACGACCTGGCCAACGGCGAGATCTGCCTGGCACTCGGCTGGAGTGGCGACGTTGGCCAGGCGCGCGCCCGCGCCCACGAAGCCGGAGCGCAGGTCGAGGTTGCCTTCAGCATTCCGGTCGAGGGCACGATCATGTTTTTCGATATGCTGGCCATTCCCTACGACGCCAGGCATCCGAAGAATGCGCACCTGTTCATCGACTACATGCTGCGGCCGGACATAGCGGCGCGCAACGCCGGCACCATGCACTCGGCCACCAGCAACGCCGCGGCCTACGCGCTGATCGACCGTGAGCAGTTTGCCGACCCGAATTTCTATCCGCCGCGCGAACTGCGCGACCGGCTGCATGCCAACCGCGGGCACTCGCAGGCCTATACACGCAACATCAATCGCCTGTGGACGCGCTTCAAATCTGGGCTATGAACATGACCACTCCCTACGTGCGCATCGATCGGGTCGGCAAGCGCTATGGCGAGACCGTGGCCGTCAACAATGTTTCGCTCGACATCAACAAGGGCGAGATCTTCTGCCTGCTGGGCGGCTCGGGCTGCGGCAAGACCACTTTGCTGCGCATGCTGGCGGGCTTCGAAGCCCCCAGTTCCGGCGCCCTGTACATCGACGGTCAGAACCTCGCCGATATCCCGCCCTACGAGCGCCCGGTCAACATGATGTTCCAGTCCTACGCGCTGTTCCCGCACCTCACGGTGTGGGACAACATCGCGTTCGGATTGCGGCGCGACGGCATGGACAAGGCCAAGGTCGCCGAGCGGGTCGAGGCGATGTTGAAGCTGGTGCAACTCGGCAAGTACGCCAAGCGCAAACCGCATCAGCTGTCCGGCGGCCAGCAGCAGCGTGTCGCGTTGGCACGCAGCTTGGCCAAGCGCCCGCAGCTGATGCTGCTGGACGAGCCGCTGGGCGCGCTCGACAAGAAGCTGCGCGAGGAAACCCAGATCGAGCTGGTCAACATCATCGAAGAGGTCGGTGTGACCTGTGTGATGGTGACGCACGACCAGGAAGAGGCGATGACGATGGCATCGCGCATCGCCGTGATGAGCGAGGGCCGTTTCCTGCAGGTGGGCGCGCCGAGCGACATCTACGAGACGCCGGCGAACCGCTTCGTCGCTGATTTCATCGGCAACGTCAACCTGATGGACGGCACGCTCGAAACCGACGCCGTCGATCACGTCACGATCCGCTGCGCGGACTGCAACCACTATGTCGGGCACGGCATCACGGGCACGGAAGGCATGCCCGTGTCGGTTGCGTTGCGGCCCGAGAAGATCCGGATTTCGCGCGAGCCGCCTGCGCCCGTGGCCGACGAGCCCGGCCCGGAATTCAACCGCGTTCGCGGCACGGTGAAGGACATGTCGTACTTCGGCAGTTTCACCGTGTACCACCTGCTTCTCGCGAGTGGGTTGGTGATCAAGATCAGCAGCAGCAATACCGAACGTCACCGCGCCGACGAGCTCACCTGGGGCGACGAGGCCTGGGCCAGCTGGTCGCCGCAGTCGCAAGTGGTGCTGACGGCATGAGCACGCGCGCGCATCGCAGCAGCGGCGGCCGCTGGGCCGTGATCGGCATCCCGTACTTCTGGCTGTTCCTGTTCTTCCTGCTGCCGTTCCTGATCGTGCTGAAGATCAGTGTCTCCGAGATGGAGAGTGTGCGGTTCAAGGACGTGCTGACCTTCAACGACGGCGTTCTGGCACTGTCGCTGAAGCTGAGCAACTATGCCTCGCTGGTACAGGATGACCTGTACTTCCTGACCTACCTGTCCAGCCTGAAGTACGCCGCCGTGACGACGGTTCTTTGCCTGGCCATCGGCTACCCGTTCGCCTATTTCATGGCGCGCGCGAAGGCGACGGTGCAGCCGGCCCTGCTGATGCTGGTGATGCTGCCATTCTGGACCTCGTTCCTGCTGCGCGTGTACGCATGGAAGGGGTTGCTGAGCGAGAACGGGTGGGCCGCCGATTTCATCGCTGCCACCGGCATCGACCGCCTGCTGCTGGCCGGTGGCCTGATCCCGGCGCAGGGCCAGTTGATGAACACGCCGTTCTCGCTGGTGCTGGGCATGACCTACACCTACCTGCCCTTCATGATCCTGCCGCTGTACTCGAACCTGGCGAAGATGGACTTGCGCCTGCTCGAAGCCGCCAGCGATCTGGGTGCCACCGCCTGGGTCGCGTTCTGGAAGATCACCGTGCCCTTGTCGAAGGCCGGGATCATCGCCGGCTCGATGCTGGTCTTCATTCCGTGTGTCGGCGAATACGTGATCCCCGAGCTGCTCGGCGGCCCGCAGACGCAAATGATCGGCCGCACGCTCTGGGACGAATTCTTCAGCAACAACGACTGGCCGATGGCCTGCGCG
>JAYTUZ010000189.1:0-3381 GCA_043744295.1 Gammaproteobacteria bacterium | reverse complement strand
CGTCCTGTTCGGGTTCGCTCATGCCCTTCTTGAAGCCGCGCACCGCGGCGCCCAGATCAGCGCCGATATTGCGCAGCTTCTTGGTGCCAAAAACCAGCAGCACGACTACCAGAATGATCAGCAGGTGACGGGGTGAAAACAGGTCCATGGCGGCCTCCAGATACGTGCCGATGAAAGCAGACTTTCAATGATAGGCGAAGTCGGCCCTGACCCGAAGCGCAACCGTGACTTCTGCCGCGCGCGTCACGCTTCCGGGGGCACCTCCAGCCAGAACGTCACCGGGCCGTCATTGACCAGCGAAACTTCCATATGGGCGCCAAATTCCCCGCTGCCCACGCTGCCCACGCTGCCCACGCTGCCGTGAGCGGCCCGGGCCTCCCCGAGCAGCTGTTCGTAGAGGGCCCGGGCCAGGGTCGGCTCGGCCGCCCCCTGGAAGCCCGGCCGGTTGCCGGCGTCGGTGTCGGCTGCCAGCGTGAACTGCGGTACCAGCAGCAGGCCGCCCCGGGTGTCGCGCAGCGAGCGGTTCATGCGCCCGGACTCATCGCCAAACACGCGAAAGTCGAGCAGGCGCTGCAGCAGGCGTGCGGCCTGCGCGGCGCCGTCGCCACGCGCGATACCGATCAGCGCCAGCAGCCCCGGACCTATATCTGCGACTGTGCGCTCGTGGACGCGCACCTCAGCCCGCGTGACGCGCTGGATGAGTGCGATCATGGAGTGGCAAATCGGTTGATGAATACGTACACTTTGCGACCGTTTTATAGCGCCTTTCGCCAGTATTCCTGCGGAGTCCGATTATGCCCCCGATGTTGCGTAGCTGGGTCACTGTAGCCGTACTGGGGTTCGCTCTGCTGGGCAGCGCGGCCCCGACTGCCAGCCATGCCGCTGGCGATGCGCAGCGCGGCAAGCAGCTGGGCTACACCTGCCTCGGTTGCCACGGCATAGAGAACTACAAGAATGTCTATCCCACCTACAGCGTGCCCAAGCTGGTAGGCCAGCATCCGGACTATCTGGTCGCGGCGCTCAAGGGTTATCGCAGCAAGGATCGTTCGCACGGCACCATGTATGCGCAGGCCAGTTCGCTGAGCGATCGGGACATCGACGACATCGCCGCTTATCTTGCCGGAGCGGTGCTGCCGGCGACGGCGCCCGCCGTCGGCCAGGCGCCCGGCAAAGTCACTGAATTATGCGTGGCCTGTCATGGCACCAACGGCGTCGGCATCACCGGCGACTACCCCACGCTGGCTGGCCAGCACGCCGACTATCTGCAGCGTGCACTCATTCAATACAAAAAGGGCGATCGCAAGAACGCGATAATGGCCACTTTCATCGGCCAATTGAGCGACGCTGAAATCAAGGCGGTCGCCGATTATTACGCCGCGCAGGGCCCGGCGCTCAAGACCCTGCTGCGCCGCAACTGGCTGTAAGCCGTCCCCGCCCGCGCCGCTGCGGGTTCAGCGTGACGGCGGTGCGCTGACCGGGGGCGCCACCGCGCGGGCCGGCGGCGTCGCATCGCCCAGTACCTGCAGCAAAAACTGCACAATGGTCTGTTGTACGGCGAGCTGCGCATCGGCGCCGACCAGGCTTCCCTGCGTCTCGCGTGGCGCCATGAACCATGCCTCGACCGCATTACTGCGCAGGCGCCAGAGCAGTTGTTCAGCGGCGGCGGCACTCAGCGGTGGCTGTTCCAGGCCGCGCAGCAGCAGCACCGGTTGGCGCAGCGCCGCCAGCTGCGCGACACCCGCAACGCCATCGACGCTGATCGCTGCGCGCAGGCGATCGCCGTACAGGCCCAGTGCCGCAAGCGCCAGTTCGCCGCCGTCGCCGGTTCCCATCAGTACCACCGGCTGGCGTTGCAGATCGGGTTGCGCGCCGATCCATGCCAGCAGCGCGCCGAGATCAAGGGCCTCGCCGTTGCGCTCATCCGTGTGTGCCAGGCCAGCGAAGCTGCGCCCATGCCCGCTGGCGCCACGCAGATCCGGCGTGATCACCGCGATTCGCAGTTGCGTGAGCAGATACTGGACGAACATATCCAGCTGCGCCCGGGCCTGGCGCCCGCGGCCTGGCAGCATGATGAGCACCGCGTGGCACGGCGTATCCGTGGGTTTGTAGAGCAGCGCGCTCAACAGCCGCGGACTTCCATCGGGGCGGTCCCAGGTGGGAAAACGCAGGGTTTGCGGGGCGATCAGCGCCCGGGTGGTGGCCGCGGCGGCGCTGCCTGCAAGGCCGGGTGCGCTGCGGGTCCAGCGCGTGGTGGTCGCGTCGGCGAGGTCGTAGACATAAACATCACGCGCCGCGCTGCCGGCAGCCAGGTCAATGGCCAGGCGCGTGCCCTGGTTTGCAAACCGCAGCGCGTGAACCACGCCGACCGGCAGGTTCGCTATCGTAATTTCACGATTCAGCGGGCGATCGACCAACGTCACCCGGCTGTAACCATTGTCGTTCCAGGCATAGGCCAGGTAGCGGCCGTCGCTACTCAGGTCAAATTGCTCGATGTCGTGACTGACGGCCGCGCCGAGCTCGCGCGGCGCACTGCCATAGAAATCGACGTAGTGCAGGCGCAGGTAGTCAGCGTCGCGATCACTCAGGAAATAGACACCGCGATCATCGTTCGCCAGCCGGGCCTGCGTGATTCGCCACTGCGCGCTCGCGCGCTCGCGCCGTGCTGCCACGGCCTGGCCTGCGGTCGCGGGCACATCGACGCGGCGTGCCACGCCCGTGTCGACATCCACCAGCAATAGTTCGGCGTCCTCACCGGGTGGCGTGCGCCGGACGAGCACGGCGCGATCACTGCGCGTCCAGCCCAGCACCTGCCAGTCTTCACCTGCGCCGCTGAGCAAAAGGCGTGGCGCTGCGGTGCTGGTGACCTCAACGAGGTACACGCTGGTGCTGACGCTGCCCGGCAGCGTGGCCGTAAAGGCCAGGCGCTGGCCATCGTGCGCGAACAGCGTCGCGCCCGGCCGCGCATTCGTGCCCAGCAGCTGGCGCTCGTTGCCGCCGGCGACATCCTGCACATACAGGGCGGCGCCCGTGTGGTCGGCATCCTCAGCCAGATAGGCCAACAGCTGGGAATGAAAAGGCTGCGCAGTGGCGGCAAGCACGGTTGCACCAGCGTGGCTGGTGGCCGCCTGCAAGGTGCCCGGGGCACGCAGCCGCTCGAGCTGCTCGCCCTCGTCGAAACGCGTCGCGACCAGCAGTTCGCCGTTGGCCAGCCAACCGAGCAGCCGCGACTCACTGGTCAGGCGCAATTGCAGCAGTGCCGCGCGCAGCGCCGCATCGCCTGCCGGTACGCCGTCGTACAGCACCGTACCCTCGACGCGCCGCTCGGCCTGCAGCGGCGCTACCGCCAGAGCGGCGATGCCAGCGAGCAGCAGCGCCGGAATC
>JAYTUZ010000188.1:0-3397 GCA_043744295.1 Gammaproteobacteria bacterium | reverse complement strand
CCGCGCCTGGCACGGCGCCCGTCGCCGCGCCACCGGCCGCGGCGCCGGCAGCCCCGCTCACCGATGAGGAAGCGCTGGCTGCCAGACTGGCGGCACTGCCGCGCAAGCACCTGGTGCTGCGTTTTAGCGATGAAGCCTGGGCCGAAGTCTATGATGCCCGCGGCAAGCGACTGCAGTTCGGTTTCGCGCATGCTGGCAGCAGCAGCGAATTGGTGGGCACGCCGCCCTTCCGGATCGTGCTGGGCAATGCCGGCGCCATCGAGATAGCGCTCGAAGGCACAGCGGTCAGCCTGCCCGCTGCCGCGCCTGGCGAGCGCCTGCGTCTCATGCTCAACAGCAAAGGCGTCGTGACGCTGCGCCCGTAGTGCCCTGGCGGCAGCCACGCACGCAGAACTTTGGAGGACGATTGAGCAGACAGATACAGTCCGTGCGTGGCATGAATGACGTGCTGCCCGCGCAAATTGCCCTTTGGCAGCATCTCGAGCGGGTGCTGAGCGGGCTGCTGCGCGAATACGGTTACCAGGAACTGCGCGTGCCAATCGTCGAGCACACTGAGCTGTTTCATCGTTCGATCGGCGAACACACCGATATTGTCGAGAAGGAAATGTACAGCTTTGCCGACGCGGGCGGCGAGCTGCTGACCCTGCGGCCGGAGGCGACCGCCGGCATCGTGCGGGCCATCATTTCCAACGGCCTGCTGCGCGGTGCGCGCCTCAAGCTGTGGACCGAGGGTCCGATGTTCCGCCATGAGCGGCCGCAGAAGGGGCGCTTCCGCCAGTTTCACCAGTTCAGTGTCGAAGCGGTGGGTTTCGCCGGCCCCGATATCGATGCCGAGCTGATCGCTCTGAGCGCGCGCCTGTGGCGGCGACTCGGTATTTCGCGCGTGCGCCTGCTGATCAACTCGCTGGGCAGCAGCGATTCGCGCCAGCGTTACAAGGAACAGTTGCTGGTCTATCTCAGGCGCCACGAGTCGGCGCTTGATGAAGACAGCCGCCGCCGGCTGCTCGGCAATCCCTTGCGCATCCTCGATAGCAAGAACCCGGCGATGCAGGAGCTGATTGCCGGCGCACCGGTTCTGACCGACTGCCTCGATGAGGAGTCGCAGCAGCATTTCGCGAGCCTGCGTGCCGCGCTGGACGCCCTCGGCATCGCCTATACGGTTAATCCACGGCTGGTACGCGGACTCGACTACTATTCACGCACGGTGTTCGAGTGGGTGACCGACGCACTGGGTGCACAGGATGCCATCTGCTCCGGCGGCCGCTACGATGGCCTGATCGCCCAGCTGGCGGGCGAGCCGACCCCGGGGATCGGCTTCGCGCTCGGGGTAGAGCGGGTGGTCGAGCTGCTGAGCCAGGGTGCGGCCGTGCCGGGCGAGCCGGCGCCGGCCGCTTACCTGATCGCCAGCGGTGCGCGCGCCGAATTGGCCGCTTTACAGCTCGCTGAGGCGCTGCGCGAAGCGCTGCCCGGCGCAGGAGTGCAGATGAACCTCGGCGCCGGCAATTTCAAGGCGCAGTTTCGCCGCGCCGACCGCAGTGGCGCCTGCCTGGCGCTGATCCTGGCCGATGCCGAACTCGACCGCGGGGTCGTCGCCGTGAAACCATTACGCCGTGAGGCGGGTCAGAGCGAGTGCCTGATCGCCGAGTTGCCCGGGCGCATACCGAAAATCCTTGAGGAGGAATCGTGGAAGACTTCATGAACGAACAGGAACAGTGGGATTGGCTACGCTCGCGGGCACGTGAGTACGGTCCCTGGATCGTCGCCGGCGTGGCGCTGGCGGCCGCTGGCCTGTGGGGCTGGAAGTGGTGGCAGGCGCGCACTGAAGAGCGCCTGCTGCAGGCCGGGGCGCAGTTCGAGCAGGTGGTCAGCGCTTTCACCGGCAACGATATGGCCAAGGTGCAGGCGCTGGCCGACAAGCTCGGCCAGGAGCATCCGGGCACCGGTTACGCCGAACAGGCGCAGCTGGCCGCCGCCGGCCTGCAGGTGGAACGCAATCAGGCGGGTGCCGCGATCGAGCGCCTGCAGAAAGTCATGGCGGCCACCAAGGATGCCGAACTGGCACTCACGGTGCGCCTGCGCATCGCGCGCATCCAGCTCGACCAGAACAAGGCCGATGACGCGCTGGCGACGCTGGCGGCTGTGCAGCCCGGGGCTTTCGCCGCACGATTCGCCGAGGTGCGCGGTGATGCGCTGCTGGCCAAGGGTGATCGTGCCGCGGCGCTCAAGGCCTATCGTGAGGCGGCCAGCAGTGCCGACAAGGGCTCCAATGAACTGCTGACCCTGAAGATCAATGCGCTGGCGCACTCGTGAAGAACACCATGACACGATCCGCTGTGGCGCTGCTGTGCATGGTGGCGTTGCTGTGTGCGCTGCCCGCCTGCAAATCAAAGACCAAGCCTGACAAACCCCTGGCGCTGGTCGACTTTCCAGCCAAGTTCAAGCCGCAGCGCGCCTGGAGTACCAGCATCGGCGATGGACAGCCGAAACTGCGGCTCGGGCTGGCGCCGGTTGCCGACGGGCAACGCCTGTACGTCGCCAATGGCAAGGGCGAAGTGCTGGCACTCGATGTGACCAGTGGCAAGCGTCTGTGGCAGCAGCAGCTTCATGCCTCGCTCTCGGGCGGGCCGGGCGCAGGCGGCGAATTGGTGCTGCTGGGCACGGCCAGCGGTGCGCTCATTGCCCTGAATGCGGCCGATGGCGCACAGCGCTGGCGTACGCAGCTCAATACGGAAATTCTCGCCGCGCCGGTTGTCAGCGGTGAAATAGTGGTGGTGCGCAGCGTTGACGGCAAACTCTTTGGCCTGGCCGCCAGCGATGGCAAGCAGCGCTGGGTGACTGATCAGCAGGTGCCGCGGTTGTCACTGCGCGGCACCAGCACACCGATTGTCAGCGGCGAATACGCCATCGCCGGTTTCGACAACGGCCGCCTGCTGGCGGTCACGCTCGGTGGTGGCACAACGGCCTGGGATGTCGCCATCAGCCAGGCGCGCGGCAGCAGCGAACTGCAGCGCCTGATCGATATCGATTCGCCCGCGGTGGCCGATCTCGACGAACTTTACGTGGTTGGCTTTCAGGGGCACGTGGCGCGCCTGAGTCGCGATTCGGGGCGTGAGATCTGGTCGCACGACATCTCGAGCTACCGTGGCCTGGCGCTCGATCTGGTCGGCGTACTGGTCGCGACCGCAGAGGGCGAGGTGGTCAAGCTCGATCGTGCCGGTGGCGCCGAGCGCTGGCGCCAGAAGGGACTGCTGCGCCATTCGCTTACCCGACCGGTCGTGCAGGGCACGAACATCGTGGTGGGCGACGGCCAGGGCTACCTGCATTGGCTCAACGGCGAGACTGGCGCGTTCGAGGCGCGCGTCAAGGTCGGCGCACCGCTGAGCGCGGCGCCGCTGGT
>JAYTUZ010000187.1:0-3442 GCA_043744295.1 Gammaproteobacteria bacterium | reverse complement strand
GCTTTCACCACCACGAAGGCGGCGACGTGCGCACTGAGCTTGTTGGCTGCCGCCAGATCGCGGTAGGCCGTGAGTTGTGCGTCGTCGACCGCCGGATCCAGCCAGGAGGTGATTCCCAGGGCATGCAGGTACTTCACGGCCGCTTCCGCACCCGCCAGTTGCTTGGCCGCGTCGGCTGGCGGGATCTGCTGCTGGACAATCTCCAGGCCCTCGTCCACTCCGAAGCCGTTGGGAGTGAGGTCGGACTCCAGGCCGTAGTACTTGCGCTTGGTTTCGCTCAGCTTGGAAATGTAGGCCTTATCCAACCCGGCGCGCTTGCGCAGGGCCGCGTTCGACCAACCGGTATGGCCGTCCATGCCACCCAGAAATACCGGCTGCTTTGCATAGGCACCTGAATTGAAGCGCGCATTCAGCTCAGGGATATGCGACCAGATCTCCAGTGACACGCCGGTCACCATCAGAATGTCGCCGCTCATGCCGCGGCCGCTGCGCCTGGCCTCGGCGACGAATGCCTCGAGTGCGTCGAGCGTATGAATCTGGTCCTGCGCATCGGCTGAGAGCAGGCCGATGCCACCGTACACCGCGTGTACGTGGCTGTCGATCAGGCCCGGCAGCAGGGTCTTGCCGCCCAGGTCGACAAGCTGCGCGCTCCCGCCGACGCTCGCCTTGACAGCGAGGCGGTTGCCCACCGCAACGATCCTGCCGTCGCGGATGGCCACCGCTTCGGCATAGGGACTCTGTGCATTGGCCGTGAAGACCTTGCCGTTCACCAGCAGCAGTTCGCTGGCGAGTGCGGCGGACGCAGTGAATGCGCCGGCAACGCAGACAGCAAGGATCAGGCCGGCACGGGTAATACGCGATGAACTCATGATGACGCCCTCATGCAAGATCAATGATTGAATCCGGGGGATTCACACCGACGGGGCGGCATGGTCGACCTGCGCCTGCCGCGAGGCCGGCGTGTCCCATCCGGATTTCACGCCCCAGATGAAAAAGACCAGACCGAGCGCTGCGACGAGCAGCAGATCCCAGCCCCACTGCAGATAGCCGTGACCGCCGAAGCGCGCGCTGCCGGCCCAGGAGACCAGTGCGATTGCGGGCAGATACACGATCAGCCAGATGGCCCCGCGCAACTCCTGCGTGAGATGCTGGCCGCCGTGTTTCACGCGATAGTAGGCGTAGACGGGTAGGGCGGCGAGCATAAGCAGCAGCACCTCGCCGGTCAGCGGCCACTTCGCCCAGTACAGCAGCTCGGTGGCAAATATAAAGGCCAGTGCGGCGATGACCGGCAGGCCTTTGAGATGCAGTGGGCGATGCATCTTCTGCGCAGTACGGCGCAGAGCCATGGCACTCACCGGTCCGGTCAGATAGGAAATGATCGTGGCTACGGAAATCACCGCGGCCAGCGTGCTCCAGCCGCGAAAGAAGAACAGAAACAGGAACGAGACGATGAGGTTGAGCCACATCGCCGGACGGGGCACCCGATAGTGGGGGTGCAGCTTGGCGAACGTGGCCGGTAGCGTGCCGTTGCGACTCATGCCGTAGATCATGCGGGCGGTGGTCGCCGTGTAGGTGATGCCGGTGCCGCTCGGGCTCACGAAGGCATCAGCGTAGAGCAGTATGGCGAGCCAGTGCAGGTTGACAATCAGCGCCAGCTCGGCGAACGGCGAGCGAAAATTGATCCCCTGCCAGCCGGTCTTGGCGAGCATCTCGGGTGGTACCGCACCCAGAAAAGCCACCTGCAACAGCACATAGATCACGGTGGCGATGGCAATCGAGCCGAGCACGGCGATCGGAATGCTGCGTGCCGGGTTATGGGCTTCGCCGGCGAGGTTCACCGGGCTCTGAAAGCCATTGAAGCTGAAGACGATGCCGGCCGTGGCCACCGCGGTGAGCACCGCCGCAAAATCCGTGACTTGCACGCCACCATGTATGCCGACGTCAAAGTTTCCGGGATGAAAGCCGCTGGCGATCAGCGCCACGGCGGTGGCGGCCGGCACGACCAGCTTGAACAGCGTAATCGCGGTGTTCGAGCGTGCGAACAGTTTTACGCTCCAGAAGTTGAGCAGGAAGTAGATGATTACCAGGGCGGCAGCGATGGCAAGCCCTGGCGGCGTCAGTTCGCCGTGGCCGCCGGGCAAATGCACAAACAGATCCTGCGCCCAGGGGTAGCTCCACGAGGCCATGTATTGCACCGATGCTTCAGCCTCGACCGGAATTACCGACACGACCGCGATCCAGTTCGCCCAGGCGCCGAGGAAACCCACCAGCGTGCCGTGCGAATAATGGCTGTAGCGCACCATGCCGCCGGATTCGGGGAACATGGCGCCAAGCTCGGCATAGGTGAGCGCGATGGTTGTGATGATCACGGCGCCCAGAACCCAGGCCCAAACCGCGTTGGGCCCGGCGAGCCCGGCCGCCCGCCAGGCGCCGAATAACCATCCGGAGCCAATGATGGAGCCGAGGCCGGTGAGCATCAGTGCAAAAGTGCCCACTTCGCGGCGTGGCTGATGTGTATTCATGCGAGTGCGTATTCCGTGCCGGTCAGGTAGCCGGCACTCTAGCATCGAATGGCTTTTCAGCGCATGGGTCGGGCGCGCCACTCCGATAAGGCTCGCCGCAACTGGACGAAATCGCGCACCAGCTCGACTCCCGTATGCGCGCGCAGCCGCTGCATTGCTTCGCCGCCGGCCCAGATCGCGACCGAATCGGGAAGCAGCGCGCGCAGATCGTTCAGGCTGCGCTGCGCCGGCCCTGATTGAAACGCGCCACTGAAGGAGAGCGCCACGACATCGGCCTGATGCGCGATGGCCGCCTTGGCAATGTCGCCGGCGGGCGTCTGGGTTCCCAGCGCAATGCAGCGTGCACCTGCCGCGGTGAGCAGGGCCTCGGCCATCAGCAGTCCGATGCGATGTGGCTCGCCTGGCATGGAGGTGAGCAGCACCCGCGGCGGGCCGCCATCGTGCGATGCCAGGAATATCGCGTGACGCAGCGTGTTTTCGATCTGCTGGGAGTAGAGGTGCTCTTCATGGATGGCCAGTTCGCCGCGCGACCATGCCTCTCCAACCCAGATATTGAGATCGTTGACGGTCTTGGTGACAAAGCGTTCTAGACCCTGGCGCACCAGTGCCTGCGCCAGCCATTGCCGCAGGCGTTCACCATCGTGAGATCTCAGTAGCGCCATGAATTCTGCATAACCCGCCGGGTCGGCGTGCACGGCGGGTGTGCCCAGGAGCGCCAGTCGCTCGAGTTCGACCAGATCGCTCGCGACTACCTTGCCGGGTCGATGGCCGGCATCGATCAGCCGCTTGATCAGGGTCAGCTGCGCGACCTGGGTGCGCGGGTAGGCACGTTCACCATTGACGTCGCGTACCGGCTTCGGAAACCCGTAGCGACGCTCCCAGATGCGCAGGGTGTCCTTGCTAAGGCCGGTATCACGCTC
>JAYTUZ010000186.1:0-11967 GCA_043744295.1 Gammaproteobacteria bacterium | reverse complement strand
AACATCAAGATGAACGTCGATCTGATCGCGCCGATCGCGATGGAAGAGGGCCTGCGTTTCGCCATCCGCGAGGGTGGGCGAACGGTCGGCGCCGGAGTCGTATCGAAGATCCTGAAGTAACACCGTAAAGAACATGACCATGTGTGGTGGCGGCGGCGTGAGTAGAGATGTTTCAACCAAGCGAGTATCGGCGAGCGACTTGAAACATCGCTACTCACGCCGCCGCCGCCGCGCATCGAGCGCGCACATTTAAGAGGGAATCACAATGGCTAGTCAGAACATAAGAATCCGATTGAAGGCGTTTGACCATCGGCTCATCGACAACTCTGCCAAGGAGATTGTCGAGACGGCGCGGCGCACCGGTGCCACAGTCCGCGGGCCGGTGCCGCTGCCGACCAAGATGGAGCGGTTTACGCTGCTTGTTGCACCGCATGGCGACAAGGACGCCCGGGATCAGTACGAGCTGCGTACCCATAAGCGGCTCATGGACATCGTCAATCCGACGGATAAGACCGTGGATGCGCTGATGCGCCTGGAGCTGCCGGCCGGGGTGGATGTCCAGATCAAGCTGAACTGAGGAATACCCCCTTCCCGAAGGGGACGGGGGGTTGATCCCGGGGCCGCGGCTGATATACTGCGCGGCCTTCCAGGGCCCGGGTAATCCTCGGGCAACCGCTAAAACGCGGTATCGGGCGAGGTTGGCGACCCATTTGGTGCACGCCAAGACCACCTGAGAGCATCCCTGCCCTCATGTAGTCACGTTTTTGTTTTGTGCGGCGCACGCCAATCGAAGTGTGTGCCCATTGAGAGGAACGACAGATGGCTATCGGTCTGGTCGGCCGCAAATGCGGCATGACTCGTGTTTTTACGGATGCCGGTGAATCGGTGCCCGTTACCGTGGTGGAGCTGCTGCCCAACCGCGTTACGCAGCTCAAAACCACTGAGCGCGATGGTTATCGCGCCGTGCAGGTCACCTATGGCACCCGCCGCCCGCAGCTGCTGGGCAAGGCGCTGGCCGGGCACTATGCCAAGGCCAACGTGGCCCCGGGACGCGCCCTGATTGAATTCCGGCTGACCGGCAAGGATGACGCCGATCTGCAGCCCGGGAGCGAGCTCAAGGTTGATCGCTTCAGCGCCGGCCAGAGCGTCGATGTCACCGGCGTCACCATCGGCAAGGGCTTTGCCGGTGTCGTGAAGCGCCACAATTTCGCGGGCGGTTACGCCTCGCACGGCCACTCGGTGTCGCATCGTGTGCCCGGTTCGATCGGCCAGCGCCAGACGCCCGGCAGGGTATTTCCCGGCAAGCGCATGGCAGGCCACATGGGCGTGGTCCGCCGCACGACCGAAATGCTGCAGGTGGTGAGCGTCGATATCGCGCGCAACCTGCTGCTGATCCGCGGCGCGGTTCCGGGCGCCAAGGGCGGGCAGGTGGTGGTGCGGCCTTCGGTCAAATCCGCGCGGCTCGCCCAACGCAAGAGCGTGACGCCCTCGAAGGCGCCGCCAGCCGCCAAGGGCGCGCCGGCCAAGGGCCCGGCGCCCGCCCGGGCAGCAGCTCCCGCCAAGGCACAGGCGAAATAGTCCATGAAGATCAAAATGGCCAATGGTGGTGCGGAATTGCAGGTGTCGGACACCGCGTTCGGCAATGAGTACAACCAGGCACTGGTGTTCCAGGTCGTCAATGCCTACCGGGCGGCCGGCCGTTCCGGCACCAAGGCACAGAAGTCGCGCGCCGAAGTGCGTGGCGGTGGCCGCAAGCCGCGTCCGCAGAAGGGTGGCGGCACCTCGCGCGCCGGTTCCATACGCAGCCCCATCTGGGTCGGCGGCGGCCGGGCCTTTGCCGCCAAGCCGCGTGATTTCAGCCAGAAGGTCAATCGCAAGATGTATCGCGGCGCGCTGCGCTCGATGTTTTCCGAGCTGGTGCGCCAGGACCGCCTGCTGGTGACCGACGGCATTGCACTCGAGGCGCCCAAGACCCGGCTGCTGCTCAATCAGCTCAAGGCCATGGCGCTCGACAACGTGCTGATCATCGTCGAAGCGCTTGATGAAAAGCTGTTCCTGGCGGCGCGCAATCTGCCCGGGGTCGAGGTGGTGGCGGCCGCGGCCGTCAACCCGGTGAGCCTGGCGGCTCATGACAAGGTGCTGGCCACGGTGGGCGCACTGAAACTCATCGAGGAGCGCCTGCAATGAGCGCCACTGCCCGTCCGCAAAAGAAATTCGGCCGCGAGCGCCTGACCAACCTGCTGCTCGCGCCGCACGTCACTGAAAAGACCTCGCAGAACCTGCAGCTGCGCAACCAGTACACCTTCAAGGTGCGCCGCGATGCCACCCGCAGCGAAGTGCGCGCTGCGGTTGAACTGATGTTCGCGGTCAAAGTCACCGGTGTGCAGGTGGTCAACGAGCCTGGCAAGGCACGGCGTTTCGGCAAGACTCCGGGGCGCACCCAGGACTGGAAAAAAGCCTACGTCAAGCTGGCGGCGGGCCAGAGCATCGATTATGAAACGGCAGCGGGCAAGGCTTAAGGCCACCGGACAAGCATCATGGCGCTGATCAAACTCAAACCCACATCTCCCGGCGCGCGCTTTGTCGTGCGCGTTGCCCGTGGCCACCTCCACAAAGGTGGTCCGTTCGAGCCGCTCACGACGCACCAGAACAAGACTGGTGCGCGCAATCATTCCGGCCGCATCACTACCCGTCATGTGGGCGGTGGCTCGCGCCAGAAATACCGCATCATCGATTTCCGTCGCGACAAGGACGGCATCAAGGGCGTGGTTGAAAGGCTCGAGTACGATCCGAACCGCACCGCCCATATCGCGCTGGTGCTCTATGCCGATGGCGAGCGGCGTTACATTCTGGCCCCCAAGGGCCTGAAAGATGGCGACGAAGTGCGTTCCGGCAGCGAAGCGCCGATCAAGCCTGGCAGCGCGATGGCGCTGCGCCACATTCCGGTCGGCTCACAGGTGCACAACATCGAGCTCAAGCCGGGACGCGGCGGCCAGCTGGCGCGCACCGCCGGCGCTTCCGCGCAGTTTGCCTCGCGCGAGGGCATCTATGCCTTCGTGCGCCTCAAGTCCGGCGAGACCCGCAAGGTGCATATCGACTGCCGCGCCACGCTCGGCGAAGTCGGCAACGATGAACACAACCTGCGTACCTACGGCAAGGCCGGCGCCAAGCGCTGGCGCGGCATACGCCCCACGGTGCGCGGCGTGGCCATGAATCCGGTCGACCATCCGCACGGCGGCGGTGAGGGCAAGCCTGGTCAGGGCAACCCGCATCCGGTGTCGCCATGGGGTTGGCAGACCAAGGGCAAGAAGACGCGGCGTAACAAGCGCACGCGCAACATGATCGTGCAGCGGAGGAAGTAAACGTGCCGCGTTCCCTGAAGAAAGGTCCGTTCGTTGATCTGCATCTGGCCAAGAAGGTGCAGGTTGCCTCCGGCAAAAGTGATCGCCGGCCGATCAAGACCTGGTCGCGTCGCTCCATGGTCATTCCGGAGATGGTGGGCCTGACCATCGCCATTCATAACGGCCGCCAGCACATGCCGGTGCTGATGACCGAGAACATGGTCGGCCACAAGCTCGGCGAGTTTGCGCCCACGCGCCTGTTCAAGGCGCACGGCGGCGATCGCAAAGTAACCAGCGCCGAGTAACACATGCACGCCATCGCCAAATTACGCTACGCCCGCATTTCACCGCAGAAATGCCGACTGGTCGCCGACATCGTGCGCGGCAAGCCGGTGGGCAATGCGCTCGCGGTCCTGAAATTCACGCCGAAGAAGGGCGCCGTGCTGGTGCGCAAGGTGCTCGAATCCGCGATCGCCAACGCCGAGCACAATCTCGGCGCCGACATCGACCAGCTGAAGATCGAGCGTATCGAAATCGACACTGCGCCGGTGCTCAAGCGCATGCATGCGCGGGCCAAGGGCCGCGGCAGCCAGATCATCAAGCGCAACAGCCACATCATGATTCGCGTCAGCGACGGCAAGAAGGACTAAACGATGGGCCAGAAGGTCAATCCGCTGGGCATACGTCTGGGCATCACGCGCGACTGGGTGTCGAAGTGGTATGCCGGCAAGCGTCAGTTTCCGATCCTGGTGCACACCGATTTCCGGGTGCGCCAGTTTCTCAAGAAGAAGCTCGCCGAAGCCTCGGTCAGCCGCATATTGATCGAACGCGCCGCCAAGAAGGTCAACATCACCATCCAGACCGCGCGGCCCGGCATCGTCATCGGCAAGAAGGGCGAGGATATCGAAAAGCTGCGCGCCGAAACCGCCAGGCTGCTGGCCATTCCGGTCATCGATGTGCGCCTGAACATCGCCGAGATCCGCAAGCCGGAGCTCGATTCTCAGCTGGTAGCCGAGGGCATTGCCCAGCAGATTGAAAAGCGTGTGATGTTCCGCCGCGCCATGAAGCGTGCCGTGATGAGCACCATGCGCAGCGGCGCGCTGGGAGTGAAAGTGCGCCTCTCGGGCCGCCTCAACGGCTCGGAAATTGCCCGTACCGAATGGGTGCGTGAGGGCCGTATTCCGCTGCACACCTTCCGCGCCGACATCGATTACGGCCTGGCCGAGGCGCGCACTACCTATGGCGTGATTGGCGTCAAGGTGTGGATCTTCAAAGGCGAAGTGTTCGATCAGGCCGAGCTCGATCGGGCCGCAGCTCCCGTGGTGGAGACTGCCGCCACGCCAGCCGTCGCGGCTGCGCCAACCCCAGCTGCGGCCGTCGTTGCCGCGGTTGCGGGTTGAGAGCCGGTCTGTCCATAGGGTCTCAAGGCAATGCTGCAACCGAAACGCACCAAATACCGCAAGCAGTTCAAGGGCAAGAATTACGGCCTGGCGACGCGCGGCAGTACCGTGGCCTTTGGCGACTTCGGTCTCAAGGCGACCGAACGCTGCCGCATGACGGCGCGCGAGATCGAAGCGGCGCGGCGCGCCATGGCGCGCTACGTGAAGCGCGGCGGCCAGATCTGGATCCGGGTGTTCCCCGACGTGCCGATTACCAAGAAGCCGCTCGAGGTTCGCATGGGCAGCGGCAAGGGCAACGTCGAGTACTGGATCGCCAAGGTCAAGCCCGGCAAGGTCCTGTTTGAAATGGAAGGGGTCACCGAGGAAGTCGCGCGCGAGGCCTTCAGGCTCGCTGGCGCCAAACTTTCGGTTACCACTTCGTTCGTGAAACGGCAGGTGCGCTGATGAAAGCGAGTGAACTGCGCGCCAAATCGGCGGCGGAATTGCGGATCGAACTGCTCAAGCTGCGCAAGGAACAGTTTGCGCTGCGCCTGCAGCGTGCCACCGGGCAGCCTATCAAGCCTGACCAGTTCGGCAAGGTGCGCCGCAGTATCGCGCGCCTCAAGACCGCGATGCGCGCCGGCCAGAGTGAGGTCAAGCCCGCTGCGAAGCCCGCCGCCAGGTCCGCGAAGAAGACAGGAGCGAAGTGATGAGTGACATCGAACCCGTCGCCGCCATCGAACGTGGCGCCCGCCTGCTGACCGGCAAAGTGGTCAGCACCAAGATGGATAAAACCATCGCGGTGGTCATCGAGCGCCTGGTGAAGCACGAGACCTACGGCAAGTACCTGCGCCGCAGCACCAAGCTGCTGGCACACGACGAAGCCAAGGAGGCACGCGAGGGCGACACCGTGTCGATTACGCCGTGCCGGCCGCTGTCGCGCCGCAAGTCGTGGCGCCTGCTGTCGATCATCGAGCGCGCCACGCCATGATTCAGATGCAAAGCACGCTCCAGGCCGCCGACAACAGCGGCGCCCGCACCCTGATGTGCATCAAGGTGCTGGGTGGTTCGCACCGCCGCTACGCCACCGTCGGCGATGTCATCAAGGTCAGCATCAAGGATGCGATTCCGCGCGGCAAGGTCAAGAAGGGCGAAGTCTATGACGCGGTCGTGGTGCGCACCGCCAAGGGTGTGCGCCGCAGCGATGGTTCGCTGATCAAGTTCGATGGCAACGCCGCGGTGCTGCTGACCAGCAAACTCGAGCCGATCGGCACCCGCATTTTCGGGCCCGTGACGCGCGAACTGCGCACCGCCCAGTTCATGAAGATTATTTCGCTCGCGCCGGAAGTGCTGTAGGCGCTGCACGCGAGCCAACGGTAAGTAGCAACATGGAAAAAATCAGAAAGGGCGACCAGGTAGTGGTGTTGTCCGGCCGTGACAAGGGTCGGCGCGGCGCCGTGGTGCGCGTGCTCGAGGGCAGCGCGGTGCTGGTCGAGAACCTCAATCGCGTCAAGCGGCACACCAAGGCGAACCCGCAGGCCAACCAGCCCGGCGGCATCATCGAAAAGGAGATGCCGTTGCCGATCGGCAAGGTGGCGATCTGGAATCCGGGTGCCAAGAAGGGCGATCGCGTCGGCATCAAGACGCTGGCCGATGGCAAGAAGGTGCGCTTCTTCAAGTCGAACGGCGAGGTTATCGACGCCTGAGGGCGTACGAGCAGGACAAGATCATGGCAAGACTCATACAGGTTTATCGCGAGAAGATCGTGCCGCAGCTGCGCACCTCGCTGGCGTTGTCCAACCCCATGGAAGTGCCGAAGATCACCAAGATCACGGTCAACATGGGGGTCGGCGAAGCGGTCGCTGATCGCAAGCTGATCGACGCGGCGGTGGCCGATCTCACCCGCATCACCGGCCAGAAGCCGATCATCTGCAAGTCGAAGAAGGCCATTGCCTCCTTCAAGCTGCGCGAGGGTCTGGCGATCGGCTGCAAGGTTACGCTGCGCGGCGCGCGCATGTACGAATTCCTCGACCGCCTGATCAGCGTTGCCATGCCGCGGATCCGCGATTTTCGCGGCGTCTCGGCCCGCGCTTTCGATGGCCGCGGCAACTACACGCTGGGCGTCAAAGAGCAGATCATTTTTCCGGAAATCCAGTACGACCAGATCGACAAGATCCGCGGCATGGATATCACGATCACCACCACGGCGCGCGATAACAAGCAAGGGCGCGCGCTGCTGGAAGCCTTCAATTTCCCGTTCCGTAAATAGCTGGCGCCTGCTAAGGATTCGCTATGGCCAAGACCAACATGATTGAGCGCGACAAGCGGCGCACGCTGGTGGCGAAGAAATATGCGGCGCTGCGCACGCGTCTCAAAGAGACCATTCGCACGCCCAAGTCCTCGCCGGAAGAGCGCACTGCGGCCCAGGCCAAGCTGCAGGCGCTGCCGCGCGACGCCAGTCCGACGCGCCAGCGCAATCGTTGTGCCATTACCGGCCGGTCACGCGGCGTGTACCGCAAGTTCGGCCTGGGGCGCACCAAGATCCGCGAAGTGGCCGCGCGCGGCGAGATTCCCGGACTCGCGAAAGCGAGCTGGTAGGAGCCATAACGATGAGCATGACTGATCCGGTTGCCGACCTGCTGACCCGCATACGTAACGGGCAGAGTGCGCGCAAAACCAGCGTAACGATGGCCTCTTCAAAACTGAAGACCGCCATTGTGCGCGTCCTGAAGGACGAAGGTTTCATCGCCGATTTCAATATCGCCGATGAATCCGGCAAGCCCGCACTCACCGTCGATCTGAAGTATTTCGACGGCCGGCCGGTGATCGACCGCATCGAGCGGGTTAGTCGTCCGGGCCTGCGCATCTACCGCGGCAAGGATGAGCTGCCGAAGGTGCTAGGCGGCATGGGTACCGTGATCGTCTCCACGCCCAAGGGCGTGATGACCGACAAGGCGGCGCGCGCCATGGGCCAGGGCGGCGAAGTTATTTGCGTCGTGGCCTGATGGCGCAGCCAGTTACGGAATATTGAACATGTCCAGAGTTGCGAAAAAAGTTATCGATGTCCCCGCGGGAGTGACCGTCACGCTGGCTGCGGATGTGATCACGGTCAAGGGAGCCAAGGGTGCCCTGAGTCTGCCGATGGCGGTTGGCGTGGTCGTGGCACAGGAAAACAAGCAGCTGATGATCAGCTACCAGGATGAGGGCGCAGCGCGTACCCGTGCCGGTTCGACCCGTGCGCATCTGGCCAACATGGTGCTGGGTGTTACCCGCGGCTATGACCGCAAGCTCGAGCTGGTTGGGGTCGGATTTCGCGCCGCCGTCGCCGGCAAGGTGCTGAACCTGACGCTCGGTTTTTCGCATCCGGTGAGCTACGACATTCCGGAAGGCATCAGCATCGAAACGCCGAGCCAGATCGAGATCCTGATCAAGGGCGCTGATCGCCAGCGGGTTGGCCAGACCGCGGCCGAGATCCGTGGCATCAGGCCGCCCGAGCCCTACAAGGGCAAGGGTGTGCGTTACTCGGATGAAAAAATTTCCCTCAAGGAAGGGAAGAAGAAATGATCACCACCAAACAAGAACGCCGCGCGCGCCGCGCCATCAAGACCCGCGCCAAGATCCGCGAGCTGGGCGCTGCCCGTCTCACGGTGCATCGCACGCCGCGCCATATCTATGCGCAGCTGTTCGCCAGCGATGGCTCGAAAGTGCTGGCGGCCGCCTCGACGCTGCAGAAGGCAGTCGCCAAGGATCTCAAGTACACGGGCAATGTCGAAGCGGCCAGGGCGGTTGGGCGCGCGATCGCCGAGCGGGCCAAGGCGGCGGGCGTGTCGAGGGTGGCCTTTGATCGCTCCGGATTTCAGTATCACGGCCGTGTCAAAGCCTTGGCTGACGCTGCCCGTGAAGCCGGACTTGAACTCTAGAACTTCCCCCAGGGACGCATCGCATGGCAAGAATTGAAAAGAACCAGAGCGCCGACGACCTGCTTGAAAAGCTGGTCGCGGTCAACCGCACGGCCAAGGTCGTCAAGGGCGGCCGCCAGTTTGGTTTCACGGCGCTGACGGTGGTCGGCGACGGCGCTGGTCGTGTCGGTTTTGGTTTTGGCAAGGCGCGTGAGGTGCCGGTGGCGATCTCCAAGGCCATGGCACAGGCGCGCAAGAACCTGGTCAACGTCAGCCTCTCGAACGATACGCTGCACTACGCGGTCAAAGGTGAGCATGGCGCGACGCGCATCTTCATGCAGCCGGCCTCGAGTGGTACCGGCGTTATTGCCGGAGGCGGCATGCGCGCGGTGCTCGAGTGCGCCGGCGTGCGTAACGTACTGGCCAAGAGTTACGGCTCGCGCAACCCCATCAACGTGGTGCGCGCCACGGTCAAGGCACTGGCGAAGGTACGTTCGCCCGATGACATTGCCGCCAAGCGCGGCAAAACTCTCGAAGAAATACTCGGGTGAGTGACATGACCAGCGGCAAACAGATCAAGGTGACACTGGTGCGCAGCCTGTTCGGGCAGCTCCGCAACATCAGCGCCTCGGTGCGCGGCCTGGGCCTGCGGCGCCCGCATCAGTGCGTCACGGTGGCCGATACCGCGGCCAACCGCGGCATGATCAATGCCGCCTGCCACATGCTTAAGGTGGAGCAACTCTGACATGCGACTGAATACCATCAGACCCGGCGCCGGCTCGCGTAGCGTTCGTCTACGCGTTGGCCGTGGCGCCTCAGCCGGCCAGGGCAAGACCTGCGGCCGTGGCGTCAAGGGACAGCGCGCGCGCAAGGGCGGTTACCACAAGGTGGGCTTCGAGGGCGGCCAGATGCCGCTGCAGCGTCGCATGCCGAAGGTCGGCTTCCGCTCGGCCATCAAGAGTGCGCGCGCTGAAGTGCGTCTGCACGAGCTGGCGCTGGTCACCGCCGCGGTCATCGATCTGGCGGCGCTCAAGGCCCAGAACCTGGTGTCGCAGTTCGCCGAACAGGCCAAGGTGGTACTGTCGGGCGAACTTAAAAAGGCTGTGACGCTCAAGGGCATCGCCGCCACCAAGGGCGCACGCGCTGCCATTGAAGCGGCCGGCGGAAAACTCGAGGCCTGATGGCAACGACTTCCACAAGCAATCCCGCAGCTGCGCTGGCCGATTCCGGTCGCCTGGGCGAGATCAAGACGCGCCTGCTGTTTCTGCTGGGCGCGTTGATTGTGTATCGCATCGGCACCTTCATTCCGGTGCCGGGCATTTCGCCGGAAGCCGTTGCCAATTATTTCAGCGACAAGTCCAACACCATCCTCGGCATCGCCAACATGTTCGCGGGCGGCGCGCTGTCGCGCATGTCGATCTTCGCCATGGGCGTCATGCCATACATTTCCGCCTCCATCATCATCCAGATGATGAGCATGGTGGTGCCCTCGCTGATGGAGTTGCGCAAGGAAGGCGAGGCCGGGCGCCGCAAGATCACGCAATACACGCGCTATGGCACACTTGGTCTGGGAATTTTCCAGTCCTTCGGCGCCGCCGTGGCCCTGCAGAGCGGCGGACTGGTGCTGGCCGGCGGCCCGCAGTGGCTGATTGTCGCGACCGTCACCATGACCACCGGCACCATGTTCCTGATGTGGCTGGGTGAGCAGATCACCGAGCGCGGCGTCGGCAACGGCATTTCGATGCTGATCCTGAGCGGCATCGTCGCCGGTCTGCCGCGCGCCATCGGCCAGACCGTCAGCAACGTGAACTCGGGCGAGATGAGCCCGCCGTTCGCGATCCTGCTGATCGTCATCGTGCTGGGCGTGACCGCCTTCTGCGTGTTTGTCGAGCGCGCGCAACGGCGCATCACGGTCAACTACGCCAAGCGTCAGGTGGGCCGCAAAATGTACGCGGGCCAGAGCAGCCATCTGCCCTTCAAGCTCAATATGTCGGGCGTGATCCCGCCGATCTTCGCCTCGAGCCTGTTGCTGTTCCCGGCCACCATCGCCAGCTTCTTCGCGACCGGCAGCGACACCAAGCTCGGCTTCTGGCTGCAGAGCGTGCAGGCGGCGTTGAACTACGGCCAGCCCTTGCACCTGGTGCTGTACGCACTGCTGATCCTGGGTTTCGCGTTCTTCTATACCGCGCTGGTGTTCAATGCGCGCGAGACTGCCGACAACCTCAAGAAGGGCGGTGCTTTCATTCCCGGCATTCGTCCCGGTCAGCAGACGGCAGAATACATCGACAAGGTGCTCACGCGGCTCACGCTGTGGGGCGCCATCTACGTGGCCAGCGTGTGCCTGTTGCCCGAGTTTCTGGTTTCGAGGCAGGGTGTGCCGTTTCAGTTTGGTGGCACCTCACTGCTGATCGTGGTGGTCGTGGTGATGGATTTCATGGCGCAGTTGCAGGCGCACATGATGTCGCACCAGTACCCGGGTCTCATGAAGAAAGCGAATCTGCTGGGAGCGGGTCGTAGTGGCCCCGCTTAAGTCATTAAGGTCTAGCAATGAAAGTACGTCCATCCGTCAAGAAGATCTGCAAGAACTGCAAGATCGTACGCCGTCGCGGCATTGTCTATGTGATCTGCAGCGATGCACGTCACAAGCAGCGCCAGGGCTGAGGTAGGTAATCATGGCACGCATAGCCGGCATCAACATTCCGATGAACAAGCACATCGGTATCGGTCTCACTCACATCTTCGGGGTTGGCCGCACGCGCTCGCAGGAAGTCTGCGTCGCCGCGGGCATCGACCCTGCGACCAAGGTGAAGGACCTGACGGATGCAGAAGTTGCTGCGATCCGCGCGCAGCTCGCGAAGTTCGCGGTCGAAGGCGACCTGCGCCGCGAGGTGTCGATGAACATCAAGCGCCTGATGGACCTGGGCACATGGCGTGGCATGCGTCATCGCAAAGGTCTGCCGGTCCGCGGCCAGCGCACGCGTACCAACGCACGCACCCGCAAGGGGCCGCGCAAGCAGGCCGTCAAACTCAACGCTCCGCCGGGCAAGGTGTAAGAACTCATGGCTGATCAGAAACCCCAAGCGAACAATGCGACTTCGGCCGCTGCTGCGGCCGCCAAGAAGCCCAAGAAGGCGCGCAAGAACGTGCTCGACGCGATCGCACACGTGCATGCGTCCTTCAACAACACGATCATTACGATCACCGACCGGCAGGGCAACACGCTGTCGTGGGCGACCTCGGGCGGCTGCGGTTTCCGCGGCTCGCGCAAGAGCACGCCGTTTGCGGCCCAGGTCGCTGCTGAGAAGGCCGGCGTGGCCGCCCAGGAGCACGGCGTCAAGAATGTCGAAG
>JAYTUZ010000185.1:0-11976 GCA_043744295.1 Gammaproteobacteria bacterium | reverse complement strand
CGGAATCGACTGCTCGTAGTCATCGACACAATAGAAAGCCGTACTGGCGTGCAGCTCCGGCCGGAGCGCGGCGATCAGGCGCGTCAAATCGCGCTGGCGCGGCAACTGACCCGCCGCGGGTGGCAACACACCCAACAGCACCACGGTACTGAAGGCCGCCACCACCACGCCCGTGAGTGAACCGCGCCGCGCTGCCAGCCAGGCGGCGAGCGCGCACAACGACGCGGCAATGAAAAATCCGACGGCTATCAGCGGCGCCGCCGGGCTGTCGTTGATCTCGAGCCGCGTCGCCCAGCCCGGTGAGTGCCACAGCGCCAGCACCAGCAGCCCCAGCGCCAGCCATGAGGCGGCCGCGACCAGCAAAACGCGCCGCAGACGCGCTGCCGGAAGTTCATGAATGCAGCGCCCGGCCAGCAGCGCCAGCGCGGGGAAGATCGGCAGAATGTAGGGAATGAGTTTCGACTGCGAGACGCTGAAGAACAGGAAGGAGAATACTACCCACAGCACCAGCATCCAGGTCGCGGCTTCACCGGCACGGCAGGCGCGCCAGCTGCGTGCGATCATGGCGGGCAGCAAGGCCGTCCAGGGCATGAAACCCACCAGCAGTACCGGTACGAAGAACCAGTCAGGCTCGTAACGCGCGTGCACGCGGGTCAGAAAACGCTCAAAGTGCTCGTGGATGAAAAAGAAACGGACAAATTCAGGGTTGCGCTGCGCGACCAGCAGCACCCAGGGCGCGCCGATCAGCAGCAACGCGCCGACTGTCCACCACGGGCGCGCGCGCAGCAGCAGGCGCCAATCACGCCGCAGCAACAGATAGAGCGTGGCCACGGCGCCCGGAATAAGGATACCGACCAGACCTTTGGAGAGGAACGCCAGAGCAGTGCCCAGGGCCAGCAGCGCAGCGCCGCCGCGTTCGAGCCGGGTGTTGGCTGCAGGCATGGCGACCAGCAACAGCAACCCGGCCAGGGCCAGCTCGAGGGCTATGGCGAGCCCCATATCGAGCGTCGACATCCTCGCGAGCCCCAGGTAGAGCAGCGCCCCGCCCTGCACCAGGGCCGCCGTGGCGCCCACCATGGCCCCATAGATACGCTTGCCGATCCAGGCCGTGAGCAGCACACCCAGGAAGCCCGTCAGCGCCACCCACAGACGCGCCGTCCATTCGTGCTCACCGAATGCCGCAAAGGCGGCGGCCGTCGCCCAGTAGTGCAGCGGCGGCTTTTCGAAATACTTGATGGCATTGAGCCGTGGCGTAACCCAATCGCCACTGACGACCATTTCGCGCGGAATCTCCGCGTAGCGGCCCTCATCGGGATTGAACAGCCGATAGCTGCCGAGTGGCGCGAACCACAGCAGCAGCACGCCGACGACCGTGGCGATGATGAGCCTTTGCGACATCGCGCCATCTTAACAGCGGACGCCGCCTCAGGCAGCCGGCGCAAAACTCTCCGCCCGCGCCAGCTTCCAGGCATTGCCGTAGAAGCGGTGCACCGTACCGCTCAGTAGCTCGTCGGGCTCCAGGAATGTGTGCACCTCGGAAAACTGCTGCACCCGTGTCTGACTGATACGCCGCACCAGGTGTGCCGGGCGCAGCTGCGAGGGATGATCGAGTCCCGCCGCCGCCAGGATCTGCGCCAGTGCTGCCAGCGTGTTGTGGTGAAAATTGCGCACCCGCTGCGCCTTGTCGTCCACCACCAGGGCGCGCTGGCGCAGCGGATCCTGGGTGGCAACGCCGGTCGGGCAGCGATTGGTGTTACAGCTCTGCGATTGAATGCAACCGATCGCAAACATGAAGGCGCGCGCCGAATTGGCCCAGTCGGCGCCCAGGGCCAGCACACAGGCGATGTCGAAGCCACTGATGATCTTGCCGCTGGCCGCCAGGCGCACGCGCGGGCGCAGATTGGTGCCCACCAGCACGTTGTGCACGAACAGCAGGCCTTCACGCATCGGCATGCCGATGTGATTGGTGAATTCAACCGGCGCGGCGCCGGTGCCGCCTTCCTTGCCATCGATGACAATGAAATCGGGAGTGATGCCGGTTCGTGCCATCGCCTTGACTATGCCCATGAATTCCCAGGCGTGACCGATGCACAGTTTGAAACCCACCGGTTTGCCACCCGAACGTTCGCGCAGCAACGCCAGGAACTCCAGCAATGCAATGGGCGTGTCGAAAGCGCTGTGGCGCGCTGGCGAGACGCAATCCACCCCTGCCGGCACACCGCGGGTGGCGGCAATTTCCGCCGTCACTTTGGCGCCGGGCAAAATGCCTCCGTGCCCCGGCTTGGCGCCCTGGCTGAGTTTCAGCTCCACCATCCTGACCTGCGGATTGGCGGCCTGATCGGCGAAGCGCGCGGCGTCGAATCGACCCTGCGCATCGCGACAACCGAAATAGCCGCTGCCTATTTCCCAGATCAGATCGCCGCCGGGTTCGCGGTGATAGGGACTGATGCTGCCCTCCCCGGTATCGTGCGCAAAGCCGCCAAGCCTGGCGCCGCGATTGAGGGCGCGAATGGCATTGGCGCTCATGGCGCCAAAACTCAGGGCTGAAATATTCAGCACCGAGGCGGCATAGGGCTGGGCGCATTGCGCGCCACCGACGCTCACCCGAAAGCTATGCGGATCGGCTTCGAGGCACGGGCGCAGCGAATGACCGATGAACTCGTAGCCTTCCTGGTAGACGTCGGCCAGGGTGCCAAAGGGCTTTTCGCTGCCCTCGTTCTTGGCGCGCTGGTAAACCAGCGAGCGCTGGGCGCGTGAGAAAGGCAGCTTGTCCTCATCCGCCTCGAGCAGGTACTGGCGAATCTCGGGTCGTATGCTTTCGACCAGGTAACGCACATGGCCGATAATCGGGTAGTTGCGTAGCACCGCCCGGCGGGTCTGCAGCAGGTCATAGATGCCGATCACACTCAGGCCGATGAACAGCACGACCCATGGCCAGAGCGCACTGGCACGCGGCAGCAGCCACAGACCGAAGCCCGACAGCAGCAGACAGCTGGCAATGGCCGTGTAACGGTTCAATAACGATAGCGTGTTGCCTGGCCGGCTCATGTATAGGCTCCGTCCCGCGGGCGCGGGTCTGCGTTTTGGGTATCGGCCGTCGCGGGCAAAAATTGCGTGCCGCAGCGCACAGTCCTTGCGCGAAATACCTATGCCGGCGTCGGGCGGGTTGGCGCTATCATCACCGCGTCGGCGCACTTCAGGCCGGCAACGCATGAGGGGCGGACTATGAAAATCAATGTGGGGACGACCGATCGCGTGGTGCGCGTGCTGCTGGGTCTGGGCCTGATTACGGCCGCTGCCACCGGGTACATAGGCATGTGGGGCTGGCTGGGCGTGGTGCCGCTGGCCACCGGCTTGTTCCGGGTCTGCCCGGCCTACAACCTGATTGGCATGAACACCTGCTCAACCGAGGCGCCAGCAAAGAAATAGTCAGCGTTTGAACAGGTCCTTGAGTTTGTCCTGCAGCTTGTCCTGCAGTTTCTGCTTGACCTCGTCCTTGCGCTTGTCGATTTCCTGCTGGACACGCGCCTTGAGCAGAGCGCTGACATCGGGGCGGACTTTGGGCGCGGCAAAGGTTCCGGTGACCAGCACCGGAATCCTGAGACCGACGATATCCTGCGCCTCGGCGGCGGCGCCCTCTTCCGGAATCCTGAGTACCGTGGCATCAAGGTGATAATCGAGCGTGCTGGCCGGCAAGTCGACCGTGCCGTGACCAGTCACCTGCAGATAGCGCATCGCCACCTTCAGATCGTCGCTGCTGAGCACTCCGTTGCTGAGCGTGCCGCTGGCTGAAATTGCCGTGAAGGCCGTGCGTTCCGGACCGCTACGCTCCGGCGGCGACTGCTTCTTCAACAGTGCGCGCGCGCGCCGGATCTCGTACCACAGATCGGCGCCTTCGAGTGCGCCGTCATCGACGTGAAATTCCAGGGTGCCGTTGAGCGTGCGCAGCAGCGCGGCGCTATCGGCGCCAGTGGCGGTCGCCTTGATGGCGGCGTTGCCACGCCCGGACATGCGCTGGGTCTCGAGCATGTCCTTCAGGAGCGGCGCGAAATCGATGCCAGTCAGGTGCTCGTCGAAACTCAGTCGCGGTATGCGCCCGGAACCATCGATGCTGATATCACCATGATACTGGCCACCATACATCTGTGCTTCCGAGGGGAATACGCGCAGGCGGCCACCGGCGGCATTCACGCCGATGCGCAGATTGCTGTACTGAACCCCGGCAAACACCGCCGCGCCGACATTGAGCGTGCCGTGTGCGTTGAGGCTGCGCAGCAGTTCCACCGGCACCGCAATCGGCGCCGCGGGCGCCACAGTGCCTGAGGCCGCTTTGCCACCAACACCAGCGCCCGCGCCGGCCGGCGCGGGCGGCAGATAACGATCCGCGTTGAGGCGATCGAGTTTCAGATCGAAGCTCAGCGCGTCGCTCGTCAGGTCGGCAATGCCGGCGCGCCCGGTCACGCTCGAATCATCAAATTTCAGTCGCAGGCCGCTGAGCATGAGCGCCTTGCTGCTGGCCGAGAGATTGCCGCTGAAGCTCAGGCGGCTGAACATCGCCGCATCGCGCGTCGTGGGCAACTCGACCCCCAGGTTATGCAGCAGCTCGCGGGCCGAGGTTTCGGCAAGTTCGATGGGGCCGGCGAACAGCGGCGCGTCAACAATGTGGACACCCGTCAGGGCGCCGCGCAGCTGCGCGCCCGCAGCACGCACCTGCATGCCAGGCAACTTCAGGGTCTGCGCCTTGAGATCGACATCGATGCTCTCGAAACCCAGGTGCACCGGCAGACCCGCGGCGGGCAGTCCCGCGCTCTTGAGCTGCAGTTCAACAGCTGGTGCGGTGAACTGGTAACGGTTGGCGTCCAGATCGAGCGTCGTGCTGCTCTTGAGCTGCACCGCCGCCTGCAATGACTTGCCCTGCAACAGGGTAAAGGCCAGCTGCAGGTCGAAGGGTTTGCCGGACTCCAGCCGACCGGTGTCGAGATCCAGGGCGCGCAGCGTCAGGTCGGTGCCGGCGCCCTTGTCGATGTATTGCAGGGTGCCGTTGCTGATCCGGAACTTCTCGACGGCCGCCGTGGAGAGCATGGAAGCAGTGCTGCCGGGCGGCGTCTCCGGGGTCTTGCTCGCGCCCAGATCGGCCCAGTTGTTGTGACCGGCCGCGTCCACTGCCAGGCGGATGGTGGGGGAATCGAGGCTAACTTCACCGATTTCCAGCCGACGGTGCAACAGCGGCATGACCTTCAGGCCAAGTTGGGCCCGCTCGATCTCCACCATTGCTGCAGCACCAAAACCGGGCGCATTGGCGAGCGAGGCGCGCCCAACCTCGATTGCCAGCCACGGAAACAACTTGAGCTTCAGATCGCCCGGCAGCAGCAGTTGGCGCCCGGTCTTTTCCAGCACAGCCTGCTGCAATCGGGCCTTGTGTGCATTGGGGTCAAAGAACACCAGCAGCAGCACGGCAGCGACCAGCAACAACAATGCCAGGCCCAGCACACTAAATAGAACAATTCGCAGCGCACGCATCGGGACTCTCCAGCCAGCAATGTATGGATAGTACTACCCCGCCGCCCGCGGGGCTTGTCAGCGCCAGCGGCGGAGGCGATGCTGCGCCTGGACCCGGCCAGCAGCGGCGATTGCAGGAGGCAACTCATGAGTAAATTGACCTGGACACTCGCGCTCGCCAGCCTCGCACTCGTGTCCGCTTGCGGCACCAACCCGGTTACCCACAAGCGCGAAATTCAGTTCGTCTCCGAGGCGGCGGAACTGCGCATCGGCGCGGAAAATTATGCGCCGATGCGCCAGAGCGAAGGCGGCGATTTCCGTATTGACCCTGAATTGACTCCCTACGTGAACAGTGTCGGGCAGAAGCTGGCCGCCGTTTCCGATCGCAAGCTGCCCTATGAATTCGTGGTGCTCAACAGCTCGGTGCCCAACGCCTGGGCGCTGCCTGGCGGCAAGGTGGCTGTCAATCGCGGACTGCTGACCGAGTTGCAGAGCGAAGCGGAACTGGCAGCGGTGCTCGGCCATGAAATTACCCATGCCGCAGCACGCCACGGCGCCAAAGCGCAGGAGCGCGGGACGCTGCTGCAGGTGGGCATGGTGGCCGCCCAGGTTGGCATGGCGAGCAGCAACATGAGTGGCAACGCGGCCAATCTCGCTTTGCAGGGTGCGGGGCTGGGTGCGCAGCTGGTGCAGATGAAGTACGGGCGCGACCAGGAAAGTGAGGCCGACCACTACGGTATGGTCTACATGAAACGCGCCGGCTTCGATCTTGGCGGCGCCGTCAGCCTGCAGGAAACTTTCGTGCGTATCGCCAGCGAAACGGGCAAAAATCAGAACTGGCTCGATGGCCTGTTTGCTTCGCACCCGCCCTCGATCGAACGCGTGGCGGAGAATCGCCAGACCCTGCAGGAGCTCGGTGGCGCCGGCGGCGAGCTCGGCGCCGAGCGGTACCAGGCGCAACTCAAGAAGCTGCGCACGCTCAAGCCGGCGTACGACCGGCACGATGCGGCGCTGACCGCGGCCGGCAAAAAGGATTTCGTCACGGCGCGCCGGCTGGCGGCCGAAGCCACCGGGCTGCTGCCCGTCGAGGGGCGTTTCCCGCAACTGCAGGGCGATATCGAGATGGCGGAAAAGAAGCCGCGCGAGGCCCTGCCCTACTATGAAAAGGCAATGGCGCTGAGTCCCGATTATTTCGGCGCTTTTCTCGGCGCCGGCATCGCCACCTACAAGCTCGGCGACAAGCCGCGTGCACGTGAACTGCTGCAAAAAAGCGCCGAGCTGCTGCCGACCGCGCCGGCAGCATACTACCTTGGCCATCTGTCGCGTGATGGTGGCGATCGCGCCAAGGCGCTGGAGTATTTCAGAGCAGCCAGCGGCGCCGGCGGCGAACTGGGCAAGCAGGCCGAAGTGGAATATCTGGCGCTCGATCTGCCACAGAACCCCGGCACCTATGTGGCCGTTGGTGCGCAGTTCGATCCGAGCGGGCGCGCCATGATCAGCGTGCAAAACCGTGCCCCGGTAGCCATCGAGGGCATCGAAATCACGCCTGTCATGATCGATGACGCTGGCCAGATCGTGCAGCAGGGCACGCGCCGAACCCTGCCCCTGAAGCTGCAGGCCGGCGAGGCAGCGAGCATCGATGCCGGCCTGGGCACGCTCAACAGCGTGCAGGCCAGGCATCTGCGCATCCGCGTCGATGCGGCTCGGGCCGTGCCCGCGCCATCAGCCCCCGCTGCGGGCCCCTGAGTTCGAGGCCACCTGAATCATGGCTGCGGTAAGCGTCAGGCATTTTCGGCAGGTCGCGGTATGGCCCGTGCAGCTCATGCCGGTGCGCCCCGGCCAGCAGGTGCAGCGGCACTGGGAATTGCTCGACGCTCAGGCCGGCGCGTGGCGGCGCCTGCCCGAGGTCTTCGATGCGACCAGTGGGGTGTTTCGCGAGCGTCATTACAAGGAGTTCGTGACATTTCTGCCGTACGTGCAACGCTTTCTGTACGGCTCGGCGGCCGGACAGGAATCGGCCACGCAGCCTGGTACACGCAGTATTCATATCTATGAGCGCACCGATGTGCGCAGCGTGCGCGTCACGCTAGAACGCGGCGCGGTGCCGCTCACCCTGGCCGTGGATCGGGTCGAGTTGCTGTTCTTTCTGGATGCCGATATCGCGCTGCTGCTGTTTGAAATGCACGCCGAAGACCTGCCGTTCGAGCTGGCCCAGGATGTGCTGTTCCGCTTTGCCCGCGCCTACCCCGGCTTCTGGGATGAACAGGGCGACGGCGGCAACTGCCCCTGGCTGGCGGAGCTGTGCGCCGCCGACGGTGGCGTACTGGCAAGCTCCAACTACGCCGACAGCGCCCGCTACCTCGATTTTGTCGCCCGCCATCGGGTCGCCGCAATCGCCGCGCACTGGGAATTCCTGCTGCAGCCGCTGATGCTCGAGCGGCCGGGTGCCAGCGCCAGGCTGCGCTACCGCCAGCTCGAGTACTACCGCATGCCGCTCATGGCTTACCTGGCCTGCGATGATCCGCACCAGCTGACGCGCGCGCAATTTGTGCGCCTCGGCCTGGTCACGGGCCCCGGCGGCACCGACGACCTGCCCTACTCAGCCGCCACCCTGTACGACTTCGAGCGCCAGTACTGCATTGACACCTTCTGGGGCCGGAGCGGCGGCAACGCCCGCGCCGACACCCGCATCATCGTCGCCGAAGCCGCCATGGTCTTCGTCGGCAGTCACGGCGACCGTTTTTTTTCTGGAAGCGAAACCGGCCTGCTGGCGCAGTTTCGCGCTCAGTACCTGTGGCTGTTCCTGATCGCGCACTTTCACAAGGCGGCCCTGCTGTCGATGTCGGACGAACTGGCCGTCGCCATGAATCGCCTGACGGTGGGCGAGCCCGATTCAGTACGCGCCTTCAAGCGCACCATCCGCCAGATGATGGAAGTGTTCCTGCGCTTCACCCATCGCTACTGGTTTCACGAAATCTCCAATCAGGGCGTGGCGCGCGATGTGTTCGCGCGCCTGCGCCGCCAGCTCAACACCGACGAACTGCAGCAGGAAGTGCGCAGTGAAGTCCTCGACATGAACAATTATCTGGATTCCGACGCCTTTCGCCGCCAGGCCAGCACGGTGCTGCGACTCACCGTGGTGACGATCTTCGGCCTGATCGGCACGGTCGCCACTGGCGTGCTGGGCATGAACCTGCTCAATGAAAGCGATGCCAGCCTGGGGCGCCGCGCGCTGATCTTTGTCCTGACCGTCGGGCTGACCCTGCTGGTTACGGCCTTTACGATCACGCGCTCCAAGGCACTGGCCGACTTTCTCGATGCCATGTCGGACGAACGCGTCGGCTGGCGCGGCAAGTGGGCGAGCCTGCGCCGCGCCCTGCTGCCGCGCCGCGAGCGTCAGCCGCCCAGGTAGTCGCGCTTGACCAGCTCCAGCCCGTTGTGCCGCAGGATGGCGTACACCATCGTGTAGTGAAAATAGAAGTTCGGCATTGCGACATTCAGCAGATAGACCAGGCCGGTGAATTCCATTTCCTGCGGACCAAATTTCAGTTTGATCTGCCTCGCTTCCGTGCCATCGATCTGCGCTGCGCTGTAGCCCGCCATGGACTTGCGGGTTTTTTCGATGCGCGCCAGCAATTCGGCAAAGGTGGTTTCATTGTCTTCGAACTTTGGCGGCTCCATGCCGGCGAGCCGGGCCGGTACACCCTTGGCGAAATCGCAGGCGATCTGCACCTGCCCGGCCAGCGCAAACATGTCGGGCGCGAGCCGCGCATTGATCAGCACCGAGGGCTCGATCTTGCGGGTCTCGGCCCAGGCGGCCGCTTTTGACAGAATGGTCGACAGGTTGCCCAGCAATTTGTCGAATACCGGCACCGAAGCCTGATACATGGAAATGGGCATGGAAAACTCCTGAGGGTTTCGCGGGCCGCAACCATAGAATAGGGCGATGGAGATATACAAGGAGTTCCGCATCGAAGCGGCCCACCGCCTGCCCAGGGTGCCGGCCGGACACAAATGCGCCAGACTCCACGGCCATTCGTTTCGCATCGGTGTCTATCTGCAGGGCGCCGTGGGCGCACAGAGCGGCTGGGTCTGTGATTTTGCCGATATCAGCGCGGCCATGAGCCCCATCCATGAGCAGCTCGACCACCGCTATCTGAACGATATCGAAGGCCTTGAGAACCCCACCAGCGAAGTGCTGGCCATGTGGGTATGGGAGCGGCTGCGGCCGCAGTTGCCTGCGCTGGCGCGCATTGTCGTACACGAGACCTGCACCAGTGGCTGTGAATACCGTGGCAGCTGAACCCGGCGTCGCAGCACAGCCGCCGCCCCCGGCGCTGCCGCCGACAGTGCCGCCGGTTGCGCGCCGACTGGCGCCGCTGGCCGCCCTGCGACCATTCCTGGTGCCGCACCTACGCCTGATCGTGCTGGCGCTGATCGCGCTGGCGGTCGCGGCCGCCGCGACCCTGGTGTTGCCCGTGGCCGCACGGCAGATGATCGATCACGGCTTCGACGCCAGTTCATCGGCCCATATCGGCCGCTATTTTCTCGGGTTCCTGGCCGTGACGGTGGTCATGGGCCTGGCCTCGGCGTCACGCTACTACCTGGTTACCTGGATCGGCGAGCGCGTAGTGGCGGATGTGCGCAATCGCGTCTTCGGTCACGTGCTATCGCTGTCGACGGAGTTTTTCGAGCGCACCCGCACCGGCGAGCTGCTCTCGCGCCTGACCGGCGACACCACCCTGGTGCAGAGTGTGATCGGCTCTTCGGCCTCATTCGCCATGCGCAGCATGGTCACGGCTGTAGGCGCGCTGGTGATGATGGCCATCACCAGTCCGAAACTTACCGGGCTGACCTTGCTGAGTGTGCCGGTGGTGCTGGTCTCGATCATTCTGCTGGGCCGGCGCGTGCGCGGCTTGTCGCGCGCCGCGCAGGATCGCGTTGCCGAGACCTCGGCGCTGGCCAGCGAAGTGCTCAATGCCATGCCCACCGTGCAGGCTTACACGCACGAGCCGGTCGATCGCGCCCGCTTCGACGCCGCCACCGAACAGGCCTTTGTCACCGGCATTCGCCGTACCCGCATCCGCGCCATGATGACGGCGCTGGTCATCATGCTGGTGGGCGCCTGCATCGTCGGCGTGCTGTGGGTCGGCGCCACCGACGTGCTGGCCAGGCGACTGACGACCGGCGAGCTCATCCAGTTTCTGTTCTACGCCATCCTGCTGGCCAGTTCGGTCGGCGCACTGAGCGAATTGTGGGGCGAAGTGCAGCGCGCCGCCGGCGCCACCGAGCGGCTCATGGAAATTCTCGCCACCGAACCACTGATTCGCGCGCCGGCACGGCCACTGCCCCTGCCCAGCCCGGTGCACGGTCAGCTCGATTTCCAGGCCGTGCGCTTCAGTTACCCGTCGCGACCGGAGCATACCGCGCTGGTGCAGTTCGACCTGCAGGTGCTGCCCGGCGAGGCCGTGGCCCTCATCGGCCCTTCCGGGGCCGGCAAATCGACGGTGTTTCAGCTGCTGCTGCGCTGCTTCGATCCGGGCGCCGGCGTGATCCTGCTCGACGGTGTCAATATCGCGGCGCTCGATCCGGCCACACTGCGCGCGCAGATCTCGGTGGTCGCGCAGGATGCGGTGATCTTCTCCGGCACGATTGCCGACAACATCCGCTATGGCAAACCCGGGGCGGACGCCGCGGCAGTGAGCGCCGCGGCCACGGCCGCCGCAGCCGACGAATTCATCCGCCGCCTGCCACAGGGCTATGAGACGCTGGTGGGCGAGCGCGGCATTACGCTCTCCGGTGGTCAGCGCCAGCGCATTGCCATCGCGCGCGCCATGCTGCGCGATGCGCCCGTGCTGCTGCTCGATGAAGCAACCAGCGCCCTCGACGCCGAAAACGAACGGCTGGTGCAACTCGGCCTGGCCAACCTGATGGCCGGGCGCGGCGGACAGGCGCGCACCACCATTGTGATCGCCCATCGGCTGGCAACCATCCAGAAGCTCAAGCGCATCGTGGTCATGGATCAGGGTCGCATCGTCGCGCAGGGCAACCATGAACAGCTCGTCAGGGACGACGGACTGTATGCGCGGTTGGCAGCGCTGCAATTCTAGGCGTCGGATTGTTGCCGGCGCCCTTCTTGACAGCGACCGGCCGGCGCGCCGATTCTTGAGCCACCATGAACACCACTATCTGGATCGGTACACGCAAGGGCGCCTTTGCGCTGCGCTCGGACCAGCGCCGGCGCAACTGGCGATTGACCGGCCCGCAGTTGCTCGGTCACATCATTCACCACATCGTCCAGGATCCGCGCGAGCCGCGGCGACTGTTGATGGCGGCCAAGACCGGGCACCTGGGGCCGACGGTCTATACCTCCAGCGATCGCGGCCGGCACTGGCAGGAAGCCAAGACGCCGCCGGCGTTCCGCAAGGCCGGTGAAGGCGAGGCGCCGCGCGCCATCGAGCGCGTATTCTGGCTGAG
>JAYTUZ010000184.1:0-3470 GCA_043744295.1 Gammaproteobacteria bacterium | reverse complement strand
CGTCCGCGCCCGCCGCATAGGCGACGCCGGCCGTCCACGCCAGGGCCAGTGAGACGGCTACAACCCGCGTGGCTGTCCGATGAAGGCCGCCAGTTGTCGAGTCGCGTCCTGACATGGTTGATAACCTCAGAAGTTGAAGTTCGCGCCAATGGTCAATGAGTTCGAGCCCTTGCTGATGCGGGGATCGACACCGCCGAAAGCGGTATTGCCGGGCATGCTCAGCGGCGCCGGCCCCTGCCGGCCAAACATCACGCCACCGATACCGGCGTATACCTCAACGTACTTGGAAAGCTCCGGCAATTTGCGATAGACGCCAAGGTTGCCAAAAATTGCGGTATTGCTCTGCCCCCACTCGGTGGGCGTCTGCACGTAGGCCTTGTTCATGCGCACCGCACCGAGGGTGTACTGCCATTTATTTCTGGTGTAGCCAGCACCGATCATGAAGTCCCACTCAATCGCGTGATGCAGGCGCAAGTCGCTGGCGTAATTGAACCCCGCCTGGTCCCAGAAACAATCGCTCTGCAACGGCTTGACGGGGCCGTAATCGCATTGCTGCTGCTGGCCCGACCACTCACTGCGCTTCAGGCCATAGCTGAATTTCCAGGTCGGGCTGCGCCAATAGGTGCCCTGCAGGATCAGCACGTCCTCGGCCGGTGTCTTGTAACCAGGAGAGCCGCTCGGGCCGTTGGTGTCACCTTCCGCTCCGTAGAAGGCGCCCTTGGAGAAGGAACTCTGCCGGCCACCCTTGCTGTCCTGGTATATCAGCTCCACCAGGTTCTTCGCGTTGGAGTACTGGACAAACAATTCCAGCAGCTGCGGCGATGGCGGCGGCGTCACTGCCGAGCTCGGATTGAGTGGCGGGCGCTTCCTGGCCTGCGCGGCGGTTACCTCAAAACGGATCTTACCCAGCCTGACTTCATAGGCACGCGAACCGATTCGCACCGCCTGCGGGAACACCCCGTAGCCGGCACCCGACTCGGCCCACGGACTCGACAACCCCATCGGATAGGCGAAGGAGTCCGAGCGCGTCCAGGAGCGTGAGGACATCTTGCCGACCTGCAGCGATCCGAATTTCGGATAGGAAATGCCGGCATAGAGGTCGATCAGGTAGTTGCCGAAGATATCCGGGCCGTTATTTCGCCAGCGGCCGCTGGCTTTCCCCTCGACACGGATCGCGTTGTCAAATTCGTGGGACAAACCGAGCGTCAGCTGCGCGAGTGCCAGGTTGCTGGTGGTGCGCCCGGAGCTGCCACCCTGGTTCAGCTTGGGGTTCGGGGGGTCGAGTACGCCGCGTGGATCGAACGAGGAAATATTGACGAGTCCCTTGGAGCAGTTGTCGCAGATCGAGAATTCGTCCTTGGCGAAACCCACTACCTCGAAAGGACCGTACTTCTCGGCCAGCACCACTGCCGGCGCTGCGAGCAGCGCGGCGGCGGCCGCCAATGATCGAGTGAAGGCGTAGATGTTCACAGACGTCTCCCGAGGCAACAAATTGAAGCAGTCACTTGTCCGCCGAAGCAATCAGGGCGATGAGCCCGCACCCGGGTAGGTCTCAGGGCTGTTGCAGGTCGGTGCAGTCGGATAGGTAACGCCAGAGAAAACGAAACTGGCATAGGCACCGCACAGGATGTAGCGCGGCGCACTGGTACGGATGAGGTTGCCGTAATTCGCGACGGTGGGATCTGGACCACCCCACAGGCCCCAGCCGTCGTCGGTGGGCGCCGGAGCGGGCCCTTCGCCCTTCCAGATCTCATCGAGCCCTTCGAAGTAGAAGATCGCCGAAGGCCCACCGACCGAACCCTGCCACGATGGGTAGGCAAAGGAGCTGCCCGGGAGCGATCCGTACAGCAGATCGTAGTACCATTTCGCATTCATGGGCGTGGCAGCGTACTGTTCGAGTGTCGAGGCGTAATTGGTTCGCCTCGCCTTCCAGCCGGTTTCGCCGACCACGATCGGCAGTGAGTCGACGCGCACCATCGCGCCAGCCGCGTTCTGGAACATGTGGCCTGCGACCGCGTCGTAGGCCCGCTTTGCGTTGGCGAGCGCAGCCTCCATCATCGCGCGGGCCCGCGCAGGACCCGCCGAGGTGCCGCTCTGCACCCAGTCCCAGCGGCCCGGATTGCTCATCGGATACATGTGGATGGAGACGAAATCGATGATCGCAAGGATGGGATCAGCTGCGTAGGGCGATGCGCATTCAGGCGCGTTCGGGGTCACGGCCGAGCGGTCGCAATAGAACGTGTAGTCATCGTCCGCGGTCACTGGCTGAGTAATCTGGCTCCTGACGGTCTGGATGAAACCCACCATGCAGCTGACCGGCATGAAGGTGCGGAAGAACGAGGTCTCGTTGCCAACACTGACGGCCGCGACGTTCGAGTAAGTATTGGCGAGCTGTATTCCGGTAGAGATCTGGCTCGCGTTAAGCGGATTGTTGCTGCACGCCGCGCCCACCGGGATTCCGAAGATATAGACGCCGGCCTGGAACTGCATGTCCGGGAAATTCGCGGCGGCGACGCGCAGGATTCGCTCGGCATCCGGATCGGCTCCAAACAGCCGCACCAATCTGAAGCCCGCGGCGTGCAGCAGCGCCAGATCCTCCTTGACCTCGTCGTCAGTAGGGGTCTCGACGCCGGGCCCGCCGGCGCGATATGGCCCGTAATTAATGGCCTTGCCGGTCGCGCCCGAGTACACCGCGGGCAGAGGCCGCACGATGAAGGCAGAACTTGCGCACACGACGGCGACGCTGGTCACGTTGCCGGTGGCGGTACCCGAACCAGCGTTGACGACGCAGAGTTGACCGCTGGGCTGCGTGCGTACAGTGACCGCGTAACCGCTGCCAGGCGGGATCGAAGTGCTGAAGGCAAACGCGCCGTCGCTGGCGACGGCCAACGGGTTGCCGCTGTTGTTTTGCAGCACGACGACGCCGGCAAGGCCCGAGATCGTACCGCCGATCGTCACATAGGGAACGCAGGCCACCGCGATTGATGTCACGTTGGCGGTGGCGGTGCCGGAACCCGCGGTAATCGTACAGCGTTGGCCGTTGGGCTGCGTCTTGATCGTGGCCGAATAAGCCGCGCCGTTGGCGATCGACAATCCAAAGGTGAACGGGCCGCTGGCAGTGATCGACAGATCATCCTTGCGGTTGTTCTGCAGCACAATCGTGCCGCTGAGTCCCGAGACTGTGCCGCCGATCTGTACGTAGGCGGGCGCATGGTCCAACCAGTTCTGGGTCTTGCCACAGGCGGCAAGTGCCAGCGCAAGACAGGCACCGAGAGTTGCTGCGCGCGTCACGGAGCCGATTGCTGAGCGGACGGTTGGTTTGGTATTCACCGGTATTCTGCCCCTGTTGACCCGCGGTAACTGGCTCCAGCGAGCAGGTTCCGCCCTGCGGTGTACCCCGCAGTGGCCCTGATTATTTTGAAAGCGCTTGCAGAACCTAACGAACTGACGCCGCCTTTGTCAATCGCGTT
>JAYTUZ010000183.1:0-12127 GCA_043744295.1 Gammaproteobacteria bacterium | reverse complement strand
CCGGCCCGCGCGTGATTCGGGCCGCACGCGGCACCACGCTCAGCGCCCGCTCGTGGCTGACCGAAGCGGCGCTGCGCATGCTCATGAACAATCTCGATCCGGAGGTCGCCGAGCGACCCGGCGATCTGGTCGTGTACGGCGGCATTGGCAAGGCGGCGCGCAACTGGGAATGCTTCGATACCATCGTCGCCACGCTGCGCCGGCTGGGCGATGATGAAACACTGCTGGTGCAGTCAGGCAAGCCGGTGGGCGTATTCCGCACCCACAGCGATGCACCGCGCGTGCTGATCGCCAACTCCAATCTCGTGCCGCACTGGGCCACCTGGGAACACTTCAACGAACTCGACCGGCGCGGGCTCATGATGTACGGCCAGATGACCGCCGGCTCATGGATCTACATCGGCTCGCAAGGCATCGTGCAGGGCACTTACGAAACCTTCGTCGAGATGGGGCGGCGTCATTTCGGTGGCGAATTGCGCGGTCGCTGGATTCTGACCGCGGGTCTCGGCGGCATGGGCGGTGCGCAGCCGCTGGCGGCCACCATGGCGGGTGCATCGATGCTGGCGGTGGAATGTCGTCAATCGAGCCTCGACAAGCGGCTCGCTACCGGCTATCTCGACGAGCAGGCGGCCAGCCTTGATGCGGCCTTGGCGCTGCTGGCGGCGGCAAAAGCGGCGGGCACGGCACGCTCGATCGGCCTGTGCGCGAATATCGCCGAGGTGCTGCCCGAACTATTGCGCCGTGGCGTGCTGCCCGATGCGCTCACTGATCAGACCTCCGCGCACGATCCGGTCCATGGCTACCTGCCGGTGGGGTGGAGCGTAGAGCACTGGGAGGCGCAGCAGAAACTGGCTCCCGCCAGCGTGGCCGCGGCCGCGGCCGATTCGATGGCCGTGCACGTGCGCGCCATGCTGGAAGTTCAACGACGCGGGGTACCGGTATTCGACTACGGCAACAACATCCGCCAGGTGGCACTGCAAAATGGCGTAGCCGATGCCTTCAAGATTCCCGGCTTCGTGCCGGAGTACATACGCCCGCTGTTCTGTCGCGGTGTCGGACCGTTTCGCTGGGTCGCGCTCTCGGGCGATCCCACTGACATCGCCAAGACCGATCAGAAGGTGCGCGAACTGATTCCGGATGATCCTCATCTGCATCGCTGGCTCGACATGGCCGCGCAGCGCATCCAGTTTCAGGGATTGCCGGCACGCATCTGCTGGGTTGGACTGGGCGACCGGCATCGCCTGGGCCTGGCCTTCAACGAGATGGTGGCCTCAGGAGAACTCGCGGCGCCCATCGTCATAGGTCGCGATCATCTGGATTCCGGCTCGGTGGCCAGTCCGAATCGCGAGACCGAAAGCATGCGCGATGGTTCCGATGCCGTATCCGACTGGCCGCTGCTCAATGCCCTGCTCAATACCGCCAGCGGCGCCACCTGGGTTTCAATCCACCACGGCGGCGGCGTCGGCATGGGCTATTCGCAGCACGCCGGCGTGGTCATCGTCTGCGACGGCACAGCGGCCGCGGCACGTCGCATCGAGCGCGTGTTGTGGAACGACCCGGCCACCGGCGTCATGCGTCACGCTGACGCGGGCTATGACATCGCGGTGCAATGCGCCACGCAGCAGGCGCTCGACCTGCCCATGATTACCGGCGGAGTGCGGCCATGAAGCCGACGATCTTCAGGCTGGCGCTGCGGGCGGGCGCGCTGAGCATGGATGAGCTGCGCGCTGCACTACGCGCCCCGGTCGAACTCAAACTGCGCCGCTCTGACCTGCAGCGCGTGCGACGCGCCCGCGCAGTGATCAACGGCCTGATCGCGCGCGGTGAGACGGCTTATGGCGTGAACACCGGCTTCGGTTCACTCGCCAGCGAGCGCATACCGGCGGCGGATCTGGCACAGCTACAGCACAACCTGGTGCTCTCGCACGCCGCCGGCACCGGTGAGCCACTGCCTGATGAAGTGGTGCGACTCATATTGGTCTTGAAGATCGCCAGTCTCGCGCAGGGTTATTCGGGCGTACGCCCGGTCACCCTGCGCGCCTTGCAGAGCCTGCTGAACGCCGGCGTCTATCCACTGATTCCCGCGCAGGGCTCGGTGGGCGCGTCCGGCGATCTGGCGCCGCTGGCGCATATGAGCGCTACCCTGCTGGGCGTCGGCGAGGTGCGCTTTCGTGGCCGGGTGCTCAGCGCCCGTGAAGGATTGCGCCGTGCCGGCCTGCAGCCGATGAAGCTGGCTGCCAAGGAAGGCCTGGCGCTGCTCAACGGCACGCAGGTATCCACGGCACTAGCGCTCGCAGGTCTGTTTGCGATCGAAAACGTATTCGCGGCGGCACTCGTATCCGGCGCCATGTCAGTCGATGCGCTGAAAGGCAGCGATGCGCCCTTCGATGCGCGCATCCATGTGCTGCGCCGCCAACCCGGACAGCTGAGCGTGGCGCGCCGCCTGCGCGCCCTGCTGGGCGGCAGCCGGGTGCGCGCCTCGCACCTGGATTGTTCCCGCGTGCAGGATCCCTACTCGCTGCGCTGCCAACCGCAGGTCATGGGTGCTTGCCTCGATCTGCTGCACACCGCCAGCGCCACGCTGCTGCGCGAGGCCAATGCGGTCACCGACAATCCGCTGGTGTTTCCGCGCGATGGCGTCGTGCTCTCGGGCGGCAATTTCCATGCCGAGCCGGTGGCCTTTGCGGCCGATCAACTGGCCCTGGCGGTCGCCGAAATCGGTTCGCTCGCCGAGCGTCGCGTGGCGCTGCTGGTTGATACCAGGATGAGCGGCCTGCCGGCCTTCCTGGTGAAAAACAGTGGTCTTAATTCCGGCTTCATGATCGCACAGGTTACGGCGGCAGCGCTGGTGGCTGAAAACAAGGCACTTGCGCACCCCTGCAGCGTCGACAGCATTCCAACTTCAGCGAACCAGGAAGATCACGTCTCGATGGCCGCGCACGCCGCCCGACGACTGCTGGCGATGGCGGGCAACGCCGAGGCCATCGTCGGCATCGAATTGCTGGCCGCCGCCCAGGGGCTGGAATTTCACCGGCCGCTGAGGAGCTCGGCGCCGCTCGAACTGGCGCACCAGCAGATTCGTCGGCGGGTGCGCCCGTTGCGGAGCGATCGCTACTTCGCCCCGGATATCGCTGCGGCACGCGAGCTCGTGCACAGCGGCGCGCTGAGCGCACTGGTGGGCACGCGCCTGTTCGCCCTGGCCAGATCGGCGCGAGCTGCGCGCTGAAGCAGCGGGCGGATCGTTCGCCTCCATGGGCATACCAATGAACGACACGCACTCGCTGCATGCGGGCAGCTCGGCGCTGATCATCAGTGTTCCGCATGCCGGCACCGTGCTGCCGCCGGAACTGGTGCCGCGACTTACTCCGCTCGCGCAGGCACAACCGGACACCGACTGGCAGGTCGATCGCCTGTATGATTTCGCGCGCGAACTGGGCGCCAGCCTGCTGGTGGCACGTTACTCACGCTACCTCGTCGATCTGAATCGACCGCCTGATGACGCCGCGTTGTACCAGGGTGCGCCGCGCACCGGTCTGTGCCCGGCCTTGAGTTTCTCCGGCCTGCCGCTCTACTACGACGGTGTGGCTTACACCGTGCCGGCAGCAGAAGTTCACCAGCGTCGCCTGGCTTACTGGCAGCCCTACCACGATGCGCTGCACACGTTGATCGCAGCCACAATCGCCCGCCACGGCTACGCGCTGCTGCTCGACGCGCATTCCATACGCAGTGTGGTGCCGCGCTTGTTTGCCGGGCAGCTGCCTGATATCAACGTCGGCACCAACGATGCGCGCTCCTGTAACCCGGCCATCATCGACGCGCTACGCCAACTGCTCGCGGCACAGCAGCAGTATTCCTGGGTGATCGACGGTCGTTTCAAGGGCGGCTATATCACGCGTCACTATGGACAGCCGTCCCACCAGGTGCAGGCACTGCAGATCGAACTGGCGCAGTGCACCTATATGCTCGAACCCGAGGACGTCGTAACACCGACTCCAGCGCCAGCCTGCGATCAGCAGCGCATGGCGCCCTTGCGCGTGCTGCTGCGCGCAGCACTCAAGGCGCTGCTAGCCACCACGCCTGCGTAGCGCGGCTGCTGTCAGCCGCCCGAAAGCGACTGCAGATAGGCCGCCACGGCGGTCATCTCCGGAGTCTTGAGCTCCTGCGCGACGCCGTGCATGACAGCCACGTTGCGCAGATTGCTCTGGAAGGAATGCAGCTGCTTGAGCAGATACTGTGCGTGCTGACCCGCCAGGCGCGGAAAATCGTCGGTACCTGCGGCATTGGCGCCATGGCATGAGGCGCAGGGCGGAATGCCGGCCGCCGCCACGCCGTTGGCGAAAATGCCCGCGCCGCGTGCGATAGCGGCCGCGTCGCCACTGCTGTTACGAACGGGCGTCTGGGCACTGTAGTAGTCGGCCAGCGCGCCAATCATCTCATCATCGAGCGGCGCCGCCATGCCCCACATGTAGCCCAGCGCATCGGGGTCGCCGCGCGTCTGCGCCTTGAAGGCTTTCATCTGCGCCACCAGGTAACTGGCGTGCTGTCCGGCCAGCACCGGAAACTTTGGCGTGCTGCTGCGCCCCTGCGGGCCGTGACAGGTGGCGCAGACTGTAACAGCCACGTGCTGCGCCGCCGACTTCAGCTCCGGGTCGATATCCGCGCTGCGGCCCGCGACTGAAGCCAGCATCATCAAAGATGCTCCCAGTACAATATTTTTAACTTTCATGGGTAGCATCCTTCAAAAGGCAAACCAGGCGAGTAGATAGACGGAATCGTTGTCACTGGCACTGCGGCCGGCGCCATCGTAGTTAATGCTGGCGCCATTGAATTTTGAATACTGGGTGAACTGCGCCGTCAGCTTGGTATTGAGCCACGGCATGTAGTTGAGTTCGGCAACCCAAGCGCGCGTGTCCGGCTTGCCATTGGCGCTGCCCAGGACGGCCATCACGGCGCCGTCCTTATCGAGCGCCGGATAGAGCAGAGCGTCGGCGCTGCCGGTGGTTGAGAAAGCGCCCAGCGCCCCGCCGTACTTGCGCTTGTAGTAATAGGTACCGGTCAAACGCGTGGTCGTCAGATCGTTCTTGAGGTTTTCGGATTCGCTGCCAAAGCTGGCGTTCAGCGTCATCTTTTCACGAATGCGCGTGCCGGCCAGGGTGAACAGGTGTTGGTCACCGATCCACTGGTACTGCAGATCAAAGGCATTGTCGCGGAACTCGTTGGCGGGCCCGGCGAGCGAGGCTGGCACAGTGCCATCGCCACCTGGCACAAGTTTGAAGGTTGCGCCATAAAGACCCACCTCCAACGACTGTGCGCCCCACTGATGCTCGTACGCCAGCCGGTAGTACGGAGCGCCACCGACCAGCACGTTCGACGTGCCGCCATCGAGCGGACCGGCCTCACCCGTCAGCGCATTGGCAGCGCCCTGCTTGGCAGAGCGGTAGGCGCCCAGTTCGCCATAGAGCGATTCGTTCCACATGGCGTAGGCGCTGATGCCGGCGACATCCTGCCCCAGCGCGCCGTCAATCTGCGTGCCGGCGAGCGCGCCGACGACGGCATTGCTGCCCGCAAACGGAAACCCGAAAGCCGGTGTGCTGTTCCACAGATCCTGCACGGTCGGGTTGTTATTGGCGCTGATGCCGTATATCAGGCTGCGTTCCTCAGGCAACACCACATTGTTCGCATAGCGCAGGTCGACGTTGTCGATCCCCATGGTGCCACTGTCGTTGCCGTAAGTGAGCTGAATAAACGCTCCCAGGCGCGGCGCAATCTTGCCGGCATAAAAAAGACTGATCTGCTGCGGGAAGGCCACCGTACCGCTCTGCGAAAAGCCACCCGAACCGGTGCCATCCGGCAGTGACTTGGCGAGCGTGGTCTGCGACACCTGCACCATCAACGAGATCGGCGGCAAGCCGCTCAGCGCCAGCAATTCATTCCTGGTCGCGCTGATACCGCGCACCGGCTTGAGATTGTCGAGAATGTAGCCGTTGGCCTTGAAGATACGGCCAAAGTGGTTGAGCTCCAGAAACACGGTATGGCAGGCTTCGCAGGCCATGCCGGTCTGACGGGCAAAGCTCGGAACCGCGAAGGCCGGTGGTGCCAATGCCAGGGCCGCCAGCAATGCGCCGGCCAGGCCTTTGGTCACGCGAAATTTCTGCACTGTTTTCACTTGATCTCCCAGCCGCTGCTGCGGTGTTCTTCTGTTATCGCAACCTGGAGTGCAGGCTACGCCTCGCAGATACAGGAACCATGGCGGGAAATACTTAGTGACTCACGCAAAGTGCACGGATCCGCGCACTGCTGGTGCAATGGTCTCAAGGATTGGCTATCACGACCGAAAAATCGACGCCGTCCCAGCGCCCTGCTTCAGACCAATAGCAGGTGAAGCTAAGTTGTGCGCCAGCGCTCATCGCACCAGTCGGCAAGTCCACGTAGTGCGCGCCCAATCCCGTGGGCCGCGTGTCAAAATCGCCCAGCGTGCGCCATTCATCCGTGCTGCAACGGACACGCGCGGATGTCAGCGTTTCTACGCGCAGCGTGCAACCCTGGGGGATCGACCGAAGTTTTTGATTGAAGCGCCAGATGCGCAGGCTCGAGCCCGTGTTGCGGCGTACGTAACGCTCGTAAGTCTGAGGTGGTTGATCGAAGACCCGCCCGTCCGCCAGCGAATGCACCAACTTCAGGTATTCGGCGTGGGCCCAGACCAGCGGCATGGCCGAGCCGGCCGGCCGGCCAAGAAACAGTTCGCGATCCGGGCGGTCGGCTGCATCCCAGGTTTGCTCTGGCAGCAAACCGCCTTCGCCAGCCAGCGCCTCGAAGCTGGCGAGCAGCGTGGCTGCGCTCGCGCTATCGCCCTGCGCCAGCGCATAGTGCGCACGCTCCCCCGTCAGCAGCGGCCACAGGCGACCGATCCCGGTGCCATCGAAGGGCGAACCGTCGGCGTGCTCGCCATAACCATCATCGGTGTAGCGGTGCCAGGCAGGACCACTGGGTAAATCCGTTTTCAGAGTGGCATCGATGACCTTGACGGTATTGACGATGCGCGGGTCGTCGGCGGCGCGCAGCCCCATGCGTACCAGCGCCAGTGCATCGGTCGAGACGATCTCATCGGCGCGTTGACGTGTTTCGCTGGCCTCGCGATTCCTGATATCCACGAACTCATCGCCATCTTCCAGATCGGTCTCGGCGATGCGCACGTAGTAGCCTTCCACCCCGCAGCGGCGCGCCAGCGGCGTGTCACGCACATACAGCCAATACTCGATCTGCGCATTCCAGGAATCGGCCGTGGCACGCAGATATGGCGCCAATTCCGGTTCGCCGGAGCGCTCGGCCCAATCGGCCGCCGCCAGCAACGCGGCAATTTCCGCAGCCAGCGTATAGGGGGTATAGCCGCCGTCCTCTTCCCACCGATCCTGCGGCGTGACCGGCCCGTTGCGAACCAGGAAGCCGGCGGCGGCGCGCACCATGGGCCAGAAGCGGCGCTGTGCGTAGTCCTCTTCCGGCAATGCCGCTTCGCGCGCCGCCAGATCAAGCAGCAGGATGGGCAGCGCAGTCTCATCCATCTGCAGACCCTGCCAATAGGCACGGCCATCGACCCACATGTTCTGCGGCCAATGGCCGTCGGCGTGCTGCGTGGCGGCCAGAAAGATCAACGACACGCGCGCATCGCCCTTGGCGCCGGCGGCCAGCAGGCCACCGGCCGACTGCACCATGTCACGCGGCCACACCAGATGGTAGCCGCCCAGATCGTCATCACCTTTGGAAAAGCCCCACGGCACCGCCAGGCTGGCCAGCAGTGCGCCGGGAATCAGTTTGGATTCGTGAGTGCGGATCACAGCCGCGCTGACGGCTGATAGCTTGCCCGGCGCGACGCCATCGCGCGCTCTTTGCCAGCGCTGCCAGGGCATGACGAAGCGGAGCAGCTGTGCCGGGAATCCCTCGGCCAGTGCCGCGCGCGCCTGATGCCCCGCTTCGTCAGCGCCGCGCCCCACGGCGATGGCAATCACCGATTCGCCCTTCAGCAATGGCACTTCACCGACCAGTGCGACATTGCCATTTTCGGCGCGCGCGTACTGGTTGTTGAGCTGGCCATGCGCCATCAGTTCCTGCCAGCCGTCAGACACGCCCACAAACCCAGCCGAGCGCGCGCCAAAGCCCGTCGATGACATCAGGCACAAGGCGCGATCGGCCCGCGCTGCGAACAGCCCTGGCACCTCACGGTAGTCCCCGAGCCAGGCGGTATTGCCCGCGCCATAGTTGTTGAGATGCGGCGCCAGCAGCACATAGACGCGGTAATCGGCCGCTACGCCCTGCAGCGCCTGGAATCTCAAACGCACCATCACCACCGGGCGAGCCGTATCCGTGATGAATTCACATTGCAGACGGTAGTGCCCCTGCTGGCATTCGCTGCGCGTCAGGTAGTAGGGCACGCCGGACAGCGGACAATGGGTGGTGTGCTGCGCGTGCCTTTTGAGTTCCGACACGAAAGCGCCTGGCCCCACGACCATGAAACCGACGTCGCGTGTCGCCGCCTCGTCTATGCGCGGTGCGTAAATCTCATTGAGAATGCCGTGTGAAAGCGTAAACCAGATCGGGCTGCCTTCCAGCGCAGTACCCACGCCACTCTTGGCGGAGGAAGTCCAGCGCGCGGGAGATCCTGGCCAACCGGGTGCGAAATCTTCAACCACCATGCGCGAATTCCAGATAGTTGCTCATGGCGCCGGTCACCAGCGCCCGCTGCTGATCGAGTCTGATCTGCATGAGCGCGCTCCACCAAATCAACCAGGTTCAACGCACATAGTGGCGCAAATGGGCGGTGCAGGCTATAAGATCCGGATGGCGGCAATGGTCGCTCGCTGAGCACGCCACGCACGGACAAACCCCTTGAGCACCAGCGTTATCGACCCGGTATGCGGCATGAAGGTCCAGCCGGAGACAGCCGCGGCAAGAGCGGTCTATCAGCAAACATCCTATTACTTCTGTTCTACCCGATGCCATGCCAGGTTCACAGCCAATCCAGCGGCGTATCTGAGCGACGACCGGCAAGCGCCCCCGCCAGTCAAGTCAGCGGCCCAATACACCTGCCCGATGCACCCGGAGATCGTGCGCGCTGCGCCGGGCAGCTGCCCGATCTGCGGCATGGCGCTGGAAGGCATTGTGCCAGCCGGCGATGGGGAGAACGCTGAACTCGCAGCCATGACACGGCGCTTCTGGGTGAGTGCAGCGCTGGCGCTACCGGTGTTCGTGGTGGCGATGGCGGCCGAGCTGGCGCCGGGTCTGCTGACGAAGCTGATGAATCCAATGCTGGTGCAGTGGCTTGAAGCTGCGCTCGCAACCCCGGTGGTGCTATGGGGTGGTTGGCCGTTTTTTGTGCGTGGCTGGCAGTCACTGGTGAGTCGGCATCTGAATATGTTTACGCTGATTGCTCTGGGCGTCGGCGTAGCCTGGATCTATAGCGTAGTGGGGTTACTGCTGCCCGCACTGTTTCCACCCACGGTGCGCATGGCAGACGGCTCCGTGCCTCTGTATTTTGAAGCGGCGGCGGTAATCACGGCTCTGGTGCTGCTCGGTCAGGTCATGGAGCTGAAAGCGCGCGGCCGCACCAGTGCCGCCATCAGACAATTGCTGGGCCTCGCGCCCAAGACGGCACGCATCGTGCGCGCCGATGGTCGAGAGGAAGACATTGCGCTCGATCAGGTCCAACCCGGCCAGGTGCTGCGCGTTCGACCTGGCGAGAAGGTGCCGGTCGATGGCGTCGTCATCGAGGGCGCGAGTTCGGTGGATGAGTCGATGGTGACGGGCGAGCCGATACCGGTTGAAAAGCATGCCGGCGACAAACTCATCGGCGCCACGATCAATGGCACCGGCAGCCTGCAGATGCGTGCCGTGCGCGTCGGCGCCGATACGCTGCTGTCGCAGATCGTGCACATGGTCGCGGCCGCGCAACGCACGCGCGCGCCGATTCAGCGGCTCGCGGACCGCGTGGCCAGCTGGTTCGTACCGGCGGTGATGCTTTCAGCCGTGCTGACTTTCGCCATCTGGATCTGGCTGGGGCCGGAGCCGCGCCTGGCGCATGCCCTGATCAATGCGGTCTCAGTGCTGATCATCGCCTGCCCCTGCGCACTGGGCCTGGCGACCCCGATGTCCATCATGGTGGGCACGGGCCGGGGCGCGATGGCGGGCGTACTCATCCGGAATGCCGAGGCGCTGGAGACTCTGGAAAAAGTCGACACCCTGGTCACCGACAAGACCGGCACGCTGACCATGGGCAAGCCGCTGCTGGTGACGGTCGTGGCCAGCGCCGGCTTTAGCGACGACGACATCGTGCGCTGGGGCGCCAGTCTGGAGCGCGCCAGTGAACACCCGCTGGCGGCCGCCATTGTCGCAGGCGCTGCCGCGAGAGAGCTCGCCCTGGAACCGGTGACCGGGTTTGAATCGCAGACCGGGAAGGGCGTATCCGGTCGAATTGGAGAACGCAACATCGCCATCGGCAACAGCACGATGATGCAGGCCCTGGGCGTGGTGGTTGAACCGATCGATGCGCGCGCACAGGCGCTGCGTGGTGAGGGACAGACCGTGATGTTCATTGCCGTCGATGGCCAGGCGGCCGGCCTGATCGGTGTCGCCGACCCTATCAAGGAGAGCACGCCGGAGGCCATCCGTCAGCTGCATGCAGAGGGATTGACCATCGTCATGCTGACCGGCGACAGCAGAATCACAGCAGAGGCGGTAGCCAGGAAGCTCGGCATCGACCGCGTCATTGCCGAAGTATTGCCCGGGCAGAAAACCGAGTTGATCAAACAGCTGCAGAAAGAAGGGCACATCGTCGCAATGGCCGGGGACGGCATCAACGACGCACCGGCGCTGGCCCAGGCTCAGGTGGGTATCGCCATGGGTACGGGCACGGACGTGGCGATGGAGAGCGCCGGCATCACCCTGATCAAGGGCGATCTGGGCGGCATCGTGCGGGCGCGCCATTTGAGCCACGCGACTCTGAGGAATATTCGCCAGAACCTGTTCTTCGCCTTTGTCTATAACGTGCTGGGCGTGCCGGTCGCTGCGGGCGTGCTCTACCCCTTCTTCGGGCTGCTGCTCTCGCCGATGATTGCCGCGGCGGCCATGAGCTTCAGTTCCGTGTCGGTCATCAGCAATGCGATGCGGCTGAATCGGGTGAATATATGAGCAAGAGAAGGAGTCGTGCACAAGGATACTGCCTTGGGCTATGCTGACTCCTGCCTGTTAGATCATTCGATAAGGAGAGGCCATGTCTATCGAACTTCGTTACCTCGCACTCGTCACGGTACTCACGGGGCTTACTTGGGTGCCCTACATCCTCAACACGATCATGGTCCAGGGGCTCGTCAATGCGGTTGGCTATCCTGAGAATCCAAAGCCGCTCGCGCCGTGGGCGCGCCGCATGAAGCTGGCCCACTACAACTCGGTCGAGAACCTGGTTGTGTTTGCGAGTCTGGTGCTGGTGGCCCACGCCGCCGGCCTCAGCAACGCCGCGATCGCCAGCTCGGCGACGGTATATTTTTGGGCGCGGGTCGTGCACCTGGCGGCCTACACCCTTGCCATTCCCTGGGTGCGGACCGCCGCGTTCGCCGTCGGCGTCGGCTGCCAGGCTTGCATCGCCTGGCATATTCTCGCCTGATGCTGCCAGCGAACCGGTTCTCGCGCGAATCAGTCATTCACTACGCACTGCTGCCCGGGTAAGCAGGGCTGGTGCATGATAGTGATCGGCTTGTTACTTCGGAGTTGAGGGTCGAAAAATGCCGTACCGTGCAGTCATGGCGCAGCGACGACGCTTCCTGGAAATAGATGAAAGCACCATCGCATCCCTCGGACCAATCAAACAGTCGCTCGACGCCGGGTTCGACCAACTCCTGGACAGGTTTTACGCCCATATTCTCAAGCAGCCCGAAATGCGCGCCATGTTCTCCGACAAGGAGACCATGGCCAGGGCCCGAGCGGCCCAGAAGCGCTACTGGCTGACACACCTGTTCGCCAAGCAGTTCGACGCTGGCCAGTTCGAGCAGGCCGAACAAATCGCCCAGGCCCATTTGCGCATCGGTCTCGAGCCCTCGTGGTACATGAGCGGCTACTGCTACATGCTCAACCAGTTTGTGGA
>JAYTUZ010000182.1:0-12217 GCA_043744295.1 Gammaproteobacteria bacterium | reverse complement strand
TCGGCAGAGTCCTGATGGTGCGAATGACGGGCAGGCGCCACGCGACCAGCGCCAGCAGCAATGAACTGACGCCCGCAAATCCCAGGGTGACGCGCAGCCCGAACTGCTCGCCGAGCCAACCACCAATCAGCGCACCGGGTACCGCCGGCAACAGGATCAGCCAGCGCATGGTGCTGGTCATGCGGCCGAGCATCCGCCCGGGAGTGACCGCCTGACGCAGCGAGAGGAAGTTGATGAAGATGAAGACGGCACCGATGCCGAACAGCATGAGCATGAGCGCGTAGGCGGCAATGCCCAGGGCATTCACTGGTGCGAGGGCCAGCATCAACCAGCCGGCGCCGCAGATGCCGAAGCCGAGTACCAGAGTCGGGCCCGGGCCGAGACGACCTGCCAGACGGTGACCGATGGCGCTGCTGGCGATGGTGCCGGCACCGAGCGCCACGTAGCTCAAGCCCACCTCGCGCTCGCTCAGTCCCAGCTGGCGCGTGGCGAACAGAATCTGCACGACGCTGGCTGCCTGATAGCACAGTTGCCAGATGCCTACGCAACTCGCCATGGTGACCAGCAGGGCGTTGCTGCGCACGAAGTTCAAGCCGGCGCGCAGTGCCGGCCAGAACGCGGCGTTGCTGGCGCCGGGCGTTTCCTTGACCGCGACACCGCGCAGGATCGCGGCGGAAATCATCAGCAATACGGCGTCGGCCAGCAGTGCCAACGGTGCGCCGGTGAGTTTGATCAGCGCGCCGGCGGCGCCCGGGCCGGCGACTTCTGCGGTCGATGAGGCGAGCGCATTCTTGGCATGAGCCTCGACCAGTCGTTCACGCGGCACGATCTGCGTCAGCACGATCTGTGCTGCGCTGCCTGCCGTGGTGTTGACGACGCCGATTGCAAAGCCGACGACATACAGCCAGTTCATCGACAGCAGGTCAAAGCGCCAGGCCAGTGGCACGGTCGCGACCGCAACGGCAATCGACAGTTCGCCCACTACATACACCGGCAGCTTGCGCAACCGATCGAGCCACACGCCCACGGGCAGCGAGAACAGTACGAACGGCAGCAGCTCCATGGCCGTGAGCGCACCCATCTGGGTGGGAGATGCATGCAGCAGCACCGCTGCGGTCAATGGCAGCGCGAGCATCGTGACCTGACCACCGAAGGAGGAGATCAGTATTGAAATCCATAAACGCCGATAGACCGCGTCGCGCAGCAGATCGGTGGCGGCGAGGGTGAAACCACGACCGGCGCGCTTCACCACGACCGGCCTGTCTTTGGAGCTGCGCTCAACAGTCAGCTGTGGTCGCGTCGCTAGCGCAGTGGCTTGCGAAACTTGAGCACGAAGTTGTCGGCTTCACCGATGGCCAGGTAGCGCGCACGGTCCTTATCGCCCTGTGAGAGCGTCGGCGGCAGCGTCCACACGCCGTCTACCCAGTCCTTGGTGTCGCGCGGATTGGCATTGATTTCCGAGCGGCCTACCAGTTCGAAGCCGGCTCGCTTCACCATCTCGATGGCGTAATCCTCGCGCAGATAGCCGTCCTCGGCCTTGAGATCCTGCGGGCGATCAGTACGGCCGCGATGATCTTCGATTCCGAGGATGCCGCCGGGCTTGAGCGCACTGAAGCAGGCGGCCAGTGCCTGGTCGGCGTAGCCACTGCCCAGCCAGTTGTGCAAATTACGGAAAGTCACGATCAGATCGACAGAGCCGGCCGGGGCGATATTGAATTGACCGGTACCCAGCAAGGTCTCGGTGATGGTGCCGAGGCGTGAACCCTGAGCGGCGATCCGCGCGTGCCAGCGCTCGAGCATCGCCGGGTCCTCTTCGTCTCCGCGAGCCGGGAGGGCTACGATCAGGTGACCCCTACCGGCGAGGTAAGGGCCGAGGATTTCTGTCCAGTAACCCGTGCCAGGCCAGAGCTCCACTACCGTCATCGAGGGAGCCAGGCCGAAGAACGTCAGTTCTTCAACAGGGTGCCGGGCCGCATCTCTGGCAACGGCACTTGCCGTGCGAGCGGGATCGGCGACCACCGCCGCCAGGGTAGGGCCGGCCTCCGCGGTGTGCGGTGCCGGGGATTGGCAGCCGCTCAGCGCGCTGCTCAGGGTCAAAGTCGCCAACAGGGCAGGGATGGACAGACGCATGATCGGGGGACCTCCACAGCTGAGGTGCGGATCATATTGCAAATGGCGTTGCCGGGCCGTGAAGATTGGCCAGGACTGGCTGCTCTCTCAGGCCTGCCCCAGCTCGCGCCGTGCAAAACCCTCAAAGCGCGCGCCCTGAGGCCCATAAGCCGGTTCGACGCTGCCGCCGCGCAGCGTAGCGAGCAGTTTCTGCACCTGTCCGAGCTTGAGTGCCACGACTGCGCCATTGCGATCGTTCAGATTCCGGCAGTGACGCGCGAGCTGCAGGTTGCGTTGCCAGCGCGAATGCAGTGCATTGCCCGGATCGCACCAGTTGAGCAGGCGTTCCAGACCCTGGCGGCCCTCGCCGAAGGAGAGCATGCGGCAGGCGCAAGTCCGTTCGGCATCCAGTCTGCTCAGGGAGTCGACGCAATGCTGCCGTGCGCCACCGATGTTCTCTATTGCCACGGCATCTTCGCCGCGTACTACCTGCGCTTCGCGCGTCAGAATCTGTTCGAGCTCGGCCAGCAGACGGGCTTCGTCGTCGAGCACCCGTTCCAGGTGCCGCCGGATATCGGCGGGCTGCACACTCATAAATCAGGACTTGCGGCGCTGGCTCGCGTCGGCGAGGTCGCGTTCGAGTTGCAGCAGTCGATCGGCAATCTTCTCGGGGTCGGCGTGGTATTGGCCACGTTCGATCGCCTGGCGCAGCTCGGTCACGCGCGCGGCGTCGATTTCCGGCATGAGCGCGATGGTCTCCTGCAGCACGGCGAGGCGCCGTGCAGTATCCGTAATGTTGACACTCTCGGTCGGCGCGCTGGGCGCGGACGAGGAAGCCGATCCCGCAGGCGCGGCGCGGCGCACGCGCTCGACCGAGCGGCTGGCGCCGGTGTCGACGGCGCTGGTGTCAGTGCCCTTGATGCGGGTAGTCACGATGGTCTCCTGGTTCAGGTTCTTACGGTGGCTGTAACGGCAATGGCTGAACTAACTTTAGGGTAGAACTTGTCATAAGGATACTTCCACCAGCTGTGCGCTGCGCACGGTAGCCTCGAGAACGCGCTGCGACGCCGTGTTCTGCACGCGGATAAGTTCATCGGGCTTGCCGTCGGCCAGTGCAATCACCGCTACCCGTATTTCCACCCCATTGGCATGCGCCAGCAGCGTCAGTTGCTGGCCGCGATGGACCATCGCCGCGGTAACCAGCGCATCGACATTCAGGGCTTCGCCCTGAGCCACCGGGCGGCGCAGGTGTTGGCCGGCAAGCTGCGCGACATCACGAACATAGTTGCTCGACAGGCCGGGCAGGCGGCGGATGAGAATGGCGAAATCGGCGGCCTGCGGCACGGCGCCACGCGCCAGCGCGCGTTGCGCCACCAGTACCGGTGATTCACTCGCCAGTACGGCCGAAAGATAGATGACCCAGTGTGCGCCCGAGTCACAGCGTACTCCCACAGTCGTGCGCTCCCGCAACTGACCATCGCCGCTGATCACGGCGCGCAGCGGCTCGGCGCAGCTTGCCAGCCGCAAGCGCGCATCGGGCATATCGATACTGACCACCAGGCCGGAGCCGGGGTTGCCCGCGGCACTGCGCACCTCCTGCTCGGCCGCGGCGCGGATACTGGCGAGCTCAGTGTAGCCGGCGTCCGCGGCATGCAAGGGCTTGAGCAGCACCATGGCGATAGCCGTGGCCGCGAACCGATAAACAGCCTTATTGAGTTTGTGTGACACCTGGACTCTCCTGCTTTGACGTTGATGGAGCAAGGCGCATGCCAGTGCCGGTGTCAGAAGACTGACGCTGCATTCGGCACTCGCCTGCCGCGCGGCGGCAAGCCATTGCCGCCAGCCACGGCGTAGTGGCCGTGTGCTGCGACGCGAGTCACGTTTTCGGGGCAGCTTGTCCCATCCCACGCCATATGGCACAGCGCTTGCTCCTTCATGCCGCGACCGGACAGCAGTTTTGTGGAGGCAGCATGGCCAGCAGCATTGACAACTTTCTAGGCGTACACGCCCAGGCACTCGGCATCGAGTCACGCCGCGCGCAGCTGCTGGCCGCGAATCTGGCCAATTCAGACACGCCGAATTTCAAGGCACGCGATGTGGATTTCAAGGCGGCGCTGGCCAGTGCTAAAGAGCCGCGCGGCGGCAGCCTGCCTTTGCGACTGACGCAGAGCGCGCATCAGCCGGCCGCCGCCAGCGCCAGCGACAGTGACCCGACTCTGCTCTACCGCGTGCCGCTGGCTCCGGCGCTCGATGGCAACACCGTGGATCCGCAACTCGAGCAGGCAGCGTTCGCGGAAAACGCCGTGCGCTACCAGGCCACGCTGACGATGCTCAACAGCCGCCTGCGCTCTTTGATGACCGCAATTACCGGTCAATAGAAGCGAGCACCAGCCATGTCCAGTTTCAGAATTTTCGATATTGCCGGGGCCGGCATGAGCGCGCAGTCGGTGCGCCTCAATACGGTCGCGAGCAATCTTGCCAATGCCGACAGCATCAGTGGCAGCGCAGCCGGTGCCTACCGCGCGCGCCATCCGGTGTTTCAGGCCACTGCGGCACCGGCCAGCGATCCCACCGGCGCCAGCGTCGAAGTGCGCGGCATCGTCGAGAGCCAGGCGGCGCCGGAGCGCCGCTACGATCCGGCCAGCCCGCTGGCCGATGGCGATGGCTATGTCTACGCGCCCAACGTCAACACCGTCGAGGAGATGGTCGACATGATTTCGGCCTCGCGTTCCTATCAGAACAACGTCGAGGTCATGAACACCGCCCGCAGCATGATGCTGGCAACCCTCAAGCTCGGACAGGGCTGAGGCTCCGCCACCTGGAGAATATTGCGATGAGTACCACCAATCCGATCACACCAAACCCGGGCACGACTGGCACGGCAACGGCGAGCACGCGCAAGAGCGCCAGCACCCTGGGGATCGGCGATTTCCTGACACTGATGACCACGCAGCTGAAGAATCAGGACCCATTCAAGCCAATGGACGGCACCGAGATGGTGGCGCAGCTGGCGCAGTTCGGTACCGTCTCGGGCGTGCAGTCAATGAATGTAACGCTCGCTGCGCTTTCCGATTCGCTGCGCTCCTCGCAGGCCCTGTCCGGGGCAACCATGGTGGGACATGAGATCATCGCGCCGGCCAGTTCAGCGCATTACAACGCGCAGCAGCCTCTGGTTGGCGCCATCAAAGTGCCGGTTGGTGCCAGCACCGTGACCGTGACGATCACCGACAGCACAGGACAGGTGGTGCGGCACATCGCCGTGGCTACGGCCAGTGGCCAGCAGGGCTTTGCCTGGGATGGCAGCACGGATGGCGGCGGCCAGGCAGCCAGCGGTAACTATGCCATTGCCGCGATTGGCAACGTCGGCGGCACCAGCCAGTCGCTGGAGACAGCGGTGGCCGCGCGCGTGACCAGCGTCAGCCTTGACAAGGCCGGCGCCACTCTCACGCTCAATACTCCCGAGCTGGGCGCGGTCGCGCTCAGCAAAGTACAGCAGATCATCTGAACCCTTAGCAGGAGTCTAACCATGTCATTCGGTATCGCCCTAAGCGGCATCAGCGCGGCGCAAGCGGACTTGAACGTCACCGCCAACAACATTGCCAATTCGAGCACCACCGGCTTCAAGCAGTCGCGCTCGGAATTTTCCGAGCTGTTCGCGGTGTCGGCGCAGGGCGTCAGCAAAGCGCAGGCCGGCGCCGGTGTGAAGATTGCCGACGTTTCGCGGCAGTTTACCCAGGGCAATATCGAGGCCACCAACAACAGCCTGGACCTGGCGCTCAGTGGCCAGGGATTCTTCATACTTGGCGACTCCGGCGCCTCGGCCTATACGCGCTCCGGCGCCTTCCAGACCGACAATGCCGGCTACGTCGTCAACTCTGCAGGGCAGCGTCTGCAGGCCTATGCGCCCACGACTACCGGGACCTTCAATACCACCTCGATCTCGGATCTGCGCCTGGTGTCGGGCGACAGTGCGCCGCAGCCGACTTCCACAGCCAGCGTCATTTTCAATCTGCCTTCAGGCGTGGCGCCGCCGACGGTTGCAGTCTTTGATCCGGCCAACAACAACAGCTACAACAACTCGACCTCGCTGACGGTATACGACTCACTGGGAGCCGCGCACACGGCCAGCATGTATTTTGTCAAGACAGCGGTCGCCAATACCTGGGACACACACCTGTATGTGGACGGCACCGCGGTTGGCGGGGCCAGTACTCTGCAGTACGACAACACTGGCGTGCTGACGGTGCCGGCCGGCGGCAGAATCACCTTCCCGACCTACACACCCGCCACGGGCGCTGCCGGTCTGAATCTGACCGTGGACTTCGGCAGCAGCACGCAGTATGGCGATACCTTCGGCGTTACCGCCGTGTCACAGGATGGCTTCACGACCGGCCGCCTGATCGGCATCAGTGTCGATGCGACCGGCGTGGTGCAGGCGCGCTTCACCAACGGGCGCTCGATTTCCCTGGGTCAGGTGGCTATCGCAAATTTCGCCAACCCCCAGGGCCTGCAACCACTGGGCAATACCAACTGGTCAGAGACCTTCGGTTCTGGCCAGGCTCTGCACGGCCAGGCCGGCAATTCGGGATTCGGACTCATACAGTCCGGCTCGCTCGAGCAGTCGAACGTGGATATCACCGCGCAGCTGGTGCACATGATCATCGCGCAGCGCAACTTCCAGGCCAATGCGCAGGTGATCTCGACTGAAAACCAGATCACGCAAGCCATCATCAATATCCGTTGATAAGCCGATAGGAATAGCATATGGATCGTCTGGTGTATGTGGCAATGTCGGGCGCAAAGGAATCGATGCGCGCGCAGGCCGCCAACAACCACAACCTGGCCAATGCCAGCACGGTCGGCTTTCGCGCCGATCTGTCGGCGTTTCAAAGCCAGGCGGTGCAGGGCGCAGGTCTGGCGACGCGTGTCTACGCCACCGATCACACGCTCGGCTGGGACGCATCGATTGGCCAGCTGCAGCAGAGCGGGCGCGATCTCGACGTCGCCATCAACGGGCCGGGCTGGATTGCCGTGCAGGGTGCTGACGGGCGCGAAGCCTACACGCGGGCCGGCGACCTGCGCGTCGACGTCAATGGCCAGTTGACTACCGCTGCCGGTCTGGCGGTGCTCGGCGACAGCGGGCCGCTCGCTGTGCCACCGCACGGTTCGATCAGCATTGCGCGCGACGGCTCGGTGGCCATCGTGCCGCTCGGCCAGGCCGCCACTACCGTTGCCACGGTGGGACGAATCAAACTGGTGAATCCACCGGCGACCGCACTCGAGCGCGGCGCCGACGGGCTGTTCCGCCTGCGCAGCGGCAGCGATGCACCGGCCGATGCCGGCGTGCAGATTGCCTCGGGTGCGCTCGAGAGCAGCAATGTCAACGTGGCCGAGGCCATGACCCAGATGATCGAGCTGGCGCGCCAGTTCGATCTGCAGGTCAAGGCCCTGCGCACTGCCGAGGAAGATGCCGCCGCGTCGGCGCGTCTGCTGCAGGCCGGCTAATAACTTCAGCGAATTTCAGGAGCAGTCATGAATCCAGCATTGTGGGCCGCCAAGACCGGACTCGACGCACAGCAGACTCGCATGGCTGTGGTGTCGAACAATCTCGCCAACGTCAACACCGCCGGCTTCAAGAAAAGTCGTGCGGTGTTCGAAGATCTGCTCTATCAGAACGTACGCCAGGTAGGCGGAGCAACCTCGCAGGATACGCAGGCGCCCAGCGGGCTGTCGCTCGGCACCGGTGTGCGGGTAGTGGCCACTGAGAAGACCTATACCCAGGGAAATCTCAGCCAGACCGGCAACTCACTCGATCTGGCAATCAGCGGTCGCGGCTTCTTCCAGGTGTTGCTGCCGGATGGCACGCTCGGCTATACGCGTGCCGGAGATTTTCAACTCAACAACCAGGGCCAGCTCGTGACCTCGAGTGGCTATGTCGTGCAGCCGGGCATCAACATCCCGTCGGGCGCGCAGAGCGTGACAGTCGGCAGCGATGGTGTGGTCTCGGTGCAGCTGGCCGGGCAGTCGGCGCTCTCGCAGGTCGGCTCGCTACAGCTGGTCGATTTCGTGAATTCCGCGGGCCTGCAGCCGCGCGGCGAAAATCTGCTGGTGGAATCAGCCGCCAGTGGTACTGCGCAATCGGGCAACCCCGGTCAATCCGGGCTCGGCTTGCTGGAGCAGGGCGCAATCGAGAGCTCGAACGTCAACGTGGTGGAAGAAATGGTCAACATGATCGAGACCCAGCGCGCCTACGAAATGAATACCAAGGCCATCCAGACGGCTGACCAGATGCTGCAGTACCTAAGTAACAACGTCTGAGCGGAGCGATCGTGACCAATATACGCCTGGCTGTGCTGATCCCCCTGCTGCTGCTGGCGGCCTGCCGCACCGTACCGCCGCATATCGACAGCTTCAGCGCCAGCGATCCGGAGGCTGGTGCGCCGCCGCCCAGTAGCGGCGGGGCAATCTATCAGGCCGGCTACGACGTGCCGCTGTTCGAAAATTCCATCGCGCATCGCGTCGGCGATGTGCTGACGATTGTGCTCGAGGAAAAGACCAACGCCAGCAAGAGCGCCAGCACCACCACCGCCAAGAAATCCAAGGTCAACCTGCCAGGCCCCACACTGTTTGGCGCACCGGTGACTGTGCATGGCACCGAAGTGCTGGCCGCCAGCGTGAACAACGCTACCAGTTTTGACGGTTCGGGTGACAGTCAGCAGAGCAATGTGCTCAATGGCAATATCTCGGTGACTATTGCCAGGCGCCTGCCGAACGGTAATCTGCTGGTGCGTGGACAGAAGTGGATCTTGATCAATCAGGGCAGCGAATTCGTGCGCCTGCAGGGTATCGTCCGCGTCATCGATATTGCACCCGATAACACGGTGTCATCCTCACGGGTTGCCGACGCGTCAATTTCCTACGGCTCACAGGGGGTGCTCGCTTCGGCCAATTCCAAATCCTGGCTGGCCCGTTTCTTTGATTCCAAATGGCTGCCGTTCTGAGGGCTCGTATATGTCGCAGTTTCGATCGCTTCCCATGACTCCGCCATTGCTGGCGGTGTGCATCGTTGCGGCGCTGCTGCTGCCGGGCTTCGCATTTGCCGAGCGCGTCAAGGACCTGGCTGGTGTCGCTGGCGTGCGTACCAACCAGCTGGTGGGCTACGGCCTGGTCGTCGGGCTCGATGGTACGGGTGATCAGACCAGTCAGGCGCCATTCACCGTGCAAAGCATCATCAACATGCTGGCAAAATTCGGCGTCACCATTCCGGCCGGCGTGAAGCCGCAACTCAAGAACGTTGCCGCGGTCACGGTAACCGCCAACCTGCCGGCATTTTCCAAGGCCGGCCAGACGATTGATGTCACCGTGGCCTCGATCGGCAATTCCAGCAGTCTGCGCGGCGGCGCACTGCTGATGACCCCGCTGCGTGGCGCCGACGGCGAGGTCTATGCGATGGCGCAGGGCAGCGTGATGGTTGCGGGCTTTGGCGTCAGTGGCAAAGACGGTTCGCGTGTCAGCGTCAATGTGCCCAGCGGCGGGCGGGTGCCCAACGGCGCCACGGTGGAGCGCGAAGTGCACAGCAACTTCGGCGCCGAACCCTTCGTGGTGCTCAATCTGAACAGCCCGGATTTCACCACCGCGACGCGCCTGACAGCCGGAATCAATTCGCTGCTCGGCGCGGGCACTGCGCAGGCGCTCGATGCCGTTTCGGTGCGGGTTGCGGCGCCGGCCGCCGAAGCATCGCGCATCAGTTTCATCTCGGCACTCGAGGAACTTGAAATAGAGCCCAGCGATGCGCCGGCGCGCGTCATTGTCAATTCGCGCACCGGCACCGTGGTGATCGGTTCACACGTCCGGGTGATGCCTGCCGCCGTGGCGCATGGCTCCCTGTCAGTGACCATTCGTGAACGCGAGGAAGTCAGTCAGCCCAACGCATTTGCCCAGGGCACGACTGTGACTTCGCCACGCAGCGATATCTCGATCGAGCAGCCGCCGGCCCGCATGTTTGTTTTTGGTGCAGGTGTCGATCTCAATGAGATCGTGCGCGCGGTCAATCAGGTGGGCGCGGCCCCCGGCGACCTGGTGGCGATACTCGAGGCGCTCAAGGAAGCCGGCGCGTTGCGCGCCGAGCTGGTTGTCATCTAGCGACCTGCGGCGATACCTCCATGAGCGCGCCACCTGTTGCCAGCAGCTACTACGCCGACTTCGGTCGCATGGAAGCTCTCAAGAAGACCGCCAGGCAGGACCAGCCGGCGGCGATACGCGAGGCCGCGCGGCAGTTTGAGAGTCTGTTCACGCACATGCTACTCAAGAGCATGCGCGAGGCGAATCTCGGTGAGGGAATGGGCGAGAGCGAACAGACGCAGTTCTACCAGGATATGTTCGATCAGCAGCTCGCCGTGCAGATGTCGCAGGGCAAGGGCCTGGGCCTGGCCGAACGCCTGGTTGAGCAGCTGCAACGCACCGGCCTGTCGCCTCGCGCGGCGCCCGCACCAGCCGGCGCCCAGGCGCCAGCGGCTGCAGTCACCACTCCCGGCAGCGCCATGATCGACAAGCCCGCCAGCAGTCATGCGCGTACACATTTCATCGACAGCATCTGGCCGTACGCCGCGCAGGCGGCCAAGCGTATCGGTGTGGCCATCGAGACCGTTATCGCCCACGCTGCGCTCGAAACCGGCTGGGGTCGTCACCAGCCCGTCAGTGCCAGTGGTGACAGCAACAACCTGTTTGGCATCAAGGCGGGCAGCAGCTGGCGCGGCGACAGTGCCGTTGCTGCCACCAGAGAATTCACCGGTCAGGAAGCCGTGGCCACACGCGCACCGTTTCGTGCTTATGCCTCGGTCGCGGCCGGCATCAGCGACTACGCCGATCTGCTGACCGGCAGTCCGCGCTTTGCTGCGGCACTCAATCAGGGCAACGATGCGACCGCCTTTGCGATCGGGCTGCAGCGCGGCGGTTATGCCACGGACCCCGCTTATGTCCATAAACTGGTGACGACGGTCGCCGCAGTGCGCGAGCTGGCCGCACAGGGCGAGCTCAAGAATGGCGCCACGCTGCCGACAACCCTGGCCGCAGGAGCAGTCTGATGAACGGCTGTAGCCGCGCCTGCGGGAGTCACAATGGCTGACATGCTTTCTACCGGCGTTTCCGGGCTGCTTGCCTTCCAGCGATCGCTCGACACGACCAGCCATAACATCGCCAATGCCAGCACCGAGGGCTATAGCCGGCAGCGTGCCGAGCTGCTGACGCGGCCTGCCGATGTCTTTGGCAGCGGCTGGATCGGCACTGGCGTCGACGTCTCGACCGTGCGGCGCCTGTATGACACGGTCCTGGCTGGCCAGGCACGCAGCGCTGGCAGCACTTTTCAGCAGCTCGATACCTTCAGCACCTATGCCGGGCGCCTCGACAATCTGTTCAGCGACACCAGCACCGGGCTGGCCACCACGCTGCAGAACTTCATCAACTCGGTTCAGGCGGTGGCGGATGCCCCGGCATCAATCAGTTCGCGCCAGGTGCTGCTGAGCCAGGCCGGTGCACTGACCAATCGGCTCAAGAGCTATAACTCCAGTCTGGACGCCATAAACAATCAGCTGAATTCGCAGCTCAACAGTGAGGCGTCCACGATCTCGACCATCGCCAGCAACATTGCCACGCTCAACCAGCGCATCGTGGCAGCCCAGGCAATCAACCAGCAACCCGCCAACGACCTGCTCGATCAGCGCGACAAGCTGCTCAGTGAGCTGGCAACCCACCTCGCGATCAGCGCCGTGCCGCAGGGTGACGGCACGGTGAACGTCTTTATCGGCAACGGCCAGGCGTTGGTGATGAATAACACGGCAACGCGGCTCGCCGCGGCCGGCGATCAATATGCTGCCACGCGCGCACGCCTGGTCATGGTGACCGCGAATGGGGCGATTGATGTCACCGACGCCGTCAGTGGCGGCACGGTGGGCGGGCTGCTGCAGTTTCGCACTGCTATGCTTGATCCGAGCCGCAACAGTGTGGGCCAGGCGGCGGTTACGCTCGCGCACCTGGTGAACAATCAGCAGGCCGCCGGGCTGGATCTGCTCGGCCAGGTTGGCGGTGACCTGTTCGCGGTCGGCGCCGTCAA
>JAYTUZ010000181.1:0-12339 GCA_043744295.1 Gammaproteobacteria bacterium | reverse complement strand
TAGCGCGTACCACGCTGCAGCAGGTTTTCCAGAACCTCATCCTGAACGCCGCCGAGGCGGTACGCGACGCGGGCCGCGAACACGGCACGCTGCGAATCGAAGCGCGTGTCCTCGACGAATCGGGCGGTGAGCGACTGCACCTGACGTTTGCCGATGACGGTGTAGGTATCCCCGGTAATGACTTGCCGCGGATATTCGAACGAGGCTTTTCGACCAAGTCCGCTGCCACCAATTCCGGCATCGGCCTGCATTGGTCGGCAAACGCAGTTGCCGCGCTCGGCGGCAAGATCAGCGCCACCAGCCCCGGACCGCTCGGCGGCGCCGTTTTTCACCTCGTCCTGCCGCTGCAGCCAGCGGCGGACTCCCGCTTGACCCTGGCCGCATGAGGGCTACATGAAGATACCGCTTCGCCAGCCGATCCGAGTACTCATCGTCGACGACGAGCAGCCGGTGCGTGATTCCTACCTCAAGATACTGATGAGCCCGGTAGTCAGCGCCGATCGCAGTGATCGACTCAAGATGCGTGCCCAGGTCTTTCAGAAGGCCGCGACTGCGCCGGCAGTTGCAGCGACCCCGGCAACCGGTTTCGACCTGGTCGTGTGCGACGGCGCCGAGGCCGCCGTGGCGGCGGTGCGCGCAGCCCTGGCGCAGGAACAGCCATTTGCCGTCACATTTCTCGACATGCGCATGCCGCCGGGGCCGGATGGGCTGTGGGCTGCGGAACAGATCCGCGCGCTCGATTCATTGGTCGAAATCGTCATCTGCACGGCCTTCTCCGACGCCGATCCGCGCGAGATCAGTCGGCGCGTGCCACCGGAGGACAAGTTATTCTATCTGCAAAAGCCGTTTCATCAGCATGAGGTCCGCCAGACCGCCATCGCGTTGGGGCTCAAATGGAGCGCCGAGCGGCGCATCACCCGGCTCGCGTACTACGACACGCTGACCGGATTGCCCAATAGAGCACATTTCCAGCAGCAACTCTCGGCGGCGTTGGATACTGCGCAGGAGCAGGGCAGCAAGCTGGCGATAGTCTATCTGGATCTCGACAATTTCAAACGCATTAACGACACGCTCGGCCACGGCGTCGGCGACGAATTGCTCAAGGTGATGGCGGCGCGCCTGATTGAAGTATGCCGTAATGCCGTGCCTGCTGGTGACGCAGCGTCGGTGGCTGGCGGTCCGGCCACGGTCGCGCGCCTCGGCGGCGATGAGTTCGTCGTGCTGCTCACTGACATTCCGGATCCCGACGCAGCCAGTCGAATCGCGGAGCGCGTGATACAGGCCCTGAGCCAACCGATGCATCTGTCGGCGCACGAGATCCTGGTAACGCCCAGCGCCGGGATCGCCCTCTATCCCTCAGACGGCGCCGACGCCGAGACGCTGTGCCGCAATGCCGACCTCGCCATGTACTACTCGAAGCGCCAGGGGGCGGGGCAATGCGCGCTCTACCAGGAAACCATGAACGCATGCGGACTGCAGCGGCTCACCATCGAGACGCAGCTGCGCGGCGCACTTGCGCGCAACGAATTCTCGTTGCATTACCAGCCGCAGATAAATCTCGGCACCGGCCTCGTCTCCGGCCTCGAGGCGCTGCTGCGCTGGACCAACGCCGAACTGGGTTCCATGCCACCCACTGACTTCATTCCGGTTGCTGAAGAGACCGGTCTGATCCTGCCGATCGGTGAGTGGGTCCTGCGCACCGCCTGCAGTCAGGCCAAGGCGTGGCATGACGAAGGGCTGCCGGCAGGTCACGTCTCGGTCAACGTCTCGAGCACGCAGCTGACGCAACGCACTTTCACCGCCCTGGTCGCGACGGTGCTGCGTGAGACCGGCCTCCCGCCGGAACTGCTCGAACTGGAGATTACCGAGTCGCTCGTCATGCAGGACGATTCCAGGGCAGAGCGCATCATTGGCGAACTGAAGCAAATCGGGGTATCGGTCGCGATCGATGATTTTGGCACGGGGTACTCCAATTTCGGCCGACTGCGCGAACTGTCGGTCAACCGCCTCAAGATCGATCGCTCGTTCGTGAATCGGATGCACAGCAATCCAGACGACCTGGCGCTTGTTTCCGCCATGATCAAGATGGCACAGACGATAGGCATAGCAGTGATCGCCGAAGGCGTCGAGAACTTCAGCCAGCTCCTGAGCCTGCAGGATGAGCGCTGCGATCAGGCACAGGGGTTCCTGCTCAGCCGGCCCTTGCCGGCGGCGGATGCCAGGGAATTTCTGCAACGGCTGGCGGAAAGCCAGGAGACCGGCCGCACCGCTCGGCTGCGCAACATCGCGCAATAGCACGGCTACTGGTCTCCTACGCCGAGGACTGACGCCGGCAAACCGCCGAGCGTTAGCGACTCTGCCGGCCCCGCCGCATGGCACCACTCTTCGCCAGGTACATCCTGGCGTCCGAGGTCCTGAGCAGATCTTTGATGGTGTCCGCAGACTCCGGATTGAAGTCGGCCAACCCGGTGCTCCAGGAAAGCGCGGGATTGTCGCGCGCCAGTGCGGAGGCGTCGAACTCGGCCCGGAGCCGGTCGAGCGAGCCGCTGAGCTGATCTGAGCTCGTGCCGCTGCACAGGACGGCGAATTCATCGCCACCAAGCCGGGCAACAACATCCGAGTTGCGAAAATGCGCGAACAGCATCTTGGCAAAGCCGCGCAGCACTGCGTCACCGGCCTCATGACCACGGCAGTCATTCACGGACTTGAATTGATCCAGGTCAAAAGCGACCACGACAGCAGGCTGGCTATTGCGGCGGCACAAAGCCAGCACCTGCGTCGCGACCATCGTGAAGCCGCGGCGATTTGACAGCCGGGTGAGTTCGTCGGTGGAGGCGCGATCGACAAGGGAAAGCTCGCGCTCCACCATGCCGGCAAGGTCCGCCAGCAGCGCAGCGTCTTCCGCGGAGAACTCACGCGGCTGCCGCTCGATGATGCACAGCGTGCCGAGGCGCGATCCATCGGGCCCGTGAATGGGTTGCCCAGCGTAGAAGCGAATATGCGGGTCACCCACGACCAGCGGATTGTCCAGAAAGCGCGGGTCATGCAATGCGTCACGCACCACGAGTGGGCCTTGCTGCAGAATCGCATGCCCGCAAAATGAGATGCTGCGGCTGGTTTCGCAGGCCGGCAAGCCCTGCCGCGATTTGAACCACTGGCGGTCGCGATCCACCAGGCTGACCAGTGCAATCGGCACATCGAAGGCCCGGGCGGCGAGACGGGTGATCCGGTCAAAGCGCTCTTCTGGCAAGGTATCGAGAATGCACAGGGTGGACAGTGCGCGCAGCCGCTGCGTTTCATCGATTGGGGTCGGCGGGGCTTGCATCGGTGACAGCTCCTCAAGTCAATGCCGGAGTATCGGCCGAAAAAGCGCAGCCTTGAGCCGGTGAGGCACTTGACAATAATGTAAATTGTCTTTGGAACGCGGGCAGTCGCCCCGCCGCGACAACTTGCGGCGAGGCGCTGGCATGGCCTAATAGGCGGCGCAGATTACGAAACGAGGTTCCAGCATGTCCCTGCAACGATCTCCGATGGCCACGCGCGCGACGATTATCCTGGCGCTGGTCAGCGCCGTGGCGGCATGTGGCGGAAGTGGCAATGACGCCACCGGCCAGATGAGCCTGGGCGTTGCGGATGCCCCCATTGACGGGGCCCAGGCTGTGGTCGTGAAGTTTACCGGCGTCGAATTGACAGCCAACAGTGGCACGCCGACGACGATTACCTTTGCCCAGCCCAAGATCATCGACCTGCTCAATCAAAGCGGCATGGCTTCGGCTGTGCTGTTCGACCAGCCAATTCCCGCTGGGTCGTACGGCCAGATTCGCCTGATGGTGGTGGCGGACGGCGACCCGAGCAACTCGTACATTACCTTTGCCGACGGCACGATGCATGGTCTGCAGGTGCCGAGCGGCTCGCAGACCGGCCTGAAACTGGTCTCGGGCTTTAGCGTTCCGGCCGGTGGCGTCGTGGCCTACACCATCGATTTCGATCTGCGCCAGGCGATCACCTGCCCGCCCGGACAGGCCCCCGCGTGCATCCTCAAGCCCGCGCAGCGCCTGGTCGAGAACAGCATGGTGGGCAGTATCCAGGGTGCCGTCAGCGCGACACTGGTGTCCAACGGCTGCGCGCCTGCCGTCTATCTGTACGGCGGCACGATCACTGCGCCCGAAGACATGAACAGCATGGCGCCTGCGAGCGATGTCAACCAGCCCATCGGTTCCAAGGCGCTGGTCGCGAACTCGATGCCGCCGTACTACTTTCAGTTCACCTTTCTGCCGCCAGGCAGCTACACGGTGGCGTTGACTTGCCAGGCCGACATGGACAATGCTGATCAGGCTGACAGCGCCGTGACCTTCAGTCCGGTCAAGACGGGAATTGCAGTGAGCGCCAACATGACAACGGCCGCCGACATTCCGTGAATATCGCCAACTCAAGGATCTGCGACATGATGAAGAACTTTCTGTGCCTGGCGCTGTTCGGCGCATGGCTGACACCAGCCCTGGCAACTGAGGTCGGTGTATCAATCAGCATCGGCGAACCTGGCTTCTACGGCCAGATCGACCTCGGCGACTTCCCGCGGCCGCGCGTGATCTACGAGCGGCCGGTGCTCATCCTGCGATCGCCCGTGTATGTGTCGGCGCCACCGATTTACCTGCGCGTGCCGCCCGGTCATGCCAGGCAATGGCGCAAGTATTGCGCCGGCTACGACGCCTGCGGCCGGCCGGTCTATTTCGTGCGTGACGACTGGTACTACAATGAATATGTGCCGCGCTATCGGCGCACCCATGGGCATGGTAAGGATCATGACAAGGGGAATGGCCACCGCGACAGGTGATCGGGCGGCGGCTCGCGCAGCGGGGCACCCCTCAGCAAGCGCTACGGCGCTAGGCGCTGAACGACACCCGCAGATGAAAGCGCGCGTCATGAGTGCGAAAGTGCTCGCTGAACCATGACGACAGGCCGGCGACGAACAGCTCCTGGTTGAAATCGGCGCCCTGATCGACGCTGTCCATCATGTCGCGGATGTCTTCGAGCAGGCGCTCATGATCGCGCTTGTGTTCCTGGCGCTGATCGTACTGGAGTTGCGCCATCAGCCGCTCCTCCAGGGCGAAGTGCGCGGTGGCGCGCGCATTGATTTCACCCAGCGCCGCCTGGATCTCGCTCCGTCCGGCCGCGGCACCTGCGCAACTGGTCAGTGTCGCATTGATCAGGTCAATCAGCGCGCGGTGCTCATGATCCACCTCGGCTATGCCGGTGGAGAAATCCGGACGCCATTCGATGCTCTTCATGGGTTGCCCCTGGTCACCGGATTTCGAAGCCCTGTTGCGGATCAAACTCGATGACCAGATTCCGGCCGGCCCTGAGCTCCACCGCCTGCCTGGTCTCGTAATCAAAGCCGGCCTGCCGGCCCGAGTCACGCAATCGTACGTGCAGCTGCCGTACACCGGCCGGTACGCGAAATCGCCGGTACACGCTGGAGACCCCATCTTTCCACAGCCCGGCAGGCTGGCGCAATCCACCATAGACCAGCCGGCCGTCGAGCTCCAGTTCGACATACACAGGCCACCGACCGCGCGGACAGTCGACCGGGCGCTGCATGTTGGGTTGTCGCGCCGCGCGCTCGGCGTTGCTGAGCGGACGGCACGCCTGTACGCGCTGGGCGGCGTGCGTGAAACTCAGGGTAATTACCGATTCCTGCGCACCGAGCAGGCGGATCGACGGTGCGCTCGACAGCCCGGCGATCAGGCCCGCAACCACCAGCAGTACCAGGGCTTGCATGGCGTAGCGTAGCGGCCGCGGCAGGCGGGCCGCGCGCGCCTGCCAGGGTTCGCGCCCAGCCACGACGCCGCCACGCGACAGCGCAGGCAGCAGGGCAAGAGCATCGCGGAACTGGTGCAGCGCGCTGGCGTGCACGGCCGGCGAGGTGGCGCCGGCCCAGGAGAATGCCACGCGCTCGCGCGTTACGCGCTCGCGCAGCTGTGGGTCGCGGACGCCGGCGATGCGCTGCTGTGTCCAGCGGATGCCCAGCCGGTTGTAACAGTCCCCTTCCCTGCAGCCCGCGAGCAGCACGCCCGCAGCCAGCTGGTTGTGCACGATGAAGTCGATGAATGGCGGCGGCAGCATCCCCAGGCAAGGCAGGTCGAAGACGGCTGCCCGATCCTCGGCCGATACCCGGATGGTGGCGCTGTGCGTACAGCGAAACACGATCACGCGCAGCGGCCCGCCAGCCTGGCAGGCGCGCTCAATCTCATCGCGGAGCCGCTCGACGGTGAGCTCGGGGAGCTCGATTCCGGACACCAGCGCACTTGCGCGCCGAAACGGCGTTGCCGTTGGGCAGGAGCCGACGCAGATGCCGCAGCTCACGCACAGATCCGGATCGACGAGTGCTTCCTCGTTGTACGGGGTGCCATCGGTACGCGCCTGCATGGTGATCGCGCTGAATGGGCAATCCGCGAAGCAGCGTGCGCAGCCATTGCAGTTTTCCAGATTCACTACCGCGACCGGCGCGGGCCGCTGGCGGGGCAGCCACGGCAGCAGCGCCAGCAGCAACAGGGTCAGCGCCACGATTATCCAGAGCGTGCCGGCACCCAGCTTGTCGATCAGCGGATACGGGGCGAGGTAAAACCAGTCAAGGCTGACATGGGTGGCGAGCTGATCGAGGTCGGCGGGCGGCTGGCTGACGGCCGGCGCCAGCAACGACAGCACGAGGAACCCGCCGAGTATCGCGTAGCTGAGCCGGCGCGCTGGATTGATCCTGGCGTGATTGTAGCGCTGGATGTGTATCCACATTGCCAGCAGCATCAGCAGCGGCACGGCAATGTGCAGATAGACCATCAGCGTGAAGAAGCGGCCACTGAGACTGGCATTGTCGAGAAAATTGCGGGCGATCGGCTCGGCGAATATGGGCAGGGCATCGAGCCACTGGGTGGTGGTCTGCGCGACGTACTGCGCCAGCCGATCCCACACCATCCAGTACCCGGTAATTCCACACAGGTACAGAAACAGTATCGATGGCAAGCCGGTGAGCCAGGCGAACCAGCGTTTGCCGCGCATCCGGTCCAGGCCAAACTCGCGCAGCAGGTGCGTGACGGCGACCAGCACCAGCGCATCCGAGGCGTAGCGGTGGAAGCTGCGCATGATACCCCCAGCCCACCATTGCCCGTGGGTGATCGCCTCGGTCGACTGGTAGGCCTGCACCACGCCGGTGTCGAAGAAGATGTACAGGTAAATGCCACTGACCACGACAATCCAGTACAGGAACCAGCCCAGCGCGCCCAGCTGGCAGAGCGGATTGAACCGCGGGCCGAAGAGCGCATCGAGAGCGGACTCGATCGCCTCGAAAAGCGCGCGAACGCTGCGTTTAGCCCACTTCATGGTCGATCAGGAAACGGCATCCGAGGCGCGCGTCTGCTTCCAGGCCCGCACGACAAAGATGAGGATGGCGAGGGTACAGCTGAGGCCAATGACCAGTTCGAGGATCAGTGAGTAGTCGAAGCGATAGCGCCCGCTCTTTGGATCATAAGTGGTGCAGATCAGGCGCACCGTGTTCAGCCAGTTGGCTGCCGGGCTCGCCGCCGTTGCGGAGCCGAGCAGCAGTGACTTGAGCGGATCGACGATCAGTGGCGGCTCGAAGTCCGCACCGTAGACCTGGCGGAAGATACGGCCGCGCTGGTCGACAATCGTAAGCTGCGCAAAGTGATCGTAGCCGCCCGCCACCGGCACATAGACGAAGCCGGTGTCGGTTGCGAGCCGCGTGACCGTCGCCTGGTCGGTCGCAGCGAAGTACCAGTCTGGCAGCGCGATGCCGCGCTCGCGCGCGTAGCGGCGCATCTGCTCGACCGTGTCGACGCGCGTGTCGAAGCCAACCGTGACGATGGAGAAACTCCGGCTGCCGAGCGCATCGCGCGCCACCTTCGTAACCGCGCTGAGCCGCGTCGTCAGGGTCGGACAGGCGTAGGCGCAACTGGTGTAGATGAAGCTGATGATGAGCGGGCGGCCACGCAGCCGCGCCAGTTCCAGCGGCCGGCCGGACTGGTCCGTCAGGCGATAGTCGCCAAGCTCACGGCCGATCGCCGCCTGGCTCAGGCGCATGGCCTGGGCCGGGTCTATGGCTGTCACGGATGACTGGGCATCGCTCGGCAGGACGACACCCGGCACGAGCGCAAGCAGCAGTGCCAGCGCAATCATCTGACGCCACGGTTTCGGGCCAGGTCCCGTGGGCATGGTTCAGGCCGCAAATCTGCCGCCAATCATCGCGCTGCCGATCGCGCCCAGCAGCAGCAAGCCGAGTTGCCACAGCGAGCCGTGAAAATTGCTGTAGGCCACCGCTTTGGTGGGGGTGCGGACGAAGGCGATACTGGTCTTGAGGAACCAGGCGCCGCCTGACAGCGCGCACAAGGTGTAGAACCAGCCGCTCGATGTCATGGGCGGCAGTAAGGTCAGGCCCACCAGCACCACCGTATGCGCCAGGACCACCCAGGCCAGCGGCCGATCACCGAGCAGATTCGGCAGCATGGGCACGCGCGCCGCAGCGTAGTCGCGCTTGTAGCAGAAAGCCAGGCTCCAGAAATGAGCAGGCGTCCAGAAGAACAGCGCCGCCGCAAACACCCAGGCGCTGCTGCTCAGGTGCGGAGTGACCGCCGCAGCTCCGGAAAGGACCGCGAAGCTTCCGGCCAGCCCACCGACAACAATGTTCAGCCAGGTTCGACGCTTGAGCCAGCTGGTGTAAACGACCCCGTAAGTTACCGCGCCCAGAAACACCTGCAGCCCCGCCATCCAGTTGAGCAGCATACCGGCCAGTGCGGTCCCGGCCATGAGCAACGCGGCCACCGCGGCCAACCAGCCCCGCCCGCCGCTCAGCTCGCCGGTAACGAAGGGGCGAGCGCGCGTGCGCACCATCTGTGCATCGAGGTCCTGCTCCATCAGCTGGTTGTAGGCGCCGGCCGCGCCAGCCGAGAGGAACACGGCCAACGCCAATACCAGCAGCTTCCATAGCGGCAGGACTGGCCCCGCCGTTACCGCCGCGCCCGCAATCGCGGTCAGCGTGATTTCCAGCGCGATGCGCGGCTTGAGGATCGAGATCGCCGCGCGCAGCGGTTGCCGGCTTGCCTGATGCAGACCGGCGTAAGCAGTCGCGAGGCCAGGCGGCGGCATGACGCGGTTACCTCAACGGCCAGACTTCGGCCAGATACTTCCAGTTGACGAAGTAGTACAGGACAAAGGAGACAAAGAACACGCCGACCAGAATGATGGTGCCGGGAATCCGCGGTTTCTCGACACTGCCATATGCGCCTACCACGGCCGGCCCCGACGCAGCCGCCGCAGCCGCCGGTCGCGTAGCCGGACTCTCTGCCACCTTCTTGCCGAAGAATACCGAGCTTACGACCACGACGATATACATGAGGCCACCGAGCCCAGCCAGCAAGGCAAATATGCCATTGAGCGTCAGCATCAGGAAGGCCGCCGTCGGGTAATGGTACGGCAGCGCCGCGTCGGCAAAAGTGATGTCCCAGTGCCGGCGTGCGACCCCGAGCGTACCGGCGCCCATCATGAACAGGGAAATGCCGGTCACGCCGATGGCGAACACATAGGGCTGCCAGCGCGCCAGCCGTGGAAAGCTTACCTGCCTCTGGAAAATGAGCGGAATCAGCAGATAGGTCACGGCCATGAAAGCGAGCGTGGTGCCGGCCACCACGGTGCCGTGAAAGTGCCCCGGCACGTACAGGGTATTGTGCATGATCAGGTTGATCTGCTCGGTGCCCATCACCACACCGGAGATGCCGCCCAGGAACCCGAACATCACCAGCGAGAGGAACATGCCGGCAAAAGCCGGATTGCCCCACGGCGCCTTGCGCAACCATTCAAACATCCCCTTGTTGAAACCGCGCTTGCGTTGTGCGGCTTCGATGGTCCCGGGTACGGTCAGCGCGTGAATCATGCTGCCGAGCACGGCCAGGTACATCGCATAGGAAGTATTGAATATCTTCCACTCAGAGCTCAGGCCCGGTTCGACCAGCAGGTGATGAGCACTGGCCAGCTGCAGAAACAGGATATAGAGCAGGAAGGCGAAGCGGCTGGCCTTCTCGGAGAGCGGCTTGGCGCCCAGGACGATGGCCGCAATCGCGTACCAGATCGCGACGTGCGCCGAGACGTTGATCTGCTGCGAGGAGTGGCCCATCGCCCACCACACCAGCTTGTACATCAAGGGATCGATGTTGCTGATCAGGCCGAGCGACCACAGGTAGGTCGGGATCAGGATGATGGCGCCCGAGGCGAGCGTGAATACCGCGATGATGGCAGCCGTGAGCGCGCCAAAGGTCACCAGCGGGATGGAGCCCTGGTAGGTTTTCTCCTCCTTGGCAACCACCAGCGTTCCGAAGAAGACGCCACAGGCAATCAGCGCTCCGACCGCAAAGATGATCAGCGCGAGGTAGAAGTTGGGCGCCGCTTTCATGGGCACGTAGGACGTGAACATCACCGAGGACTGACCCTGGAGCACGGTAACGTTGGCGAGCGCGGCCCCCACGAGCATGAGCGCGAATGCGACCCACGCGACCCGCGGTGCCGCCAGCCGGCAACCGAGCAGTACCGCGGCGGAAAAATACAGTACCGCGATCTCAAAGAAGATGATCCAGCACAGCAACACGTCCAGGCCGTGTGCTGTGAGCGCCAGGTAGAACCAGTCTAGCGGCAGCAGATGCACGTCCGGCCAGCGCGTCAGCGCCACCGAGAGCCCGAACAGCCCGCCGATTGCAAGAAAGATAACGGCGGCGACCGCGTTGGCGCGAATCAGGCTCTGCGCGCTCAGGTCGACCTTCAGTCCGGTAGTGGGGCAGATCCGAAATGGGCTGCTCGCAGTCATTGCAATCCCCTTAACCATGATCGAGCACGTAGATGCGGCCCGCCATCGTGTGATGACCAAGCCCGCAGTATTCGTTGCAGACGATGCCAAACTGGCCAGCCTGGTTCGGCGTGAGCGTCAGCACGTGTTCGTATCCCGGCTGCACCTGGATATTGATGTTTACCGGCTGCAGCGAAAAGCCGTGCGAGTAATCCAGCGACGAGAGATGGAGTCGATAACTCTGGTTCTTCTCAAACTCAAGAATCGGCCACCACATCCAGATGCGGGCAATCAGGTAGACATCGCTCCCTGGCGGCGGGTGCACCACCGGAAAGCCCGCTTCCTCGCGCACCTTGTACTTCTCGATCATCGAGTCAGTCTTGGCGGCGAATACCTCGGGGGTGGTGCGATAGGTGACATTGGCCAGGTTCTGCCGGCCGACCGCATGCCAATAGATCATCATGAAGAACATGACGAGGCCCCAAAGGAACGCGATGCCGATCCACACCACCTCGACGCGCGGCATGGGCTGCTTCCACCACAGTCGATCCGAAGGGGGTGCAATGGACATGGGCTATCTCCCTGATTTGGCCCTATTTCAGCCCTATTTTGGAGCGAGTGGAATTCCCACCAATTCCATGATGCCCCACACGATGTAGAGCACGGTGGGTAGCACAACGCCGAGAAAGAGCAGTAGAAAGTGGTTATCGAGCAGTCGTTGCATGAAGGGCACCCGCTCGTCGTGCGATTCGGAAGAGCCGGTACTGGTCTCGCTGTCAGGTTTGTTCATTTCGCCCCCACCTGGCTGAATGCTCGTAGCTATTGCCCCCACTGCACCGCTGCAGGCTAGGGCAATCCGGAATGTGGCGCATTGACGTGGATCAAGTGCGAGGCGTGTTCGGCCGCATCGATCGGTTCTATAATGTACAAACCCATGGCGATCACTCCCCAGCAAGCCCCCGAGATTGCCGTCTCGCAACCGGCCGAATCGCCGTCGCTGGATTTCTCCCGGGCCGAAGTCGTGCCTACTTTTTGGGTGGTCAACGATGGCGTCATGGGCGGCATGTCATCGTCGCGGCTGTCTGCAGCGCCCGGCGCCATGCTGTTCGAAGGGGAAGTGTCGCTCGCCAACAATGGCGGCTTCGCCTCGTTCAGGGGGCCCGTCAGGTTTCCCGCGCACTCCTCAGTACTGATACTGACGGTGCGAGGCGACGGGCGGCGCTACAGGCTTACGCTCAAACTCGTGGACGACTCGGGCGCGGCTCAATACCAGGCCGCATTCGTAGCGCCGCATGAATGGGCAGCGCTGCGTTTTCAGCCGACCGACTTTGCAGCCAGCTTGCGCGGACGCGCCGTGTCGGCCCCGGCCGTGAGCTTCGCCGACGTGCGCTACGTCGGCCTGCTCATTGCGGAAAAGCAATCCGGCAGGTTCAACATAGAATTGAAGAGCATCGCTGCTGTAGCCGGGGCGCAGCCTAGCCCGGGCGGCTGACCACCGA
>JAYTUZ010000180.1:0-12366 GCA_043744295.1 Gammaproteobacteria bacterium | reverse complement strand
GGCAAGGCCGAATTCATGAACCCGGGCGGTTCGGTAAAGGACCGCGCCGCGCGCGCCATCGTGCTCGATGCCGAGCAGCGCGGCGTGCTGGCGCCGGGCGGCACGGTGGTTGAGGGCACGGCGGGCAACACCGGCATCGGCCTGGCGCATGTCTGCAACGCGCGCGCCTACCGCTGCGTAATCGTCATGCCCGACAACCAGTCGCCGGAAAAATACGCGCTCATCGAGGCGCTCGGCGCCGAGGTGCATCGGGTCAAGGCCGTCCCGTACAGCGACCCGAACCACTACCAGAAAGTTGCCGGGCGCATGGCCACGGAGATTCCCGACGCCATCTGGGCCAACCAGTTCGACAACACCGCCAATCGCCGCGCCCACGTGGCAACCACGGGACCGGAAATCTGGGAGCAGACCGCCGGCCGGATTGACGCCTTTGTCGCCGCCAGCGGCACCGGTGGCACGCTCGGCGGCGTGTCTGAGTATCTCAAGTCGCGCAATCAGCGCGTGCGCACCGTGCTGGCCGATCCCCCCGGCAGTGCGCTGTTCGAGTACATCCGCAACGGGGCGCTGAAGGCGACCGGCGCCGGTTCAATCACTGAAGGCATCGGCATCGGCCGCGTCACTGCCAACATGCAGGATGCGCCGGTGGACGACGCCGTGCACGTCGAGGATCACGAGACGGTCGCCTGCGTCTATCGGTTGCTGCGCGAGGAGGGCCTGTTCCTCGGCAGCACCAGCGGCGTCAACGTTGCGGCCGCGATCCGCGTGGCACGGGAACTCGGACCGGGACACCTGATCGTGACAATACTGTGTGACACGGGCGCGAAATACCTGACGCGACTGTACAACCGGGACTGGCTCGCGCAGAAGAACCTGCTCGATGCGGCGCTGGCCGGATAACGCGCGGTCTGCGAGACTTGCGCGAATGGAAACCTTGCGCTACGAATAATGAAGAAGCCGCGCCGCGCGCCTCTGCCCTGGCAAACTGCCAAATCCGCCGAGGATGATCCGGGTGCACCCGCGCGCCTGGCGGCCATCATGGCCAGCCCCAGCTATCTGCCGGGCGACGAGGATCCGGCCTTCCTGCAGCGCGACGACACGCGCGTCGCCCGTCTCCAGCTCGACTACCTCAAGCCCGAGCTCCTGCTGCAGGCGGCCGGCGTCAGGCACGTGATTGTCGCATTCGGCAGCACACGCATTGCCGAGCCAGCGGTGGCGCAACGGCGGCTCGCGGCGGCGCGTGCCGCCGCCGCCCGGGCGCCCGGCGACCTCGAGCTGCAGCGCCACGCCGCGGTGGCGGAGCGCTTGCATGCCAAGAGCGGTTACTACGCAGTGGCGCGTGAATTCGGCCGCCTGGTGGCCGGTTGCAACCCCGATCCGCGCCACGGCAGCATGGTGGTCATGACGGGCGGGGGCCCCGGCATCATGGAGGCTGCAAATCGCGGTGCCTTCGACAGCGGCGCGCAGACCGTCGGCCTCAACATCGAACTGCCCCATGAGCAGTATCCGAACCCCTACGTGACCCCGGAGCTGTGCTTCCGCTTCCAGTACTTCGCGATCCGCAAGCTCCATTTTCTGCAGCGCGCCCGTGCCCTGGTGGCGTTCCCCGGCGGCTTCGGTACCCTCGACGAACTGTTCGAGGCGCTCACGCTCCTGCAGACCCGCACGATGGCCATGGTGCCGGTGGTGCTGGTCGGCGAACAGTACTGGCGGCGGGTCATCGACATCCCTTACATGCTGGCTGAAGGGGTGATCGACCCGGAAGACGCTGAGCTGTTCTGGTTCGCTGAGGATGCCGCCTCGATCTGGAGCGGCATCGCCGAGTGGTATCGCAAATCCGGCGACGACATTTTCGGCAACTGAGGAGCGGCACGATGGAATTGTCCTTTCACGGCGCCGACCGCGACGTTACCGGTTCCTGTCACCTGCTCGAGTGCGCCGGCAAACTCCTGCTGATCGACTGCGGCATGTTCCAGGGCGGCCGCGAACTCGAGGAGGAGAACGCGGCAGCGCTGGGGTTCGATGCCGCCGCGGTCGATTTCCTGCTGCTGACGCATGCGCACCTGGACCACTGCGGCCGGTTGCCGCTGCTGGCGAAGCGCGGTTTCCGCGGCGAAATCATCGCCACCGCCGCCACGCGCGAGCTGGCGCGGATCGTGATGCAGGATGCCGCGCACATGGCGGAGGACGACGCCGGCTGGCGCACGCGCCATGGGCGCGGTGGCAGGGCGGTGGCGGCGTTGTACACGCAGGCCGACGTAACCACGGCCATCGAGCGCTTCGGCCGCGTGGCAACCTACGGTGCGCAGATCGAGCTGACCGACAGCCTGCGTGTCAGCTTCCATGATGCGGGACACATTCTCGGTTCGGCCCACGTGCTGGTGCAGGTCACGGAAGATGGGCGCGTGCGCCGCGTCTTGTTCTCGGGCGACATCGGCGGCGCGGGCCGCCCCATCATCCGCGATCCGGCACCACCGGCCGCCGAGATCGTGCTGATGGAGACCACCTATGGCGATCGCGCCCATCGCTCGCCCGCCGAATCCGTTGCCGAACTCGTCGCCGTCGTCGGCGCCACGATTGCGCGCGGTGGCAATGTCGTGATCCCGAGCTTTGCGCTCGAGCGCAGCCAGGAGATCCTCTATTCGCTGCGGGCCGCCGTCGCCTCCGGTGCGCTGCCGCCGCAGCTGCCGGTGTACGTCGATTCGCCCATGGCGGTGTCCGCCACTGAGGTCTATCGCGCCCATCCGGAGTGCTACGACGCGGAAGCCGCCACGCTGTTCGCCGGCGGACATGACCTGTTCGGTTTTGCGGGCCTGCGCCTGGTGCGTGCGACCAGCGATTCCATGGCGATCAACCGCATCGGCGGCGGCGCCGTGATCATGGCCGGTTCCGGCATGTGCACCGGCGGGCGCGTGCGTCATCACCTGGTGCACAACCTGCCGCGCCCGGATGCCAGCATCGTCTTTGTCGGCTACGCCGCCCAGGGCACGCCGGCGCGGCGCATCATCGATGGGGCACGCAGCATCTTCCTGTTCGGCGAGGAAGTGCCGGTGCGTGCCCAGGTGCACACCATCAACGGCTTTTCCGCGCACGCCGATCAGCGCGAACTGCTCCAGTGGCACGCTCGCGCCGGCGGGCGCGAGCGCACCATACTCGTGCACGGTGAGCAGGGCGCAATGCAGACCTTTGCCGGCCTGCTCAAAGACGTACCGGTCAGCATGCCGCAGCCGGGCGCGCTGCTGCAGCTCTAGCCATGCTGGCGCGCAGCGGCCGTTGGCTGGCGCTGGCGCTGGCAGCAAGCGCGCTGAGCACAGCGCCGGCCCGCGCCGAGTGGCTGTCGCGTACGGTCGATGGCACGATGGGTACGCGCATCGTGGTCGAGCTGTGGTCGGAGAATCACGCCGCTGGCGAGCGCGCCATCGACGCGGTGATGGCAGAGATGAACCGCATCGACGCCGGCATGAGCACCTACAAGCCCACCAGTGAGCTCTCACGACTCAATGCCAGTGCCGCCAGTGGGCCGGTGAAGATCAGTCGCGAACTGTTCGACCTGTTGAGTACCTCGCTCGATTATTCGCGCCTCACCGATGGCGCTTTCGACATCACCTACGCCAGCGTTGGCTTCATGTACGACTTTCACGCCGGCACGCGCCCCAGCGAACAGCAGATCGAGAGCGCGCTGCCGGCCGTCAACTACCATCACGTGCTGCTCGATCGCAAGGCAGGCACGGTGCGCTATTCGCAGCCCGGCGTGCGCATCGATCTGGGTGGCATCGCCAAGGGCTATGCGGTCGATCGCGGTATCGGCATCCTGCAGCAGCGTGGCATCAGGCATGCGCTGGTGCAGGCGGGTGGTGACAGCCGCATCATCGGTGATCGTTTCGGCAAGCCGTGGATCGTTGGCATCCGCCATCCCGATCGCAAGCAGGAGATCATTGCGCGGCTGCCGCTGGTGGATACCGCCATTTCCACCTCCGGCGACTACGAGCGTTATTTCGATGAGAATGGCACACGCTACCACCACATCATCGATCCACACACCGGGCACTCGGCCAGCCAGGTACGCAGTGCGACTATTCTGGCGGCCAGCGCCACGCGCAGCGATGGCCTGTCGAAAACCGCGTTTGTACTGGGCGCCGAGGCGGCCCTGAAAATCTACGAGCGCCTGGGCGATGTCGAGGCAATAATCGTCAGGCCCGATGGCAAGGTGTTGTATACCAAGGGGCTCGAGCCTGGTGGCGACACGCCTTAGGCCGCGGGCCGAAGCGCCAGACCCAGAACAAAGCGCCAGACCCAGAACAAAGCAGGAGCAGCAACGATGCGTATGGAAGACATGCGCCGCAGCGACAACGTCGAAGACCGCCGCGGCATGAAAGTGGGACGTACCGGAGCCGGGCTGGGCGTCGGCACCATTGTGTTGCTGATTGCCGGCTATTTCCTGGGTGTCAGCCCCGCCACGCTGCTGGGCCTGGTGGGCGACGGCCAGCTTGCGGCACCGGCGCAGCAGCAGCCTGCCGTGGTGGGCAAGCCGGCCGATGCGCAGGGCGACTTTGCGGCGGCGGTGCTCGGCGAAACCGAAGACGTCTGGGGCAGGTATTTTGCCGCTACCGGTCAGGGTTACACGCCGCCGACCATGGTGCTGTTCAGCGCTGAGGTGGCCTCGGCCTGCGGTACTGCCAGCGCCGCTGCCGGCCCGTTCTATTGCCCGGGCGATCAGAAACTCTATCTGGATCTCGATTTCTTCAACCAGCTGGCCACGGAATTCGGGGCGCCGGGGCAGTTCGCGCGCGCCTACGTCATCGCGCATGAAGTAGGCCACCACATTCAGACGCTGCTGGGTATAACCGACAAGGTGGAGCGGCTACGCGCGCGGCAGGGCGGCGGCGAGGGCGCCAATAGCATCCAGGTGGCGGTAGAACTGCAGGCCGACTGCCTGGCCGGAGTCTGGGCCATGCTCGATCAACGCGTCATCGAGCCGGGCGAACTGCAGCAGGCCCTGCAGGCGGCGGCGTCCGTGGGCGACGACACGCTGCAGCGGCGCATGCAGGGGCGCGTGGTGCCCGAAACCTTTACCCACGGCAGCGCCGAGCAACGCCAGCGTTGGTTCGAGCGCGGCTTCGCGAGCGGCAGGATCGACGAGTGCAACACCTATGCGGCTGGCGCGCAGTTGTAGGCGCCAGCGCTGCCAACCCCGCCCGCCGTTACTGTGCGGCCGCTGGCGGCGGAGCGTTCTTGGCCTTCCAGGCGCGCAGTTCCACGTTGAATTTATCGGCGACTTTCTGCACTTCGTCGACCACGGTATTCTGTAGCGCACCGTATTCGCTGTTGATCTTCTTGCGGTCGGTGTCCGTCATCTTGTCGCCACCGGCGGCCAGCTTGGCATCCATCTCTTTGCCCAGGCAGTCGATGTAGTCCTTCACGGCCGCGTTGTAGTCCTTGACCGCGTGCTGTGCCGCAATCATCTCATCCTTGGTAGCGTTGGCGCCGTCGGGCACCACGACGCCGTTGGTTGGTGCTGGGCAGGCAGCGAAAGCCGGGGCCGCGATCAGAGCGGTGAGCAGCGACAAGGGCAGCAAGAATTTCATGAATCAATCCTCTGGGGTGGTGGATTCGCGCGAACCAACCTGCGCATGGTAAGAGGCTCTGACCATCCTTGCCAAGTTTCGTTTCCGGATTGAGGGAATCGGGCGGCTATGATAGCGCCATGGCCATTAGAACGATTCTGCGGATGGGCGATCCGCGCCTGCTGGTGGCCAGCACCCCGGTGCTGGAGTTCGCTACCCCGGCGTTGCACGCACTCATCGCCGATATGGAAGACACCATGCGCGCGGCCAAGGGCGCCGGGCTGGCGGCACCGCAGATTGGCGTGCCGCTGCGATTGGTGATCTTTGGTGGCGGCGGCAACCCCAGGTACCCGGATGCCGGGGCCGTGCCCTACACGGTGCTGGTCAACCCGGTGCTCAGGCCGCGCTGGGGCGGCAAGGAGGAAGACTGGGAAGGCTGCCTGTCCGTGCCGGGCATGCGCGGCTGGGTGCCACGCTACCGGCGCCTGCGCTACCGTGGCGTGGACCAGTTTGGCGCGCCTGTGGATCGCAAAGTGGAAGGTTTCCACGCCCGCGTCGTGCAGCACGAGGTCGATCACCTGGATGGCGTGCTCTATCCGACGCGCATTCGTGACCTTGGCAAGTTCGGCTTCGTCGAGGAATTGTTTCCGGGCCAGCTCGTGCAGGACGATTGAGGCTGGCTGGCCTGGGCCCACAGGCCTCAGCTTTTTCCGGCCAGCTCGCTGGCCAGCCCCGTGAAGCCGCGATCGCGGGCCACATCGGCAGCCGTGGCGTGTTTGCCGTTACGCAACGAGGTGCTGGCCCCGGCAGCGCGCAGCGCCCGCGCCGCCGCCGTACTGCCGGCGCGGCTGGCAGCCAGCAAGGCGGTATCGCCATCATGGTTCTGCAGATCGACAGCGGCTTTGCGCCGCAGCAGCAATTGCACGACGCCATCCTGCCCATGTGCGGCCGCCAGCAGCAACGGCGTATCGCCGCTGGCAGCGCGTCCATCGAGGTGCGCGCGCGCATCGAGCAGCAGACTCACGACCTTGTCGTAGCCGGCCGCCGCGGCCGTCATCAATGCGGTGCGCCCATCGTTATCGGCGGCGTCCACCTCGGCGCCAGCCGCCAGCAGCAGCTGAGTGATATCCGCCGCGCCGGCGCGTGCCGCGCGCCACAGCGCCGTCTCGCCGTGCTGGTCGGTGGCGCGCGCTGAGGCATTGCGCGCCAACAGCAGCCGAACGATCGGCGCGTTGGCGGTCGTAGCGGCGACCATCAGCGGGGTCTCGCCGTGCGCATCGGCGGCGTCCACCTGGGCGCCGGCACTGAGCAGTTGTTCGACAATTTCCGAGCGTCCGGCGTGCACGGCCGCCAACAGCGGCGTGCCCTCATCACCGGCACGTGTGTTGGCGTCGACGCCGGCAGCGAGCAATGCAGCGGCGGCGCCGCTGCGGCCGTTGGTGGCCGCGAGTACCAGCACGGTGCGGCCGCGTCGGTCGGCCTGGCGCGCATTGGCATGTGCGCCCACCAATAACTTCAGCATCTCGTCGGAGCCAGTATGCAGTGCGACATGCAGCAGGCTATCGCCCTGAGCGGTGCGGGCGTTGACATCGGCGCCGCCTGCCAGGAGCCTCTGGGCCGAATCGGTATCGTTACGCGCCACTGCGAGGGCCAGGGTCGCCCAACCCTTGTAGATTTCGCCTGGGCGCGCGGCATCAAACTTAGCGGCGCGGCCACCACGGTTGGCGTGCGTAACCATGGCCTTGGCGCCGAGCGCGCGTAGCTGAGCGGCAGCGGCATCCGCGCCGACCGCCAGAGCCGCGTCGAGTGCTGTGTAGTCGCGGCTGTCAGCCGCGTCAAGCCGCGCGCCGGCGGTGGCGAGCAGCGCCACGCCGGCGGCGCGATCTGCGCGCGCGGCATAAAAGAGAGCGGTGCGATGGGCGGCGTCTGCGGCGCCCACCGCGGCGCCGTGCGTCAGCAGCAGCTGGGCCAGATCCGTGTGTTCAAGCTGTGCAGCCAGCATCAGCGGTGTGACGCCGAAACTGTCGGCCAGCCCGGTATCGCAGCCACGCTCGATCAGAAACTGCGCTGCATCCCGTGACCCGGCCGCCGCCGCTGCGGCCAGCAGGCCAGAGCCAAAGTCGTCGCGCAGGTTCTTGAGCTCGTTGCCCAGCAGAGCGAGCGTCGCTACGTCGCCATGGCGCGCGCTGGTAAAGGCCAGCTCACGGCGTAGCGCGGTTTCCGCCAGGCCCACCCACTCGGGGCTGAGCGGCTTGCGTCCCAGGCGCACATCTTCAATAGCGGCCAGATTGCCCAGCGTCGCCGCCCGCTGCAGCATCGTTGCGGCTTCGCCAGCGGGCGCGTCGCTGCGACGCGCGAGCAACGCCGCCAGCACGTAGGCCGCGGTGGCGTTATTTTGCGCGGCGCTCTTGCGCAGCCACGCCTCGGCCTGCGGCGGGTCGATCGGTGTGCCGACGCCATTGAGGGTAACGAGCCCCAGCAGCAGCTGCGCCTCGACATTGCCGCCGTTCGCGGCCAGCTGCAGGCGCGCGAGCGCCGTGGGGTAGTCACGCGTACGCAGCGCCACGCGCGCACTCTCCAGGGGATCGGCTTTGCTGCTCGCTGCGTAGCCAATGCCGCCTGGCATCTGCACGGCCAGCAGGGCGAGCCCGGAGAGCAGGAGCGTCGTGCGCCCGCGTCGCATGATCATGCGGTGCCGTACTTGGTTTCGACGCGGATGCCGACTTTGTTGAGGAATTCATTGGGCAGCACGCCACCGGCACTGACGATCACCGCACCATTGGGAATCTCGTGCTGTTTGCCGCCCTGTTCGAGCACCACCAGGTCCGGATGGATCTGGCTGACGCTCGACGAGAGCATCAGCTTCAGATTGCCGCGATCGGCCGCCTGCGCCACGCGCTGGCGATTTTTCGGCTTGGCACGCCCAAAGGCATCGCCGCGATAGGACAGCGTGACCTGCGTGCCCTGCACCTCGGCAATGCTGGCTGCCGCTTCCAGCGCGCTGTCGCCGCCGCCCACCACCAGCACGCTCTGGCCGATGTACTGGTCCGGGTCGATCAGGCGATAGACCACTTTCGGCAATTCTTCGCCCGGTACCGACAGCTTGCGCGGAGTGCCGCGCCGGCCGATGGCGAGCAGCACGGTCGAGGCGCGATACGCAGCTTTCGATGTGCGCACGATGAAACCGTCGCCATCCTGCTCGATATTCTCGACCCGTTCATTGCATTGAATGCGCAGCTGATGCTTCTGCATGATTTCGGTCCATACGCCCAGCAGATGTTCCTTGGAGGTCTGGCGGAAAAACAGCTTGCCTTCCAGCGGCAATTCCACCGGCGCGGTCATCACCAGTTTGCCGCGCGGGTATTTATAGACGCAACCGCCGAGCGACTCCTGCTCGACGCAGCGGTAGGTGAGATTCATCGCCTTGGCGGTAAGGGCCGCCGCCATGCCCGCAGGACCGGCCCCGACGATCAATACATCCAGACGCTTGCCGGGCGCGCGCCGGTTCGCTTTGGCGATGGACTGAATGGCCTGCTGGCCCTGGTTCAGGGCATTGCGGATCAGCCCCATGCCGCCCAGTTCGCCGGCGATGTACAGGCCCGGGACATTGGATTCGAACAGGGCGTTGAGCACCGGCAGATCGAGGCCGCGCGTTGCCGTGCCGAACACGAGTGAGATCGCATCGACCGGGCAGGCGGCCTTGCAGGCGCCGTGACCGATGCAATCGGTGGGGCCGACCAGCTGCGCTTTGCCGTCGATGATGCCCAGCACGTGGTGCTCCGGCTCTTCAGGGCAGGCACGCACGCAGGCCCCACATCCCAGGCAACGCACCGGATCGATGACCGGATGTATCGATGCGGGCTCGACCAGGCCGGCTTCCTTGGCCTCATGATGCACGGCGCGGCTATGCCGCTCCAGGCGGACATGCCGGCGCAGATACCAGAACATGGTGAGCAGCAGGGGCGCTGCATAGACTGCCAAGAGACTCGTATCCATAAATTTCGAGACGCGGTCTCCTTACCGACTGCAAACACTGCGCACAGTAGTACACCTGCTGGTGTAGCTTCCGTGAGCCTGCGCACGTGTCAAGATGTCGCCAATCCGTGAACTGTCACGCACTTGCGACATGATTGCGCCGACTGGAAAGGCTTTACAATCCGTGACAGTAAGAGTATCGACCTTTAAGGACTCCTTAACACCATGAATTTCAGCCAAATATTCTGGTTCTTCGCCGGGGTGCTCGCGACCGTCGCGGTGCTCTTTGTCATATACCCGTGGCTCGCTGGTCGACCGCGCGCGCAGCTGTTTGGTGCCTTGCCGCGCTGGGTTCCCGTGGCAGGCGCGGTAGCCGTCGTTGCCGCCCTGGGCCTGTACCTGCGCCTGGGCAGTGCGCAGCTCAACGAGAAAGATTCGAGCATCGCAGCAACCACTGCGGTGAACAGTGGCACCCCCCCCGCAGCAACTTCGGCCAAAACCGCAGGTTCGATGGATATTGCCGTCACCGGGCTTGAAAAGCGCCTGGCCTCTGGCAACGGCAATGACGGCGACTGGGAGCTGCTGGCCAAGTCCTACGAGTTTCTGGGCCGCGCCGACGCTGCCGCGCTGGCGCGCCAGAAGCGTCTGCCGTCCGGGGCGGGCACCGATCAGGCAACTGGCGCCGCGGCCTCGAGCGTGGCAGCGCCGCTGTCGGCCGCTGCCACGCAACTGGTAGCCGAGGCCAATGCGGCGCGTGCCAAGCGCAACTTCAGCACCGCCAGTGCCGCTTACGCCAAGCTGGCAGCACGTAGCGAGATGACGGCCGATACCTGGGCCGATTACGCCGATGTGGTGGCGAGCAGCAGCGGCAATTCATTGGCTGGCGTGCCCGCCACCTATATACAGAATGCTCTGCGTCTAGACCCTCAACATGCCAAGGCGCTGTGGCTGCAGGGCAGCCTGCAGCATGAAACCGGGAAATATGCCGCCGCCGTCGTCAGCTGGCAGCGCCTCGCCGCGGCAATGGGTAGCGGCGCTGAAGATGCCAAATTGATCGCCGCGAATCTGGCCGAAGACCAGCGGCTGGCGGCTGCTGGCGGGCCGTCGGCCGCGGCGAGCGCGGCGAGCGCGACGGGCGCCGCTGCCAGTGCGAGGGTGGCGATCCGCGGCGAAGTGGTGCTCGCCGAGGCGCTGCGCGGCAAAGTGCCAGCGGGGCTCACGCTGTTCATACTTGCGAAGTCGGTCAATTCACCGGGTGCGCCAGTGGCGATATTGCGCCTCACCACGGGCAGCTGGCCGGTGGCGTTTCAGCTCGACGATAGCCAGGCCATGATGCCCGGTCGCAATCTCTCCACTGCCGGGCCGGTCACCATCGAGGCGCGCACTTCCAGGAGCGGACAGGCGATGCCCGCCCCAGGCGATTTCCAGGGCGCTACGCCGCCCCTGGATCCCAAGGCCGGCAAGCCGGTGCGGGTGGTCATACAGCGGGTGGTTGGCTGATCGTGGAGTTTCTCGCGCGACACTTGACTCCAGTGCGCGTGTTTACGCTGAGCGTGTGCGTGGCGATTCTCTGGGGCTACAACGCGCACCTCGATCGCTACATCACGCCTTCGCGCGGGCTGGGTTATGCCCTGGGAATCGTTGGCGGCTCACTGATGCTGCTGTTGTTGCTGTATCCCGCGCGCAAGCGCCTGCCGTGGCTGAATGTCATCGGTAATGTTACCGGCTGGTTTCGCATCCACATGATCTTTGGCGTGCTGGGGCCACTGATCGTGCTGTTTCATTCCAACTTTTCGCTCGGCGCGACCAACAGCAACGTGGCGCTCACCGCCATGCTGCTGGTTGCGGGCAGCGGCCTGATCGGCCGTTATTTCTACGGACGCGTGTATGGCGACTGGACCGATCACAAGAGCACGCTCTCGGAGCTGCAGGCCACGGCCGAGCAGCTGCGCAAGCAATCGACCACCGTCAGCGTGTTGCCGGATCTGCTCGCCGTCATTGAAGCCGAGGAGCAGCGCCTGTTCCGGCCGTCGAGAACGCCCATCGGTGCCGTGTTGCGGCCGATCACGATCGGCCTGCGCTCGCTGCTGGCGCGCTGGCACCTGGAACGGGCCATCCATCGCATGGTCGTGCAGGCGGCCAGACAATCGCCGACGCTGGCCGCGCATGGCGCACGTCTGGCGGCCACGGCGCTCGGCTACGCCACGCGGCGGCTCAATGCCAACCGCCTGGTGGCCGAGCATCGCATCTACGTGAAACTGCTGTCGCTCTGGCACTTCGCGCACGTACCCTCATTCATCATGCTGCTGGTCGCCGGAACCGTGCACGTGATTGCCGTGCACGTTTACTAGCCCGCGTTTTTCAACCAGGGAACTGAAGCTGTGCGTTTGGCAGGAGGCCGTTGGATCGTGAGAGTCATGCTGACAGCGCTCATCAGCGCACCGCTCGCCCATGGCGCCTCGGTCGAGAGCCTGCTCATGCCCGGGAAAGTGGCCAGGGCGCACGCCAAGCTGGAAGACACCTGCAGCAACTGCCATGATCGCGCCGATCGTGCCCGGCAGACCGCGCTGTGCGTGGAGTGCCATAAGGAAATCGCCACCGACGTGCGCGATCACAGGGGCTTCCACGGCCGCATGCCCAATGCCGGCGTCGGCAAATGCATCGGCTGTCACACCGAGCACCTGGGTCGCGAGGCCGATATCGTGCGCCTGAATGCGACCGCTTTCGATCACGAGCGCACTGATTTTCCTCTCGCGGGCGCGCATCGCGCGCTGGCGTGCGCCAGCTGCCACAAGGCCGGCGAAGCGTTCCGCAAGGCCACGCCCACCTG